>NZ_JBVVQX010000007.1:0-133381 GCF_055811675.1 Mesorhizobium sp. WSM4808
GTTCGCCGCAGCGCCGCGCCAACCCAACCGCTTGGCGCTGCCGCGAACCCATCATAAGGGGGAAAACTGTTACCTATGTATCCGGTTCAAACTGTTACCCATCTATCGGCTGGACAGCTCTTATTCGCCGGTTTCGCCAATCATCGACGTCGCAGGAAGAGCCACCCACTTTCCCCAAGCTTAAAGCCCCAGTTCAGTCCGCAATTCCTCGGTGCTGTTGATGACGATAGCGCCGGGCGGGCCTTCCATCGGCTTTTCCGGCCAGAAGATCGTTTTCATGCCCGCCGCCAGTCCCGCCATGGCGCCCGGCCAGCTGTCGTCGATCGCCACGGCGTGCGCGGGGTCGACATCGGCCAGATAGGCGGCGCGCAGGAACGGCTCGGCATGCGGCTTGCCTTCGCGCACATCGTTGCGGCTGATCGTCTTCATGCCGGGGTAGATCAGGCCGACCATGCTCAGATTGGCGTCGACGATCATCCGGTCCGAATTCGAGACCACGGCCTGCTGGATGCCTCTTGCACGAAGCTCGTTGAAGATCTCGATCGCGCCGGGGCGCGGCTTCAAGCTCTCCACCAGCGGCAGATAATGCTCGTATTTGCGCACGATCCAGTCGTCGAAAGGCAGGTCCAGGCCGAACTCGTCGCGCATCATCTCGTAGACCGGCCAGGCGGCGACGCCGAGCACGCGCTCATGCAGATCGTCCGGCGGGACAAGGCCGACATTGCGCATCGCCGCCACCAGGGCTGCTTCGTGCAACGGTTCGCTGTCGACCAGCGTGCCGTCCATGTCCCAGAAAACCGCTTTCGGCATCATGCGAGGCTCCTTTTTGCCATCCCTTAAAGGGTTTGAGCCGGGAGATAAACCTTCGGGATCGAAGAACGTGCCGCCTGCCGCGGCCGCGGCCAAGTCTCTTTGGCGACAGAGACTTCGTGGGAGAAGAAAAACTGGGCCGTGCTTACGTCGATGAATAGCAAGCAATTGCCCCCGAGATTGACAATTGCGCAGGAGGCTGTTCCCTGCGAAAGTGAGCATGGGCCGCTCTCATGACCGGCGGTCTCGGGAGGCAGGACCTTGAATAGCCGGCAGGATGGTGGCAGCAACAGGCTGGACGATGCGGCGCGCGCCGGCTGGCTTTATTATGTTGCCGGCAACACACAGGACCAGATCGCTTCGACGCTCGGCATTTCGCGGCAAACGGCGCAGCGGCTGGTATCGCTGGCGGTGTCGGAGGGCTTGATCAAGGTTCGCGTCGACCATCCGATCGCCAACTGCCTCGATCTGGCGGCACGGCTGAGATCGCGCTTTGCGCTCGATCTGGTCGAGGTGGTGCCGAGCGACCCCAATTCGTCCTCGACCACGATCGGCATCGCCGAGGCGGCTGCCGCCGAGATCGAGCGGCGGTTGCGGTCACCGACCCCGATCGTCATGGCGATCGGCACCGGGCGCACGCTGAAGGCGGCGATCGAGCAGTTGCCGCCGATGGAATGCCCGCAGCACAAGGTGGTGTCGTTGACCGGCAACATCTCGCCGGACGGCTCGGCAGCCTTCTACAACGTCATCTTCACCATGGCCGACAGGGTCAAGGCGCGCTCGTTCCCGATGCCGCTGCCGGTCATCGCCTCGTCGCCGGAGGAGCGCGAGATGCTGCTCAACCAGCCGATGATCCAGCCGACGCTTGCGCTTGCCGCCGAGGCCGACGTCACCTTCATCGGCATCGGCGATCTCGGCCCAAAGGCGCCGCTCTACGAAGACGGCTTCATTTCGGAGAGCGAATTGAAGGCGCTGCAGAAGGCCGGCGGCATCGCCGAGATCGTCGGCTGGGTATTCGACAGGGAGGGCCGCATGATCGAGGGCATCACCAACGACCGGGTGTCGTCGGCGTCGCTTCCGTCACGCGAGAAATCGCTGGTCATCGCACTGGCCATGGGCGAACGAAAGCTGCCAGGCATCCTGGCGGCCGCGAACCGGCGGCTGATCAACGGCCTCATCACCGATGAACGGACCGCCGCCGCCCTGCTGGCCAACATCTGACCGGAACCACACCTGATTTGCGATAAAACCAGCCGCGCTAGCTGTGCCGCCCGAAAGGGTCATTGCCATCGAGAAAACCGAGATCGCGCTGCAGATGCGGCGACAGGTCCCTGATGTCGAGATGTGCCCGTTTTTTGACCGCGAACCAGCCGAATCCATCCGTAAGCCACGAAAACCAGCGGTGATCCGGAGCGGGAGTGCATTTCTGCTGCGCCATGGTCATGATCGTCAACCTTCGCTATCCTGAACCCGAATGACGGGTTGACTGGGAATGTCGGTCTTGACGGCGGCCTTTGCCAATCGAACGTCGATAAGGACCCATAAGGAGGCTTTATGCCGGACCTGAGCTCTCGGCAGGTTTCACAGCTTCCGCCGCTGCAGGCGATCCGGGTGTTCGAAGCGGTGGCGCGGCATCTTTCCTTCACCAAGGCCGCCGGCGAACTCGCCATGACGCAGGCAGCGGTCAGCTATCAGATCAAGGTGCTGGAGGAACGGGTCGGCGCACCGCTGTTCCTGCGCCGGCCGCGCCAGATCGCACTCACCGAGGCCGGACAGCGCCTCGCGCCGGCGGTCAGCGAGGCCTTTGCCATTCTCGGCCAGGCCTATGCGGCGGCGCGTGGCGGCGCCGATGGATTGCTGTGCGTCACGACGGTGCTGACCTTTGCCTCGAACTGGCTGGCGCACCATCTGGGCTCTTTCCAGATCGCTCATCCCTCCCTTGCCGTGCGGCTCGAAACGTCGAGCCGGCTGACGGATTTCGCCCGCGAGGATGTCGACCTCGCCATCCGGTCGGGCGGCGGCAAATGGCCGGGGCTGGAAGCCTACAAGCTGCTCGATGCCGACTTCACCCCGATGCTGAGCCCGAAGCTCGCGGCAAGCATCGGCGGCGTCAGGGAACCGGCGGACCTGTTGCGGCTGCCGATCCTCGATCCCGGCGACATCTGGTGGACGCAATGGTTCGAGGCTGCCGGCGTGCATTCGCACGATCTTGCCAAGCGGCCCGGCAGCAGCATGGGCGCGCAGGCCTATGAGGCCAATGCGGCGATCGCCGGTCATGGCGTCGCGGTCCTGACCAGGGCGCTGTTCAAGGCGGAACTTGCCGACGGGCGCCTGATCCAGCCTTTCGATCTTGTTGGCGACGACGGCCATGCCTATTGGCTGGTCTACCCCGAAGCGCGCCGCAACGTGCCGAAGATCCGTGCCTTCCGCGACTGGCTGCTGGCCGAGATCGCCGGCTGACCGGCAAGCTTTCGGGCTGCACCTGGTTTTCGCAGATCTATCCGCTGCTGCCTCACTGTATCCGGCCGGGATGATTCTCGCCCTGGCAATTTCCGCTCGTCCCGGCCTGCGGTGTCGCCCGGGTGCTGCGCTGCAGCATCGAATCCGACTTGACATAATTCACGCCAAGTGAGTAATTGCCCAAAGCCAAGGCAAATGCTCATCTTGGTTCAAGGGAGGAATTTGATGAAACTTCGCACGCTCACCCTGGGCTTGTTGTCGGCCAGCACGCTTGCGTTCGCCGCACACGCCGAATCCATCACCATCGCCACCGTCAACAATGGCGATATGGTCCGCATGCAAAAGCTGACCGACGACTTCACCAAGGCGAACCCGGACATCCAGCTCAACTGGGTCACGCTCGAAGAAAACGTGCTGCGCGAGCGCGTCACCACCGACATCGCCACCAAGGGCGGCCAGTACGACGTGATGACCATCGGTACCTACGAGGTTCCGATCTGGGCCAAGCAGAGCTGGCTGCTGCCGCTCGACAAGCTCGGCGACGACTATGACGCCAAGGACATCATCCCCGCCATCGCCGGCGGCCTTTCGGTCGACGGCAAGCTCTATGCCGCGCCCTTCTACGGCGAAAGCTCCTTCGTCATGTACCGCAAGGACCTGATGGAGAAGGCCGGACTGAAGATGCCCGACGCGCCGACCTGGGACTTCATCAAGCAGGCCGCCGACAAGATGACCGACCGCGCGAATGGCGTGAACGGTGTCTGCCTGCGCGGCAAGGCCGGCTGGGGCGAGAACATGGCCTTCCTGACCGCCATGTCGAACTCCTTCGGCGCCCGCTGGTTCGACGAGAACTGGAAGCCGCAGTTCGATCAGCCGGAATGGAAGAACACGCTGCAGTTCTATGTCGACCTGATGAAGGCCGACGGCCCCGAGGGTGCGTCCTCCAACGGCTTCAACGAAAACCTGGCGCTGTTCCAGCAGGGCAAGTGCGGCATGTGGATCGACGCCACCGTCGCTGCGTCCTTCGTATCCGATCCCAAGGCATCGCAGGTCGCCGACAAGGTTGGATATGCGCTGGCACCCGACAATGGCCTGGGCAAGCGCGGCAATTGGCTGTGGGCATGGTCGCTGGCGATCCCCGCCGGCACGCAGAAGGCCGATGCCGCCCAGAAGTTCGTCTCCTGGGCGACCAGCAAGCACTACGCCGAACTGGTCGCTTCGAAGGAAGGCTGGGCCAACGTTCCTCCGGGCACGCGCTCCTCGCTCTATGCCAACGCCGAGTACCAGAAGGCGGCTCCGTTCGCCAAGATGACGCTGGACTCCATCAACGCCGCCGACCCGACGCATCCGACCGTCAAGCCGGTGCCCTATGTCGGCGTACAGTTCGTCGCCATCCCTGAGTTCCAGGGTCTTGGCACCACGGTCGGCCAGCTCTTCTCGGCGGCTCTTGCCGGCCAGTCGAGCGTCGACGACGCGCTGAAGCAGGCCCAGGACGCTGCCACCGCGGCAATGACCGAAGGCGGATACATCAAGTAAGGCTCCTCCCGGTGCCGACTGCCGGTCGCCTCCTTGACCGGCAACGGCCGCCCGAGTTCCCAGTTCGGGCGGCCGCCTTTAACGCCTTTTGAAAATTCCGTCTGACCAGTGAAGGGTGACCGTCATGGCTACTCAGCAGACCCGTTCGCTTGCCCGTTTCATGATGGCGCCATCCGTGGTGCTGCTGTTCGTCTGGATGATTGTGCCGCTGGTCATCACCATCTGGTTCTCTTTCCAGCAATACAACCCGCTCAATCCGGTCCGCGACGGCTTTGTCGGCTTCTCGAATTACGCGCTGTTCTATTCCAACCCGGCCTTCCTGCAATCGATCCTCAACACGCTCACCCTGGTGGTCAGCGTGCTCCTGATCACGGTGATCGGCGGTATCCTTCTGGCGCTGCTGATCGATCAGCCGATGTGGGGCCAGGGCGTCGTGCGCATCCTGGTCATTTCGCCGTTCTTCGTCATGCCGCCGGTGGCCGCATTGGTGTGGAAGAACATGATCATGCACCCGCAATATGGGGTGTTCGCCGACATAGCGCGCTTCTTCGGGGCCCAGCCGATCGACTGGTTCGGGCAGCATCCGATGCTGGCGATCATCATCATCGTCGCCTGGCAATGGCTGCCTTTCGCCACGCTCATTCTCTTGACCGCGCTGCAGTCGCTCGACGGCGAGCAGAAGGAAGCCGCCGAGATGGACGGCGCCGGCTTCATCAGCCGCTTCATCTATCTGACGCTGCCGCACATGTCGCGCGCCATCACGGTCGTCATCCTGATCCAGACGATCTTCCTTCTCTCCGTCTATGCCGAGATCCTCGTCACCACCAATGGCGGCCCGGGATACGCCTCCACCAACCTGCCCTTCCTCGTCTACCAGAAGGCGTTGCTGGAGTTCAAAATCGGCCAGGCATCCGCCGGCGGTGTGATCGCCGTCATTCTCGCCAACATCGTTGCCTTCTTCGCCATGCGCGCCGTCGGCAAGAACCTGGACAAGTAAGGGAGGCTACTATGGCACGCTCAGTCACCACCCAGCACAAGACGATTGCGACAGTTGCCGCCTGGATCGTCGCCCTGCTGATCTTCTTCCCGATCCTCTACACGATCATCACCTCGTTCAAGTCGGAGCAGGAAGCCATCCAGGGCTTCAGCATCATCCCGTCGGGAACGTTCGAGAGCTATGCCGAGGTCCAGGCGCAGAGCGGCTACTTCAAGTTCTTCTTCAACTCGGTGCTGCTCTCGGTCGGCTCGACCATCCTGGCCCTGCTCGTCGCCATACCGGCGGCATGGTCGATGGCCTTCTCGCCGACCAAGCGGACCAAGGACATCTTGATGTGGATGCTGTCCACCAAGATGATGCCCGCGGTCGCGGTGCTGTTCCCGATCTACCTGATCTTCCGCGATACAGGACTGCTCGACAGCCGCATCGGCCTGATGATCATGCTGATGCTGATCAACCTGCCGATCGTGGTGTGGATGCTCTACACCTATTTCCGCGAAATACCGGGCGAGATCCTGGAAGCGGCGCGCATGGACGGCGCGTCGCTGTGGAACGAGATCGTCTATGTGCTGACGCCGATGGCGGTGCCGGGCATCGCTTCGACGATGCTGCTCAACATCATCCTGGCCTGGAACGAGGCATTCTGGACCATCCGGCTGACGACGACGGAAGCAGCACCGCTGACCGCCTTCATCAGCTCGTTCTCCAGCCCGCAAGGCCTGTTCTGGGCCAAGCTTTCGGCCGCCTCGACACTGGCCATCGCGCCGATCCTGATCATGGGCTGGTTCAGCCAGAAGCAGCTGGTGCGCGGCCTGACATTTGGTGCGGTCAAATAGTTGGTGGTGCGGTGAAGTAACGGAATTGCCCGAAGCAATCGGCAGAAATAACCCCTCGGGGAGGAAATCATGGGAAATATCACGCTCAAGAACGTCTCCAAATCCTTCGGAGCGACGTCCATCATCCCCGGTCTCGACCTGGTGATCGAGAATGGCGAGTTCGTCGTCTTCGTCGGCCCGTCGGGTTGCGGCAAGTCAACGCTGCTGCGGCTGATCGCCGGGCTCGAGGACACCAGCGGCGGCTCCATCAACATCGACGGCCGCGACGTCACCGGCGAGGCACCGGCCAAGCGCAAGCTCGCCATGGTGTTCCAGTCCTACGCGCTCTATCCGCACATGACGGTGGCCAAGAACATCGGCTTCCCGCTGAAGATGGCCGGCGAGGACAAGGCGACGATCGACAAGAAGGTGGGAGACGCGGCGCGCGTGCTCAACCTGACGAACTATCTCGAACGCCGGCCCGGCCAGCTTTCCGGCGGCCAGCGCCAGCGCGTCGCCATCGGCCGCGCCATCGTGCGTCAGCCGACCGCCTTCCTGTTCGACGAACCGCTGTCCAATCTCGATGCGGCACTGCGCGGCACCATGCGGCTGGAGATCAGCGAGCTGCACCATCAGCTCAAGACGACCATGATCTACGTTACCCATGACCAGGTCGAAGCCATGACCATGGCCGACAAGATCGTCGTGCTGAACGCCGGCAACATCGAGCAGGTCGGCTCGCCGATGGAGCTCTACAAGACGCCGAAGAACCTGTTCGTCGCCGGCTTCATCGGCTCGCCGAAGATGAACCTGATCGAAGGCGCGCCGGCTGCCAAAAACGGCGCCAAGACCATCGGCATCCGTCCCGAACACCTGGAGATCTCGACCACGGCGGGCGAATGGAAGGCGGTCGTCGGCGTCGCCGAGCATCTCGGCTCCGACACCTTCCTGCATGTCCAGGCCGATGGCGTCGGTCCGCTGACGGTGCGCGCCGACGGCGAACTCGGCGTCCATCATGGCGACACCATCTATCTAACGCCCGACAAGGCCAAGCTGCATCGCTTCGGCGCCGACGGGAAGGCAATCTGAACATGCGGCTGGCCGGCAAATCCGCGCTGATCACAGGTTCGGCCCGCGGCATCGGCAGAGCCTTCGCCGAAGCCTATGCCGGCGAAGGCGCCACCGTCGCCATAGCCGACATCAATCTCGAGGCGGCGCAGAAGACGGCCGCCGAGATCGGCGGCAGGGCCTATGCGGTCAAGCTCGACGTCACCGACCTCGCCTCCATCGAGGCGGCGGTGAAAGCCGTCGAGACGAAGACCGGCGGCCTCGATATCCTGATCAACAACGCCGCTCTTTTCGATCTGGCACCGATCGTCGAGATCACCAAGGCAAGCTACGATAAATTGTTTTCCGTCAATGTCGCTGGCACGCTGTTCATGCTGCAGGCAGCCGCCCGCTCGATGATCGCGGCTGGCCGGGGCGGCAGGATCATCAACATGGCAAGCCAGGCCGGGCGACGCGGCGAGGCGCTGGTCGGCGTCTATTGCGCCACCAAAGCCGCCGTCATTTCGCTGACACAGTCAGCGGGGCTCGACCTGATCAAGCACCGCATCAACGTCAACGCGATTGCCCCTGGCGTCGTCGACGGCGAGCACTGGGATCACGTCGATTCGCTGTTCGCCAAATATGAGAACCGGCCGAAGGGCGAGAAGAAGAAGCTGGTCGGCGAGACAGTGCCGTATGGCCGCATGGGCACGGCGCAGGACCTCACCGGCATGGCGGTTTTTCTCGCCAGCAGCGACGCCGAATACATCGTCGCCCAGACCTACAATGTCGACGGCGGCCAGTGGATGAGTTGAGGCGGGGGACGGCCTCTGCTCCTCGTCCCTCCGCGGGGAGCAGAGGCCGACATCAGCGGGCGCGTAGCCAGTGCCACCCCTTATCCTCTCCCCGACCGGGAGAGGAGCGTAACGAAGGCCTAGATCCGGCCAAAGGGTAAAACAGATGACCGTGAAACTCTCGTCCTCAAACCTCTCCAAACTGCCCGCTGAGGTCGCCGGGCCGAACTATGACCGCGCGACATTGAAGGCCGGCATCGTGCATTTCGGCGTCGGCAATTTCCATCGCTCGCATCAGGCCGTCTATCTCGACGATCTGTTCAATTCGGGCATCGGCCATGACTGGGCACTGATCGGCGCCGGCGTGTTCGACGGTGAAAAGATCGGCCGCGGCAAACTGGAAGAGCAGGACTGGCTGACCACGGTGGTCGAGCAGGACAGCGGCCATATGAGCGCCCGGGTCACCGGCGCCATGATCGACTTCCTGATGCCCGGCGATGCGGCCGGCATCATCGAACGGCTGGCCGACCCGGCGATCAAGATCGTTTCGCTGACCATCACCGAGGGCGGTTATTTCATCGATCCGGCATCCGGCGTGTTCAACCCGACCCACCCCGACATCGTCGCCGATGCGCAGCCCGGCGCGACACCGAAGACGGTGTTCGGCATCATCCTTGCCGGGCTGGTGCGGCGGCGCGATGAAGGCACCGTGCCGTTCACGGTCATGTCGTGCGACAACATTCCCCACAACGGCCATGTCACCTCGGACGGCGTCATCGGCCTGGCCCGTTTGATCGACGAGGATCTGGCGAACTGGGCCAGCGAGCATGTCGCCTTCCCGAACGGCATGGTCGATCGCATCACGCCGGCCACCACGGACCGCGAACGCGGCATCCTGGCCAAGGATTTTGGCCTCGAGGACAATTGGCCGGTATTCTGCGAGCCGTTCCGGCAATGGGTGCTGGAGGACCATTTCACCGGCGGCCGGCCGCCACTGGAAAAGGTCGGCGTGCAGTTCGTCAAAGACGTTGCGCCCTATGAATTGATGAAGATCCGCATCCTCAATGGCGGCCACGCGACGATTGCCTATCCGGCCGGCCTGATGGACATCCATTTCGTCCATGAGGCGATGCAGGAGCCACTGGTGAGCGGTTTCCTGGCCAAGCTCGAACGGGACGAAATCATCCCGACGGTGCCGCCGGTGCCGGACACGGTCCTAGAAGATTATTACCAGCTCATCGAGAGCCGCTTTTCCAATCCCAAGATCGGCGACACGGTGCGCCGGCTCTGCCTCGACGGCTCCAACCGCCAGCCGAAATTCATCATCCCGACCATCTCCGACCGGCTGAAGGCCGGAAAGAGCGTCGCCGGCCTGGCGCTGGAATCGGCATTGTGGTGCCGCTACTGCTTCGGCACCACCGACAGCGGCGCCGTCATCGAGCCCAACGACCCGAGCTGGGACCGGCTGCAGGCGACGGCAAAGGCGGCAAAGGATGCTCCCGCCGCCTGGCTCGCCATGGAGGACATCTATGGCGATGTCGGTCGCGCAACGGCGTTTGTCGAGGCCTTCGCCCATGCGCTCAACGTGCTGTGGGCGAACGGCGCACGCGCGACGCTGACGCGCTACCTCGCCGGCAAGCTCTGAGAGCCATTCTCGGCCATGACGCCTGAACTGGTCATCTTCGACTGCGATGGCGTGCTGGTCGACAGCGAGGCGCTCTCCGTCTCGGCGCTGCTCGGCATGGTCAAAGTCGCCGGCGGCAGCGTCAGTGAGGATGCCGCCTACGAGCATTTCCTCGGCAGGAGCATGAAAAGCGTGCGCGAGATCCTCGGCCGCGACTTCGGGCTCGATATCACAGACCTGCACCTGACCGAGATGCGCGTCGAACTGATGCGCAAATTCCGCGAGGAGCTGAAGCCGATCGCCGGCGTCAAGAAGATGCTGCCGAAGCTTGGGCTGCCGTTCTGTGTCGCGTCCTCAGGCACGCTCGACCGCATCCGCTACGCGCTCGACGTCACCGGATTGCTTGGGCTGATGGAACCGCATCTGTTCAGTGCCACCATGGTGGCCAAGGGAAAGCCGGCGCCGGATCTGTTCCTGCATGCCGCCGCCAGCATGCGGGCCCATCCGCGCAAATGTCTCGTCGTCGAGGACAGCCCGGCCGGCATCATTGCTGCGCGCGCGGCGGGGATGCGCGTGTTTGCCTTCACCGGCGGCTCGCATGCCGGCAACCCGACCTTGAAAGCGCGGCTTGCGTCGAGTGAGCCGGACTTTATATTCGCTGACATGCTGCAATTGCCCGATCTGATTGCAGGCCTGGGAGCGAGAGACA
The DNA here is from genome assembly GCF_055811675.1 of Mesorhizobium sp. WSM4808. Lineage (NCBI taxonomy): Bacteria > Pseudomonadati > Pseudomonadota > Alphaproteobacteria > Hyphomicrobiales > Phyllobacteriaceae > Mesorhizobium > Mesorhizobium sp. WSM4808. The sequence continues at coordinate 10,793 of NZ_JBVVQX010000007.1, forward strand.
GAGCATCTTGACGAAACAGTTCGTTTGCGCGGTCGATGTCGGCACCGGGAGCGCTCGCGCGGGCATTCTCGACACCACAGGCACCTTGCTCGGTCGCGCCGAGCGGCCGATCGCCATGAACCAGCCGAAGCCCGATCACGCCGAGCATGATTCGCGCGACATATGGTCTTCTGTCTGCACCGCCGTGCGTGCTGCCCGCGAAAAAGCCGGTGTCGAGCCTGAGGACATTGTCGGCATCTCCTTCGATGCCACCTGTTCGCTGGTGGTGCGCGACCGGCAAGGCGGCCAGCTCAGCGTCTCGACCACGGGCGACAAGCGCTGGGACACCATCGTCTGGCTCGACCACCGCGCCATCGCCGAGGCCGACGAATGCACGGCAAGCGGCCACGCCGTGCTGAATTACATCGGCGGCGTCATGTCACCGGAAATGGCGACGCCGAAGCTGATGTGGCTGAAGCGCAATTTGCCGCGGACGTGGAATGAAGCCGGCTATTTATTCGACCTGACCGATTTCCTGACCTGGCAAGCGACGGGCTCGCTGGCCCGCTCGCAATGCACGCTGACCGCCAAATGGACCTATCTGGCGCATGAGGAGACAGGCTGGCGGCGCGATTTCTTCGAACTCGTCGGCCTCGACGATCTTTTCGAGCACGGCAGCCTGCCGGAAAAGGCCAGTCCCGTCGGCGCCGATATCGGTCGATTGACGGCGCAAGCGGCGGCCGAACTTGGGCTGAGCGAGAAATGCCGGGTCGGCGCCGGGGTCATCGATGCCTATGCCGGCGCGCTTGGCGTGCTCGGCGGCTTTGCCGATGACGAACAGGATATCGGCCGGCATTTGGCGCTGATCGCCGGCACGTCGAGCTGCGTCATGGCGATGTCGCCGGATCCGCAGCCCTTCGCCGGCGTCTGGGGGCCATATTACGGCGCGGCACTGCCCAGGCTGTGGCTGTCGGAAGGCGGCCAGTCGGCGACCGGCGCCCTGCTCGACCACATCATCCGCTGGCACGGCGCCGGCGGCGAGCCGGATGCCGCCATGCATGCGAAGATCGCCAGGCGTGTCGCCGAGCTGCGCGCCACCGAGGGCGACAACCTCGCCGCAAGGCTGCATGTGCTGCCCGACTTTCACGGCAACCGCTCACCGCTCGCCGATCCGCATGCCGTCGGCGTCGTCAGCGGGCTGACGCTGGACTCCTCCTTCGACAGCCTGTGCAAGCTCTACTGGCGCACCGCCGTCGGCATCGCGCTCGGCGTGCGCCACGTGCTGGAGGCGCTGAACGAGAACGGTTATCTGATCGACACGCTGCACGTCACCGGCGGCCATACCAAGAACCCGCTGCTGATGGAGCTCTATGCCGACGCCACCGGCTGCACGGTGATCGAGCCGCTGGCCGACGAGGCGGTGCTGCTCGGCACCGGCATGATCGCAGCCACCGCGGCCGGGCTGTTTCCCGACCTCAACGCGGCCTGTCTTGCCATGCAGCAAGGCGGCCGGACGCGCCCGTCGAACCCGAAATCATCAGGGCGTTTCGAGCGCGACTACAAGGTTTTCCTCGAGATGCACCGCCAGCGGCGGATGCTGGACGCGATCCGCTAGAGCATCGGGGCCGGTCGCTGGCTCAATCCGTTCCCGTCCCTCCTCTCTTGCCTTCATGTCGCGTTTCGTCCAGAAGCTGACGCAAACGCCGCGAAACCGAAGGTTTTGCCGTTTGACATGCGGCTTCCGGCTCTGGCCGACGTGCCGTAGCTGGAAAGAGCGGAACAATGTCTGCGATCGAAGCCGGCGCTCGCGCGCCGGAAAATCTTTGGCGTCAGGAAATCAGGGCGACGCTGGCGCTTGCCTGGCCGATGGTGCTGACCAATCTCGGCCAGACCGCGATGACTGCCACCGACGTCATGATGATGGGTCGTCTGGGGCCGGACACGCTGGCCAGCGGCGCGCTTGGCGCCAACCTTTATTTCATGCCGCTGATCTTCGGCCTCGGCCTGATGCTGGCGACCTCGCCGATGATCGCTACCGAGCTCGGCCGCCGCCGCTATTCGGTGCGCGACCTGCGCCGCACCGTGCGCCAGGGCCTGTGGCTGGCGATCCTGATCTCGATCCCGATCTGGCTCGTGCTTTGGCACGGCGAGGGCATTCTATTGGCCATGGGCCAGGACCCGGCGCTCGCCCGTCAGGCCGGCATCTATCTGCGCTGGCTCGAATGGGCGGTGCTGCCGTTCTACTTCTATATCGTGCTGCGCTCGTTCATCTCGGCGCTGGAACGGCCGGGCTGGGCGCTGGTCATCGTCTTCGTCGCCGTCGCCTGCAACGTCTTCTTCAACTGGGTGTTCATGTTCGGCAATCTCGGCGTGCCGGCAATGGGCATTGCCGGGTCGGGCCTTGCCACCTCGTTGTCCTCAGCGCTGATGTTCATCGGCATGGCTGCCGTGGTGATGCTGGAGAAGAAGTTCCGCCGCTACCGTCTGTTCGGCCGCTTCTGGCGGTCCGACTGGCCGCGCTTCAAGGGCCTGTTGCGGCTCGGCCTGCCGATTGCCGGCATTCTCGCCTTCGAGGTGACGATCTTCAATGCGGCGGCCCTGCTGATGGGCCTGATCGACGCGGATTCGCTGGCCGCGCACGCAATCGCCATCCAGATCGCCTCGATCTCCTTCATGGTGCCGCTCGGCCTCAACCAGGCGGTGACGGTGCGCGTCGGGCTTGCGCATGGCGCCGGTAATCCGGAAGGCGTCTCGCGCGCCGGCTGGACCGCCTTTGTCATCGGCGTCTCGTTCATGGCGCTGATGGGGCTGGTGATGATCCTGTGGCCGCATCCGCTGATCAGCGCCTTCATCGATCTGGGCAATCCGGCCAATGCCAGGGTGATCGAACTTGCCGTGTCGTTCCTCGTCTTCGCGGCGCTGTTCCAGGTCTTCGACGGCGCCCAGGCGGTGGCCGCCGGCATGCTGCGCGGCCTGCACGACACCAAGGTGCCGATGATCTATGCCGCGATCGGCTATTGGGGCGTCGGCCTGCCGCTCGGCGTGCTGCTCGCCTTCCATTTCGGCCTGCATGGCGTCGGCATCTGGATCGGCCTGTCGACGGGGCTGGCCGTGGTGGCCGCGCTGCTTCTGGCGCGCTGGCTGCGGCGGGATCGGATCGCGCCGACTTTTGCGTTTGGGCATTGAAAGTAGAAATGGCCGCCGGGCACCGGCGGCCGTTTTTGCTAACATTGAGGCTCATTGCCGGGCCTGCAGAATTGCCTCGAAACGTCCGCTAAGCGCCATGAGCCGACGCTTGGCATCGAGGCAATGAACGTCTCATCACTCTTGACTCGTGCCGCCCACAAGCTAAAGGTCAATTGGCCAGACCAATTTACCTGTTGTATTGAAGGCGACTTCGGGAGCAGGGAGCGATGCCTATTCAGGCTGTTGAGCCGCGTCGGCTTTATCGACAGGTCGCCGATCAATTGAGGCAGTTGATCGGCTCTGGTGAGTTTGCCGTTGGCGACCGTCTGCCGACGGAGCGGGAACTAGCCGACCAGTTGGGGATCTCGCGCCCGACGGTCCGTGAAGCGCTGATTGCGCTTGAGGTTGAGGGCCGCATACGCATTCGCGTAGGCTCTGGCATCTACGTCACTGCCCCGCCGCGCGCCGAAATACTCGCCGCAGAAACGGATGAAGGCCCGTTCGAACTGCTGCGGGCGCGGGAGTTCATCGAAGGTGCGATCGCCGCGGAAGCCGCTCTCCAGGTTCGGCCGACCGATCTCGATCTGCTGGACGATGCGCTGCGCCGGATGGACGACATAAGCCTGCCCGCCACGACGACCATCATGCTTGACCGGGAATTCCATACGACGGTGGCGGGCATCCTCGGCAACGCGGTGCTGGTGCGTTTTATCGGCGAGATGTTCGACCAGCGCATGAACCCCTATTTCGAACGTCTCTCGAGCTATTTCGAGAACAAGGACTCATGGCGGGCCGCCGCGGTAGAGCATCGCGCGGTGCGCGACGCGATTGCGGCGCGCGATCCGGAAAGGGCAAAGGCGGCGATGCAGGAGCATCTGCGTCGGTCGCAACTTCGATTCTCACGCAATTTCGGTGAGAGCCCCGCAACCATGGAGGTTGCGGAATAAAACCAGCCGGGAGGAGATCCGGCCGTCATCGGTCCAATCACAGGGAGGAATGAAGATGTTTTCAAGGTATACCGCACTGCTCTGCGCGATCGCCACGATCGCTCTGCCCATGGCTTCGGCCTCGGCACAAACGGCGTTGAAATGGGCGCATGTGTATGAAACGTCCGAGCCCTTCCACACGGAGGCCTTGTGGGCAGCAGAAGAAATCAAGAAGCGCACCGACGGCCGCTATACGATCGACGTGTTTCCGGCGTCCCAACTCGGCAAGGAAGCCGATATCAATCAGGGTCTGACCCTGGGCACGGTCGACATCATCATTTCCGGATCAAGCTTCGCGGCGCGCGAATTCCCGCCGATCGGGGTGACCTATTTTCCGTTCACCTTCCGCGATGCCGACCACCTGCTCGCTTACGCGAAAAGCGACAAATACAAGGAACTGACCGGCGGCTACGAGGAAGCATCCGGCCATCACATCACAGCAACGACCTACTACGGCACGCGCCATACCACCTCGAACCGCCCTATCGCGAAATGCGCGGACATGGCGGGCCTGAAGATCCGGGTGCCGGATGTGCCGGCCTACCTCGCAATGCCGCGCGCCTGCGGTGCCAACACTGCCCCGATCGCCTTCGCCGAGGTCTATCTGGCTCTGCAGCAGGGCACGGTCGAGGCACAGGAAAACCCGCTGACGACGATCGACGCGAAGAAATTCTACGAGGTGCAGAAGCACATCGTCCTGACCGGTCATATCGTCGACCATCTCAACACAATCGTGTCGAAATCGCGCTGGGCCGAGCTCTCTGACGCGGACAAGGCGGTCTTCACCGAAGTGATGCAGGAAGCCGCCGCGCGCGCCACCAAGATCATCGTGGATCGCGAGAAGGCCCTCGTTCAGACCTTCAAGGACCGCGGCCTGACCGTGACCGAAGTCGATCGGGCCGACTTCGAGAAGAACGTGACGGAAAAAGTGACGTTCGAGGAGTTCGGCTACCGCAAGGCAGATTGGGAGGCGATCCGCGCCATCAAGTAATCGCTTCAAACCGGTCCGGCGTATATGCGTCCGGACCGGTTTGGACAATGACAGCGCAGGTCGTTCAACCCGGAGCCATGCCGATGACTGAAGAGATTCACAACCCGGTGACAGCCGAAGAACTGGCGCATGCCTTCGAGGAGGAGACCGCGCCCGTCGACCTCTCTCGCTACGCAGTCGAGGACTGGGCGACGCTCGCCGTGTTCTGGGGCATGTCGCTCTGCGTCTTCCTGCAGTTCTTCACCCGCTATGTCCTCAACAACAGCTATGCCTGGACCGAAGAGATCGCGATCAACTGCCTTGTCGTCGTCGTGTTTCTGGGTTCCGTGATGTGCACCCGCATGTCGCGCCACATCCAAGTCGATGTGCTTTACCACTATCTGCCGGCGCGGGTCGGGCGCTATCTGGCGCTTGCGGTGAACCTGATCACCATCGGCTTTTTCGCCTACATGTCCTGGCTTCTGTGGCGCTATGTCGGGATCGTCCACCGCGAGCGGATGGTCACGATCAACCTGCCGCGCAACATCGTCTTCTACTCCGTCTTCGCCGGCTTCGTGCTGATGATGCTTCGCGCGGTCCAGGTGTTCGTCGGCAATGTTCGCCGCGGCTACTCGGTGCTCGAGCGCCCCGCCGCATTCGACGGGTTGGGGGAGTAAGGCGATGCTGCTTTTGATCGGTGCCTTTCTCGTCCTGATGCTAATCGGTGTGCCCGTCGCCGTGTCGATGGCCGTCTCGTCGCTGCTTTACCTCGTCTTCTACGGTGTGGCGCCCGACATCATCGCCGCGCAGCGCATGATCGCCGGCGTCGAGAGTTTTCCGCTGCTCGCCGTGCCCTTCTTCATCTTCGCCGGCAATCTCATGAACATCGCCGGCGTCACCGGGCGCATCTATTCGTTCGCGCTGGCGCTCGTCGGCTGGATGAAGGGCGGCCTCGCTCAGGTGAACATTATCGGATCGGTGATTTTCTCTGGCATGTCCGGCGCGGCCCTCGCAGATGCAGCCGGGATCGGCACGATCGAGATCAAGGCCATGCGCGATCACGGCTATCCAGTCGAGGCGGCGGTCGGCGTCACCGCCGTATCCTCGACGCTCGGCCCGATCTTTCCGCCGTCGCTGCCCTTTGTCATCTACGGAATGATGGCCAACGTCTCCATAGGTGCGCTGTTCATGGCAGGCATCCTGCCCGGCGTCGTCATGACGGTGCTGATGATGGTGACGGTCGCCATCTTCGCCTATCGCCGCGGCTGGGGCTCCGACACGCCGTTCGAACTGCGCAAACTCGGCGCCGCGTCTCTCGAGATCCTGGTCGTCGCCTGCTTTCCGGTCCTGGTCTACATATTGGTCAGCGCCGGGTTGTCGCTCAACATCTCCGTCGGCATCGCTCTCGCGGTTCTGATCGCCTGCGACTGGCATTTCGACTTCTCCGCCGTGATGGCTTTAATGACGCCCATCATCCTGATCGGCGGCATGACAATGGGTTGGTTCACGCCAACCGAGGCGGCCATGGCCGCGGTCATCTGGTCGCTGTTCCTGGGGCTCGTGCGCTATCGCACGATGACTTTCGCAACGCTGGCCAAGGCCAGCTTCGACACGATTGAGACGACGGCGTCGGTTCTGTTCATCGTCACCGCGGCGTCGATCTTCGCGTGGCTGCTAACCGTCAGCCAAGCGGCGCAGATGTTCTCGATATTCATCACCTCGCTGACAGAGAACAAATGGGTGTTCCTAATTCTGATCAACATCCTGATGCTGGTGGTGGGATGCTTTCTTGATACCATCGCCGCGATCACCATCCTCGTGCCGATCCTATTGCCCATCATCGTCCTGTACGGCATCGACCCCGTGCACTTCGGCCTGATCATGACGCTCAACCTGATGATCGGCCTGCTGCATCCGCCGCTCGGCATGGTGCTGTTCGTTCTCTCGCGGATCGCCAAGCTGTCGGTCGAGCGCACGACGATGGCGATCCTGCCTTGGCTCGTGCCGTTGCTGGTCGCGCTGATCCTGATCACCTTCATTCCGGCCATCACGCTGTGGCTGCCGACACAAATGGGACTGATCAAATGACCGGCAATGTGATCGCCGCGACGTTGTTCAGCCCCGAAGACCTGCGCATGGTGGAGCGTCCGCTCGAACCCCTTGTGTCGGGCATGGTGCGCGTGCGTTTCGGCGCTGGCGGCATATGCGGCTCCGACCTGCACTATTTTCGCCATGCGCGGACCGGCGATTTCGTCGTCACATCTCCGCTCGTACTCGGTCACGAGGTTGCTGGAGAGATTGTCGAGATCAACGCAGCAGCGTCCGGACTTGTCATCGGTGACCGCGTAGCGGTCAACCCCTCGCGGTGGTGCGGGCACTGTGCGCGATGCGCCGAAGGCCGCGCCAATCTCTGCGAGAACATCTACTTCATGGGTTCGGCTTCCAGGACGCCGCATATGCAAGGGGGATTCGCCAGCGTCTTCGACGCCACGCCGGCGCAATGCGTCAAGGTCCCGCAGCATGTGGCATATCAAGCGGCGGCGCTCGCCGAGCCGCTCGCCGTCAGCCTGCACGCAGTGGCGCGAGCCGGCGCGATCGCTGACAGGAATGTCATCCTCTTCGGCGCGGGGCCGATCGGACTTCTCACCATGCTCGCGGCCAGGTTCAAAGGCTGCGGCGGGATAACTGTCGCCGACATAGCCGCGGCGCCGCTCGCCTTCGCCACCCGGCTGGGTGCAGATCAGACGATCGATCTTTCCGGCGGAGATGCCGAACTCAAGGCGCTTGCCGCCGACAGACCATTCGATATTGCTTTCGAAATTTCAGGCACCTCGGCCGGCCTTACCGCGGCGATCGCCAGCGTCCGGCGCGGCGGCGTCGTCGTCCAGGTCGGCAATCTGCCGGGCGGCCAGATCCCGGTACCGGCCAACGCCGTCATGGCCAAGGAGATCGACCTGAAGGGGTCATTCCGTTTCGACGCCGAATTCAATCAGGCGGTCGCTCTCATCGTCGATGGAGAAGTCGACGTCTTGAAGCTGGTTACCGCCGAACGCGTCCTTTCGTCCGCGCCCGAGGCCTTCCGCCTCGCCGCCGACCGCTCCCAAAGCGTCAAGGTTGTTCTGACTGCAGAGTGACCGACGCGCACGCTGCGGCGCTGGCCTCCTGGCGCAGGCAACTGGTCTCCGGCCACGCCGGCCGGTTCTGGCGCGCCGACTGGCCGCGCTTCAAGGGTCTGCTGCGGCTCGGCCTGCCGATCGCCGGCATTCTCGCCTTCGAGGTGACGATCTTCAATGCGGCGGCCCTGCTGATGGGCCTGATCGACGCGGATTCGCTGGCCGCGCACGCAATCGCCATCCAGATCGCCTCGATCTCCTTCATGGTGCCGCTCGGCCTCAACCAGGCGGTGACGGTGCGCGTCGGGCTTGCGCATGGCGCCGGTAATCCGGAAGGCGTCTCGCGCGCCGGCTGGACCGCCTTTGTCATCGGCGTCTCGTTCATGGCGCTGATGGGGCTGGTGATGATCCTGTGGCCGCATCCGCTGATCAGCGCCTTCATCGATCTGGGCAATCCGGCCAATGCCAGGGTGATCGAACTTGCCGTGTCGTTCCTCGTCTTCGCGGCGCTGTTCCAGGTCTTCGACGGCGCCCAGGCGGTGGCCGCCGGCATGCTGCGCGGCCTGCACGACACCAAGGTGCCGATGATCTATGCCGCGATCGGCTATTGGGGCGTCGGCCTGCCGCTCGGCGTGCTGCTCGCCTTCCATTTCGGCCTGCATGGCGTCGGCATCTGGATCGGCCTGTCGACGGGGCTGGCCGTGGTGGCCGCGCTGCTGCTGGCGCGCTGGCTGCGGCGCGACCGACTGGCGCCGCCGCTGGTGTTCGGGGGGTTGAAACAGGACGGTCGCCATGTCCCGACCTTGTAGCTGATTAAGCGGCGCCTGCAGAAACGTTCGTGCCGTGAGCCGGCGCTTGGCACCGAGGCAATGAACGTCTTGGCCGAGAGCGGAACTATGTTCCCTTCACGATTCTCGGCTTGCTCGGCCGGCGGGATTGAGCTGCGCTCTCGAGGGCCTGGGCCAACCGCTTCTCGTCTTCTATGGCGCGATCGACTGCCTCAATTTCTTCCTGGAGCGCCTTCAGCTCGGCTCCGTAGCTGGAGCCATCGCTGTCCCCTATCTGAAAGCCACTTGCCCGCATTGCGTCGCGGGTATGGTGCACGTTGCGGACTCCTTCGCGTCGGGTTGCGACCAGGATTTCCCTGAACTCTCCAAGACGTTCAACGTGATTGCGAGCCATTGCGTTCTCCTATTTCGTCGTCATCGTCGCCGACGGCGATTCAGAACGGCTAAAACTACGGCGCAGACCGTTTAAGTGAATACAGGAGATACTCTCGACAAAGCATGAGTGCGGAAGCTCAAATTTGAACGTCTTGCAACAAGTTGGAGCGCGGCAGCGGAGATGGCTCGGGACCCGAGCCGGTCGGCGCATGGGCAACCCGGCCGTCCTCGAACCGCGCTTCAGCTTGTTATCTGTTCGGCGACAGCTTCTTCGAGGCCGGCTGCCGCTTGGGCGGCGAGGCCGCGCGCTGCCGCCTGTGAATCGTAAAACTCCTCGAGCGCATGAACCGTGCCCCACCGCAGCGTGAACACGTGGAGACCACGGTTGACGTAGGATGTGTCGCCGTTGAGCAGGGTTGCGGTGCCATTCCACTGGGCAAACACGGTGGTATGCCACGGCCAACCCTTCACCCAGACGTGGTTGACCGTGAGATGGAGAGTGGGCAGAACACGGCCGAGGCGCTCGAACCAGCGGCGCAGGGCTTGCTTGTCGTGGCGCTCCCCACCAAGCGCGTGGGCGCCACCAACCCGGTGATGGACATGCGGCGCGATGGCCTTCACCGCCGCGTCCCAGCGATGGTTGTTGACGTCGTCGAAGCTCTGCCGGATCGATTTCTCGACAAAATAGCTGTAAAGCATGTGACCTCTCTCCAGACTTGTTGGTGGCTCGCCCTTCCGACGCGAGAGCCCCGGCCAGCATCGTGCGGCCGCGGCCTGCGCGTCATGTCAGGGCATTGTCGCGTCGGCTCGCAGGGATGTGTCAGTCTCGGTCGAGACCGTCACCTCCTTGCCGGACCTCGAGAACGCGTAGAGCGAGCCCGGGTAGCCCGGTATGGAGAACGCCACCGAGTCACTGTTGGCGAGGCCCATGACAACCCGCAGCGGATCACCCCCGGCCTTCGGTGCGAAATTGGCGGTGACCTCAAGCAGGTCGCCGCGCGGAACGTAGTAGGCCACCATGTCCAGGTGTCCCTGGTGCAGGCTGCCGCCTTCGATCGGGCGTCCGATGGTGGCTTCCTCGGCAAGAGCCGGGGTTGCAAGAAACAGCGCGGCCAGCAGCGAGGCGCTCAGGGTTTTGCGGATCATCTCATTTGTCCTTTTTTAGATTGCGTTCACCCTCTATATAGGGTATAGATTACGAATACAATCTAAAAAAGGAGATGACGATGCGTGTGAGTCGCACTCAGGCCGCGGAAAACCGCGAGACCGTGATCAATGTGGCAAGCCGGCTTTTCCGGGAGCGCGGCTTTGACGGCATCGGCCTCAAGGACCTGATGAAGGGTGCCGGGCTGACCCAGGGCGCCTTTTACAAGCAATTCGAGTCGAAGGACGATCTGGCGGCGCTGGCGTCCAGGCGGGCGATGGAAAGCGCCACCCACAAATGGTCGGCCGCGACCGCCGCACATCCTGGGAGCCCGCTCGACGGGGTGATCTCATTCTACCTCAGCATGGATCATCGCGGGGAAAAGATGGACGGCTGCCCGGTCGTTGCGCTCGGTTCGGATGCAGCCAGGCAGGGTGCCGAGGTGAAGGCGTCATTCGAAGCCGGCATCAAGGCGTACCTTGAGATGCTCGGCGGTTGGGTTGGCGAGGGCGACAGCGAAAAGACCGGCAACAAGGCAATGGCCGTTCTCTCGACGATGGTCGGCGCGGTGGTGCTCTCGCGGGTCGTCAACGACCCCGACCTCGCGCGGGCTTTTCTGGATGCGGCGGCCGATCAGGTTCGCGAAGCAGTCGCCCCTTGAACGGCGCGAGCAGTGCCGCCGGCACACCAAGGACAGGAGAGCAGATGCAACGGATTGTCGTCACGGGCATGGGAGCGGTCACGCCTCTTGCCGCCAATGTCGAAGCGTCCTGGTCACGCCTGCTTGCCGGCCGGTCGGGCGTTCGCAGGCTTCCGGACGATGTGGTGGGAGAGCTGCCGGTTAAGATTGGCGGCGTGGTTCCCTCCCTGGGCGAAGATCCGGAGGCTGGGTTCGATGCCGATGCCGTCCTGTCGGCGAAGGATCAACGCAAGGTGGACCGGTTCATCCTCTTTGCGCTGGCTGCGGCGGAAGAGGCGCTCGCGCAGGCGCAATGGAAGCCTGCCCTGGAAATCGATCGCCTGCGCACGGCCACGATCATCGCTTCAGGGGTCGGCGGGTTCCCCGCCATCACCGAGGCGGTGCGCACGGTGGACCTGCGTGGCGCCCGCCGCCTGTCTCCCTTTACGGTGCCGTCCTTCCTTGTAAACCTCGCGGCGGGCCACATCTCGATCCGTCATGGTTTCAAAGGTCCACTCGGCGCACCGGTGACGGCATGCGCGGCGGGCATCCAAGCGATCGGCGACGCCGCCCGCCTGATCCGCGCCAACGAAGCCGACATCGCCGTATGCGGCGGAACGGAAGCGTGTATCAACACCGTCAGCCTCGGCGGTTTCGCCGCGGCGCGTTCTCTTTCAACCGGCTTCAATTGGGCGCCGGCTCAAGCCTCGCGCCCTTTCGACATATCGCGGGACGGCTTCGTCATGGGCGAAGGAGCCGGCGTGCTGGTCATCGAGGCATTGGACCACGCGTTGGCGCGCGGCGCAAAGCCGTTGGCTGAGCTCGTCGGCTACGGCACGACCGCGGATGCCCACCACGTCACCTCCGGACCAGAGGACGGCGACGGCGCGCGCCGGGCCATGCAGATCGCGATTGCCCAGGCAGGGATTTCGCCACGCGAGGTTCGTCATCTCAATGCGCATGCGACATCCACGTCAGTCGGCGACCTGGGTGAGATCGAAGCGATCAAGAGCGTGTTCGGGCGCGATTTCGCGATAGCTGTCAGTGCCACGAAATCGGCGACCGGACATTTGCTCGGAGCGGCCGGCGGGCTTGGTGCCATCTTCGCAATCCTGGCGCTCAGGGATCAGGTCGCCCCGCCAACCCTCAACCTGGGCGAGGCCGATCCAGCCGGCGACGGAATCGACTTCGTCGCAAACGCGCCCCGGCCCATGGAGATGGAGTACGCGATCGCCAATGGCTTCGGCTTTGGCGGCGTGAATGCCAGCGCCCTGTTCAGACGCTGGAACTAACCGGTTGCCAGACGCAGTCATGACCAACGCCCTTTGCCCCGGCCTCTCATGCTTTTCCCAATCCGATCCAACGCAAAGAAGGATATGATCCCATGAACAAGACTCCTGGCGTCGCCCTGGTCACAGGGGCATCTTCCGGCATCGGGCGCGCTACCGCCGATGCCTTGCTAGGCGCCGGCTTTCGCGTCTTCGGAACCAGCCGTCGCGTGGCCTCCCGGCCATCCGCCGGCGTTACCATGCTGACCTGCGACGTGACCGACGACGCGTCCGTTGCGACAGTGGTCGATGACGTTCTGGCCAAGGCCGGACGCATCGACCTGCTTGTCAACAATGCCGGCATGGGCCTGTTTGGCGGCGCGGAGGAGTCTTCGACCGTTCAGGCTAAGGCGCTGTTCGACGTGAACGTCTTCGGCGTCTTGCGTGTGACCAACGCGGTTCTGCCGGCAATGCGACGCCAAGGGAAGGGCAGAATCATGAATTTGAGTTCGGTGCAGGGGTTCATCCCCGCTCCCTATTTCGCACTCTACTCGGCGACCAAACATGCCATCGAGGGTTATTCGGAGTCGCTCGATCACGAATTGCGCCCGTTCGGCATCCGCGTTTCGCTGGTGGAGCCCGCCTATACCCGCACGGCATTCGAGGACAATCTTGCCGCCCCCGACCGGTCGCTCGAAATCTACGACTCCGCGCGTGCCGGGATGACTGCATCAGTGCGGAAATCGATGGAAAAAGGCGATGCGCCCGAAGTGGTCGCCAACACCGTTTTGGCCGCGGCGACCGATCCCGCGCCGAAGACGCGCTATGCGGCGGGAAAGATGGCGCGCCAGGTCAGTTTCCTGCGCCGTTTCGTCCCCGCGTCCGCATTCGACAAGAGCCTGCGCAAGCAGCTTGGGCTGCCGGCCTGAAATCAAGCGCTGCCTTGGCGCGTCAGCGAGCAGCCGCCTGTTTCTCGAGCCTGCGGGCGTATTGCGTCAGCGGAAAGCACATGACGAAGAAGATCAGAGCCACCAGCCCGTAGACCTTGAACGGTTCGAAAGTCGCATTGTTGATGGCGTTGGAGGTCCGCACCAGCTCCTCGAAGCCGATGATCGAAGTGAGCGCGGTCGATTTGATCAGCTGAACCAGGAAGCCGACGGTGGGTGCGCGGGTGATCGAAAAGGCCTGCGGCAGGATGATCAGCCTCAGCTCCTGCAGATAGTGCAGGCCAAGGCTTGCGCCGGCGTCCCATTGCCCCAGGGGTAGCGCCACGACGCCGGAGCGCCAGATTTCGGCGAGATAGGCGCTGGCGAAGAAGGTGAGGCCGAGCGCCGCCGCCGTCCAGGGTTCGATGCGCAGGCCGAGCATCGGCAGCCCGAAGAACATCAAGAACAGCTGCATCAAGAGCGGCGTTCCCTGGAACAGGGCGATGTAGCCGGAGGCTATGCGCCTGCTCCACTTGTTCTTGGCGATCCTGAAGAACAGCACGATCAGGCCGACGATGCCGCCGCCGATGAAGGCGGCCAGCGATAGCAGCACCGTCCAGCGGGCGGCGAGCAGCAGGTTGCGCACGATGTCCCAGGAGGTGAACTCGATCATGATACACCGGCTCCGAGCGCACGGCGCCCGCCTGACACCAGCAGCCGGCGCAAGGCCATCGACAGAGCGAGATAGACCAGCGTCACGACGAAATAGGTCTCGAAAGAGCGGAAGGTGCGCGCCTGCAGCATATCGGCCTCGTAGGTCAGTTCACGCACGGCGATCTGCGACACCACGGCCGACTCCAGCATCATGATGACGATCTGGCTGGTGAGCGCGGGATAGATAATCTTGAGTGCCTGCGGCAGCACGATCTTGACGAACACCTGGCGTGGCCGCAGCCCAAGTGCGAGCGCTGCTTCCGTCTGTCCGCCGGGCACGGCGTCAAGCCCGGCGCCGACGATCTCGATCGTGTAGGCCGCCATGTTGAGCGTCATCGCCAGCATGGCGGCCAAGATCGGATCGAGCCGGATGCCCAGGCTGGGCAGGCCGAAGAAGATGAAGAACAGCTGCACCAGGAACGGCGTGTTGCGCATCACCTCGACGTAACAGGCGATCGCCCGCTTGAGCAGAACCGGGCCGTTTCGTCGCCCCGCGGCACCCAGGATGCTGAGCAGCGTTCCGGCCAGCGTGGTCACGGCGATCAGCAGGATCGTCGTGGCCGCGCCGTGCGCGATGTCGCCCAGAGCACCCGGGAGCCAGGCAAAGGCCACGGAAACTCAATCCTTGAGGTTTTCGGGATTGAGCGGCGTCTTCAGCCAGGCTTTCGAGCTTTCGTCCAGCTTGCCGTCGGCCAGCATCTTGGCGACCGCATCGTTGACAGCCTTCTTCAGGCCGTCTTCGTTCTTGTTGAGGCCGATATGCGAAGGCGAGGTCAGAAGCTGGAACTTTTGCTCCGGCTTCAGCGCATCCTGCTTGGCCAGCACCTGCGCGCCGACATCGTTGCCCACGACCATCAGCTGCGTCTGGCCGGAGATGAAGGCCTGGATCACCGAATTGTAGTTGTCGAAGCGCTTGATGTCGGCCGACGCCGGTGCTGCCTCGGTGAGCGAGGTGTCTTCCAGCGTGCCACGATTGACGGCGATCGACTTGTCGGCGAGGTCTTCCTTGCCCTTGACCGTCAGAGCCGCCGGACCGATCACGGCGATGTAGTAGGGCGCGTACGCGGCGGCGAAGTCGATGACCTGTTCGCGTTCCTTCGAGTAGCCGACGCTCATCAGGATGTCGACGCGCTTGTCGTTCAGATACGGGATGCGGTTCTGGCCGGTGACGGCGATGGGGTTGAGCTTCACCTTGAGCGTATCGGCAATGTATTGCGCGACATCCATGTCATAGCCCTTGAGGCTCATATCGGCGCTGGCCGAGGAGAAGGGCGGAAAGTCGGCGAAGACGCCGACATTGATGGTGCCGGCCTTGGTGATGTCCGCCAGCGCATCGGCGCTTGCGGCTTGTGTGGCGAAGCCGAAACCGGCGGTGCCAAGCATCAGCACGGCGGCGATCGAGGCAAATGTCTTGCGGATTGTCATTGTTATTCCCCTGTCTGGACGCTTGTTTGTTGGTTACGGCCGCCGGCTCCAGCGCGGCGGCCGCCTTCGTTTGGATTCGTAGAGGTCAGGCTCCCTTGCCGGTGACAGCCGGGCTGAACACCATCAGGCTCAATATCTCGAACAGCACCTGTGCGGCGGCGTGCGCCGTGTTGGTGGTAGCGTCATATTGCGGCGCCACCTCGACGACGTCGCCGCCGACGATGTTGAGGCCCTTGAGGCCGCGCAGCAGTTCGAGCACTTCGCGCGTCGTCAGCCCGCCGACTTCCGGCGTGCCGGTGCCCGGCGCGAAGGCCGGGTCGACGCTGTCGATATCGAAGGACACATAGGTCGGGCCGTCGCCGACTATTCTGCGCGCCTTCTCGATGATGGCCGGAATGCCGAGACCGGTCACCTCCTCGGCATGCACCACGGTCATGCCGGACTCGTAGGTGAATTCCCACAGATATTCGGCCGAGCCGCGGATGCCGATCTGGATCGTGCGCGTCGGGTCGAGCACGCCGTCAAGCACCGCGTTGCGGAACGGGCCGCCATGGTGGAACTTGGTCATGTCGAACAGGCCACTGGTGTCGCAGTGGGCGTCGATATGGATCAACCCGACCGGAGCTTTCTTGCCGACGGCCTTCAGGATCGGGTGGCTGATCGAATGGTCGCCGCCGATCGAAAGCGGGATGACGCCGGCATCGACGATCTGGTTGGTGCGGCGCTCGATATCCTCATGGCTTGTCTCAAGCCGGTAGCGGCTGCGGAACGGCGTGTCGCCGATATCGGCGACCCGGAGCTCATGTGTGGGCGCGCATTCCAGAACGTGATTGTAGGGGCCGATGCGCTCGATGGCGCGCAGCGCTCGCGGCCCGAAGCGCGAGCCTGGCCGGTTGGTGACGCCGAGGTCCATCGGCACGCCGATCATCGCCACCTGCAAATCGCCGAAATCCGGATTGTCGGCCGATATTTCGCGGTAGGGCGCGGCGAGGAAGGTCGGGATGCCTGAATAGGGTGCCAGCCGCGTGCCGCTCTTGGAGAAGATCTTATCGGCGACCTTGCGGAATTTCGGGTCGAACATCTCGCCGCCATGGCTTTCACCATATTTGCGACGCAACGCGTCGAGCTTGCCGCGATCGTATCCCATGTCCGCTCCTCCTGGGCTGATGCAGTGCCGCCGCGGATGACGCCTGCGAACCGACCGTCATCCGGCCGGGCCGCTGTCCCGCTGGCTGCCTGCAGATTTCACGTCTTGATGCTGTTCCAGGTTCAGTGTCCGGCAGCGGCATTGAAAAATCAATTGATATTGTTAGGGTGTTTTCTGTGAGAAAATCTCACAATAAAGTTGATACCCATGACCAAGCGCCTGCCACCGCTTAATCCGCTGCGCGCCTTCGAGGCAACGGCCCGGCATGGCTCGCTGACCAAGGCGGCCATTGAGCTGAATGTCACCCATGGCGCCGTCAGCCATCAGATCAAAGCGCTCGAGCAGTCGCTCAATGTCAAGCTGTTCGAGCGGGCCGGCCAGCGGGTCAAACTGACACCGCATGGCGCGGAGCTTCTGCCGGCGGTGTCGACCGCCTTCGACGGCATCGCCGCCGCCACCCAGCGCATGACAAGGCCGGCGAGCAGCGGCACACTTTCGGTCTCCTGCGTGCCGGCGCTTCTGTTGTTGTGGATGACACCGCGGCTCGGCAGTTTCATGGCGCAATACCCCGACATAAGGCTGACGCTCATCCCTTCCAACGATTCCAAGGATTTGCGGGCGCCCACCATCGATGTCTGCGTGCATTATGGCGACGGCAGCTGGACCGATTGCTGGATGCGCAAATGGTCGGGCCTCGAACTGTTTCCCGTGGTCAGCCCGACACTGATCAACAACCGGCCGATCCGCAGCGTCAGGGATCTCGCCGACCATGTCTCCCTGCATGGCGATGACGGCCGCGAATGGCACACCTGGCTGGCGGCCGCCGATGCGCTGGACCTGGAGCGGGGTCGCCGCCATCACCTCGGCGATGCGCGTATGGCGACCGAGGCGGCGGTGCATGGCCATGGCGTGGCGCTGGGCGACTCCGTGACGGCAAGCGCGCTGCTGGCCAGGGGCATGCTGGTCGCGCCGTTCAGCCTGTCGGTGCCGGCGGTCGACGATTTCTATGTCGTCTGCCGCAACGAGATGCGGGCGACACCGATCGTGCAGGTGTTCATCGACTGGCTGTTCGCCGAGAAGGCCGGGGATGACGGGCGCGCCGACGCCCCTGTGGCCGGCCGCATCGTCAGCCGCCGCAAGCGTCCGGCGCTCAGGGTGATGGGCGGAAAATCCGCAAGTTGATGCCAAGCTCTGCGCCACCGCATGCAGGCAGCTCTTTTTGTCGGGCCAGCCTGAAAGCGGGCAGCGTTCTGGCCGATTCGATGCTATGAGGCCTGTCGCGATTGTGGATGGCAGGCAGCGAAGGCGGTGTTGAGACATGGCTAAGACCGATATTGCGCGGCGCGTCTACAACCACACCTGGAAGCTCGACCCGATCGTGCGCAGCCTGCTCGACACGGATTTCTACAAGCTTTTGATGCTGCAGATGATCTGGGGCATGTATCCCAAGGTCGACGCAACCTTCTCGCTGATCAACCGCACGACTTCGGTGCGCCTTGCCGACGAGATCGACGAGAGCGAACTGCGCGAACAGCTCGACCATGCCCGCACCTTGCGCTTCTCCAAGAAGGAGATGATCTGGCTCGGCGGTAACAATTTCTACGGCCGCAAGCAGATCTTCGAGCCAGAATTCCTCGCCTGGCTGGAAGGCTTCCGGCTGCCCGACTACGAGCTGTCGAAGCGCGACGGGCAGTACGAACTGACCTTCAGCGGGCCGTGGATGTACACCACACTGTGGGAAATCCCCGCGCTCGCCATCATCAATGAACTTCGATCGCGCGCGGCGATGCGGGCGTTCGGGCCTTTCGCGCTCGACGTGCTCTATGCCCGCGCCAAGTCCAAGATGTGGGCCAAGACCGAGCGGCTGAAGGCGCTGCCCGGCATCCGCATCTCGGACTTCGGCACGCGCCGGCGCCATTCCTTCCTATGGCAGCGCTGGTGCGTCGAGGCGCTGAAGGAAGGCATCGGCGAAGCGTTCACCGGCACCTCCAACGTGCTTCTGGCCATGGACAACGACCTCGAAGCGCTCGGCACCAACGCACATGAGCTGCCGATGGTGTTCGCCGCCCTCGCCGACTCGGAAAAAGAGCTGAGGCAGTCGCCCTACAAGGTGCTGCAGGACTGGCAGCGTTACTATGGCGGCAATCTCTTGATCGTGCTGCCCGACGCCTTCGGCACGGCATCGTTCCTGCGCGATGCGCCGGACTGGGTGGCCGACTGGACGGGCTTTCGCCCCGACAGCGCGCCGCCGATCGAAGGCGGCGAAAAGATCCTGTCCTGGTGGCGCGACAAGGGCAAAGATCCCCGGCAGAAACTGCTGATCTTCTCCGACGGGCTTGAAGTCGAGACCATCGAGGAGACCTATCGCCACTTCAAGGGCAAGGTGCGCATGTCCTTCGGCTGGGGCACCAATCTGACCAATGATTTCGAAGGCTGCGCGCCGACGGAAACCAACAGCCTCGACGCCATATCGCTGGTCTGCAAGGTCACCGAGGCCAATGGCAGGCCAGCGGTCAAGCTTTCCGACAATCCGGCCAAGGCGACCGGCGATGTGAAAGAGATCGAGCGGTATCTCAGAATTTTCGGCGAGAAGGACCGCGTGGAGCAATTGGTCAAGGTGTGAGGGGTGGGGTTCCTGGATAGTACGAGTTCCCTGGCGCCCCCCTCTGTCCTGCTGCTGCCGACCGGCTACTATCTGATCGGCGGCGCCTTCGCCGTTGCCGTAAGCTTCCTCGTCCTGGCGCTGCTGCCTGCGGATTTGCTGGACCGTTTCTGGCGCCGGCGCCTGCCGTTGTTTGCCCTCAGCAACGCCGCCCGCACCGTCATCAGCCTGCTCTCCTTTGCCGGCTTTGTAATCCTCATAGCCGCCGGCCTTTTCGGCAGCCGCGACCCACTTTCCAATCCTCTGCCACTGGTGATCTGGACACTGTTGTGGGCCGGCGTCACGCTGCTGCAGGGTGTCTTCGGCGACCTCTGGTCATGGCTCAACCCCTGGTATGGAGCATGGCGTCTCGCCTCGCGCCTGTTCGGGACCAGGGATCACGGAGCATGGCGCCTGCCCGGATGGGTCGGCTGCTGGCCGGCTGTCATCCTGTTCTTCGCCTTCGCCTGGTTCGAACTCATCGATCCGGCGCCCGACGATCCGGGGCGGCTGGCCTTGGCCGCCGGCCTCTACTGGCTGTTCTCTTTCCTCGCCATGCTGGCGTTCGGCTATCGCGACTGGAGCCGCAGCGGTGAATTCCTGACGGTTTTCTTCTCGATGGTGGCGCGCTTCGCCGTGGCCGAACGCAACCAAGACGGCCGGCTTGGCCTGTGCTGGCCCGGCGCCAAGCTGCTGACGGCGCAGCCCCTGCCGGCCAGCGGCATCGCCTTCCTGCTGCTGGCCCTGTCGTCGGTGTCCTTCGACGGCCTGTCGAAGACCTTCTTCTGGCTCGGCCTGTTCGGCATCAACCCGCTCGAATTTCCCGGCCGCACCGCGCTGATCGGCAGCGGCACTTGCGGGCTGATCCTGACATTCGCGCTGCTGGCGGCGGTGTTCCTGCTTGCCGTCCGGCTCGGCCAGCGTCTTGCCGGCAGCGATCACACGCTCGGCCAGGCCGCAGGCCTGCTGGTGTGGTCGATCGTGCCGATTGCGCTTGCCTATCACGTTGCGCATTATCTGACGGCGCTGCTCGTCGACGGCCAGTATGCGCTTGCGGCACTGTCCGATCCGTTGGCGCTGGGCTGGAACCTGTTCGGCACCGCCGACATGCAGATCGAGGCCGGCATCGTTGCGGGGGCGGACTCTGCGTGGTGGCTGTGGAATATCCAGGCCGGCGCCATCATCCTGGGCCATGTGCTCGCCGTCCTCGTCGCTCACGGCTTCGCCTGGCGCCTGCACCCACAGCCCTCCCGCGCGGCACTCAGCCAGTTCCCGCTCACCTTGCTGATGATCGCCTACACCGTCTTCGGCCTCTGGTTGCTTGCCACGCCGACTGTCGGATGAGAAAAGGCGACCAGCATGCCTTCGGGGAAAGCCCGCTTGCCACGTCGGGGCTTTGGTGATTTAGTTTGTACACATGCGATTTTTTGCCTCGTTACAGCCAGTCAAAACTCAAAAACAGGGGAACTGCCGTGACTGACAAGAATGGGTTTTTCGATCTCTCCAGATCCACGCTCACCCGCCGCACGGCGCTGAAGGGTCTGGCCGCCGGCGCCGGTCTGGGCCTGGCCCCCGGCTTCGTCCGCTATTCCCAGGCGCAGAGCTCGGCGCCGATCAAGATCGGCTTCCAGTCGCACCGCACCGGCATCGGCGCCGCCTATGGCCGCTGGTACGAGAAGACCACGGCTGCCGCGGTCAAGGCGATCAACGCCGCCGGCGGCATCAACGGCCGTCAGGTCGAGGTGATCATCGAGGATGACGGCACCGATCCCGGCCGTGGCGCCGAGGTGGTCGGCAAGTTCGCCACCCAGCACAAGACCGACATCGTCTTCGGCACGCTGTTCTCGCATGTCGTCATTGGCTCGGCGCCCGCCGCCGGCGAAAACAAGATGCCCTATTTCGTCGTCAGCGAAGGCCATCACGTCGCCTCGACAAAGCTGAACCGCTATGTCTTCCAGCCCGGCATCACCGACGTGAAGAGCCAGATCCAGTCGATGGCGCCGTGGATCGCGGCCAATGCCGGCAAGAAGGTGACGCAGATCTTCCCCGATTTCGCTTTCGGCTACGACCATCGCGACTACCTGCCGCCGGCACTGAAGGCGCAAGGCGGCGAGGTCATCGCGCAGATCGCCATCCCTCCGACGGAATCGTCCTTCACCAAATACTTCCCGCAGATCCCGGCCGAGACCGAGGTGATCTACCACGTCATGGTCGGCCCGGCCGTGCTGACCTTCGTCAAGGAGCTCGGCGAGTTCTATGGCTCCAACCGGCCGCAACTGTTCGGCTTCATCGATTCGCTCGAAGCCACCGACATCAACAGTCCCGGCCTCGAATTCCTCGACGGCAGCCATTTCTGGGAAGGCTCGCCGCGTTATGCGCAGGCCAACGATTCCGAAGCGCAGAAGGCCTACCGCACCGCTGTCGGCATCGATGACAATGGCGCTGCCGTCGGCGATCCCAAGGATGTCTCCACCGCAGCCCACATGTTCGGCTGCTGGGAGACGCTCTATGTCGTCAAGAAGGCAATGGAAGACGCCGGCTACAAGGGTCCGGAAGACCGCGCCAAGCTGGTCGAGGCGACCGAGGCACTGACCGAGTTCGCCGAAGACCCGCAGCATCCGCAGGGGCCAAAAACCTTCAACGGCAAGATCCACCAGTGCTTTGGTATCCAGAACATCTCCAAGGTCGAGGGCGGCAAGCTCAAGGTCGTGCACAAGACCAAGATCGAGGACGGGCTTTACGAGGCCGAGGGAGATTATACGACGCAGGCGCTGTGAGTTTGGCATTCCAGCAAGCGCCTGCCAGCGTGTAACCGATGCACTTTGGTCCCCACCTCCTCCTCGCTGCCCTCGAAGGCCTCGTCACCTCAGCCGTGCTGGCGCTGACGGCGCTTGGGCTGTCCCTGGTGTTCGGTGTCATGCGCGTGGTCAATGTCGCGCATGGCGAGTTCTTCATGCTGGGCGCGGTGCTCGCCTGGGCGATCACCACGGCCATCGGCGGTCACCCTGCGCTCGGCTTCCTGGCGGCGCTGGTGATTGCCCCGCTGATCGTCGGCGCCATTGCGCTGGTCGCCGAACGGCTGGTGCTGCGCCGGCTCAATTACAATCCGGAAGCCACCATCGTCGCCACCATCGGCATGCTCTACATCATCCAGCAGCTGGCGCTGACTTTCTATGGCCCGGAGGCTCGGCCGGTCGAGCCGCCGTTCAGCTACCGCATCCTTTTGCCTTGGTTCGGCTACTCCGGCTACAAACTGTCTGTTATCGCCGCTTCCGCGCTGCTGCTCACCGCGACATGGCTGGTGCTGACGCGCACCAGGATCGGCCTCGTCATGCGCGCCACGCAGTATGACAGCGAAACCGCACAGGCCTTCGGCATCCCTGTCGGCCGTGTCTATGGCGGCGTCTTCGCGCTCGGTGCCATGCTGGCGGCCGTTGCCGCGGTGCTGATCGTGCCGATCAGCCAGGCGCATTATCTGATGGGACAGGATCCGCTGCTGCTCTCCTTCATCGTCGTCATTATCGGCGGCCTCGGCTCGCTGCGCGGCACGGTCGTCGCCGCCGTGCTGATCGGCCTCTCCGACGGCATCATCTCGATGTTCTTCTCGCCGACGCTGGCCAAGATCATTGCCACGCTGCTCGTCGCCATGGTGCTGGTGTTCCGCCCGCAAGGCCTGTTCGGGACGGCATCGCGATGAGCGAAGCTTCGCCGGCAAAAGCCTATGCCCTGCATCTCGGCGTCATCGCCCTGCTCTTCGTGCTGAGCTTCCTGCTGCCGGACTACTATCACGGCCTGCTTGCCCGCATCATGGTGCTGGCGGTCTTTGCCATGGGCTACAACATGCTGTTCGGCTATGCCGGCCTGCTCAGCCTCGGCCATGCGATGTTCTTCGCCGCCGGGCTCTATGGCGCCGGCCTTGCCGTCATCCAGCTCGGCTGGAGCGTACCAGCGGCATTCGCCTCGGGCCTCGGCTGTGGTGTTGTTGTTTCACTCGTGATCGGCCTGCTGGCGTTGCGCACCACGGGCGTCGCCTTCATGATCGTCACCATGATGTTCGCTCAAGTGTTCTACCTCCTCATCCTCTACTTCGCGACTTGGACCGGCGGCGACCAAGGCATGGTCGTGCCGCAGCCGGCGCGGGTGCTCAGCTTTGGCGCTACATCGCTCGAACTCACCAATCCGGCGGTGCGCTACATGACAGCGCTGGCGCTGTTTTCCATCGTGCTGCTCGTCACATTGGCCATCGTCCGCTCCCGCTATGGCCGCGTGCTGGTCGCCATCCGCGAGAATGAGGAGCGCACGAAGATGCTCGGCTACGATACGTTTTCGAACAAGCTCGCCGCCGTCGTCATCTCCGGCATCATCTGCGCGGCCTCGGGGGCCGCCTATGCGCTGCTGTTCGGCTATGTCGGATCGAGCTTCGCGTCGGTGCAGTATTCGATCCTGCCGCTGCTGTGGGTGCTGCTGGGGGGTGCCGCGACGACGCTCGGACCGCTGATCGGCACGCTGTTCATGTACTATGTCATTGATATCACCAGCGGCTACACCTCCGCCTATCTGCTGATCGTCGGCATCGCGCTGATCCTGCTGGTGCTGTTTTTCCCGAAAGGCATTCTGGGCAGCATCCGCCAGCGCTGGCTCGGGTGGCTGCCATGATGCCGCTTTTGACCACCAAGGGCCTGTCGCGCAATTTCGGTGGTCTGCGCGCCGTCGACAATGTCGATTTCGCGCTGATGCCGGGCGAGATCCGCGCCGTGATCGGCCCCAACGGGGCGGGGAAGACCACCTTCGTCAGCCTGGTCAGCGGCCGCATCCAGCCGTCTGCCGGCATGATCGTGTTCGACGGCGCCGACATCACCAATCTGCCTGCCTATGTCAGGGTGCGCAGGGGCATCGCCTACACCTTCCAGCTCACCAGCGTCTATGCCAACCTGTCCGTTTACGCCAACGTCGCGCTGCCCGCGCAACTGACGCAGCGGCATGGCAGTCTTTCCAAGAGCGCGATACAGGCCGCTGTCTTGACCGCACTGGAACGCACCGGCCTGGCCGATCGTGCCCACATGCCGGCCGGCCAATTGTCCTACGGCCATCAGCGCCTGTTGGAAGTGGCGATGGGCCTGGCGCTGAAGCCGCGCCTGCTGATCCTCGACGAGCCGACGCAAGGGCTGGCCGACAGCGAGATCGACAATTTCATCACCCTGGTGCGCGAGATCGCCAAGAACGCCACCGTGCTTCTGATCGAGCACAACATGCCTGTCGTCATGCAACTCGCCGACCGCATCACCGTCTTCAATGCCGGCAAGATCCTGGCCGAAGGCACCCCCGAAGCGATCCGCGAGAACGCGGCGGTGCAGGAAGCCTATCTGGGGACCGCCCCATGACCGAGGCAAAGTCCGAGGCGCTGACCATCTCTGGACTGGACTGCTACTATGGCGAGGTCCAGGTGCTCTATGGCCTCGACCTGGTGCTGAACAAGGGCGAGGTGCTGTGCCTGTTCGGCCGCAATGGCGCCGGCAAGACGACGACGCTGAAAGCCATCATGGGACTGGTTCCCTCAAGCGCCGGCTCGATCAAACTGGCTGGCCAAGAATTGACTGGTCTGCCGGCGCATGAAGTGCCCAAGGCCGGCGTCGCCTATGTGCCGCAGGGAAGGCGGCTGTTCGCCGAAATGACGGTGGCCGAAAACATCGAGATCGGCCTGATGGCGCGCGGCAAGGGCAAGGCGACGCGTGAAAACGTGCTCGACCTCTTTCCATTGCTGCGCCAGCGGCTGCGGCAGCGTTCCGGCACATTGTCCGGCGGCGAACAGCAGATGCTGGCCATGGCGCGCGCGCTCTGTCTCGAACCGCAAGTGCTGCTGCTCGACGAGCCAACCGAAGGGCTGATGCCGTCGATGATCGCCAAGATCCGCGAGACGGTGTCGAAGCTGCGCGACATGGGCGTCTCGACCATCCTGGTCGAGCAGCGTGTCGATGCCGTGCTTTCGGTCGCCGACCACGTTGCCTTCATCGAAAACGGCCGCAACCGCGAGACGGTCGACGTCGAGGAGTTGCGCGCCGACCCGTCGGCGGTGCGCCGCTATGTCGGCGTCGGGTGATCAGCCGAAGAACAGAAAGCCCGCGACCAAAAATGTCGGGATCAGCACCAGCCCAGACCACAGCATGTAGCCGAAGAAGCCCGGCATCTTCACGCCGCGATGGCGGGCGATGGCGTAGACCATGAAGTTCGGTGCATTGCCGATATAGGTGTTGGCGCCCATGAACACGGCTCCGGCCGAGATCGCGGCAAGCGTCGAAGCGAACTCCGTCATCAGGTGCCTTGGGTCGCCACCGGCAAGCTCGAAAAACACCAGATAGGTCGGCGCATTGTCGAGGAAGGACGACAATGCCCCTGTCAGCCAGAAATAGGCGAGATCGTTGGGCGCACCCGAGGGTGAACTGACAAGCGACACCAGCGGCGCCAGTGCCCCCTCATGGCTCGCCCTGAGGATGGCGATGACCGGCACGATGCAGACGAAGATGCCGGCAAACAATTTGGCCACCTCCGCTATCGGACCCCAGTTGAAGCCGTTCGCCTCGCGGTGGCTCTTGTAGGAGAGCGGAAGCGACAGCAGGGCGAGCGCCAGGATGATGGCATCGCGCACCAGGTTCTGCAGTTCCAGGCTGACCCCGAACACGGAGAAGCTGACGCCCGGCTTCCAGGCCGCCGACAGCAGGATGGCGCCGATCACACCTGCCAGCAGCGGAAGGTTGGCCAGGCCGCGCAGGCGCACCGTTTTATCCGGCGTCGGGTCCTTGATCTTCGGCGCACCAGCCTCGCGCCGATGCAGGATGATGTCGATCACCAGAAAAACGGCCAGCACGGCACCGCCGACGAACAGCGTCTCGCGCCAGAGATTGGCGGTCGTCCAGAAGAAAGCGACGCCTCTGAGGAAGCCGACGAACAGCGGCGGATCGCCAAGCGGCGTCAGTGAGCCGCCGATGTTGGACACCAGGAAGATGAAGAAGATGACGACATGGGCGTTGAACGGCCTGTTATCGTTGGCGCGGATGATCGGCCGGATCAGGATCATCGAGGCACCGGTCGTGCCTATCACCGAGGCCAGCAGCGCGCCGACCAGCAGCAGGCCTGCATTCACCAGCGGCGTGCCGTGAATGTTGCCGGCAAGGAGAATGCCGCCCGAAATGGTGAACAGCGCAAACAGCAGGATGATGAACGACATGTATTCCGTGAGCAACGCATGCAGCACCGCTTCGGTCGCTGTGGGAACACCGAAGGCAATCGCCAGCGGCACGATCACCAGCGCGGCCCAAAGGGCCGATATCTTGCCGTAGTGATGTTCCCAGGCATGAGGAAACAGCAGCGGACCGGTGGCGATCGACAACAGCAGCCCGGCAAAGGGCAGCGCCCACCACAGCGACATCGAAGCGCCGGGTAGGCCGTGGTCTTCGGCGGCAAAAGCTGTTCCAGGAAACAGTATTGCGAAAACTGTTACAGCGCATGGGATCGCGTACGAGAAAGGCCCCCTCATCCGGCCGCTACGCGGCCACCTATGCCGGGGCGAGTCACGGGCCTCGCCCGTCCTTCGGACCCCCGCTGGGGAGAAGAGACGAGCTTCGGCGCCGGCAGCCTCCTCTCCCCTCGGGGAGAGGTCGGATTGCCCCGAATTGCCCTTCGCAATTCGGCTGGCAATCCGGGTGAGGGGGTGCTTGCCCAACGGCCGTTCAATCCGACAAAGGGTCTTCGAGCGTCACGCCGGCGTCGCGCATGCGCTGCAGCATTGTATCGAGCGAACCGTTGAGATCGATGCCGCGGCAGGCATCGAGCCGCACTGTGGTTTTGAAGCCCTGGCTGACGGCGTCCAGCGCCGAAAAGCCGACGCAGAAATCGGTCGCCAGCCCGACCAGGGTCAGCGTGTCGATGCCGCGCTCCCGGAGGTAGCCGGCAAGGCCGGTCTGGGTCGTGCGGTCGTTCTCGAAGAAAGCCGAATAGCTGTCGATATCAGGCCGAAATCCCTTGCGAATGACGAGCTCGGCCTTGGTCCAGGCGAGGCCGGAATGGAAATCCGAGCCCAGGCTGCCCTGGATGCAGTGGTCCGGCCACAGCGTCTGCTGACCATAGGGCATTTCGATCATCGTGAAAGGCTGCGCGCCCGGATGGCTGGAGGCAAAGCTGGAATGACCGGCGGGATGCCAGTCCTGCGTCAGCACGACGTGGTCGGTTCGCCGGATCAGGTCGTTGACCAGCGGCACGATCTCATCGCCGCCGGCAACCGCCAGCGCGCCGCCGGGACAAAAATCGTTCTGCAGGTCGATGACAACAAGCGCTTCGTCGGCCATGGGCTTTCCTCTTCCGTATGCAGGCTCCAGTGGAAAATGCCGCTGACGCGACCGGACGCAGAAACTTGACCAGATGGCCGGCGGCGTCAACCTCTCGTGACATAACAAATGCGTGCCGGCCGGGCCGCCGCAAACTCGGGCTTTGACAAATCCTGCGGGCTTGATATCATTTGCATACGAATGAGTTTCTCGGCTCGAACGCCGGAAATACCGGATTCGGAAAGTTCCTTTCTGGAAGGCAAAGCGTGATCCGTTACGCGAAACCCACCTCGGTCGACGAAGCGCTCGCTTTGCTTGGCGAGGGCGCCTGGCGCATCCTTGCCGGCGGCACCGATTTTTATCCGGCACAGGGCAGCAAACCCTTCCGCGACAATGTTCTCGACGTTAACGGCCTGGCTTCGCTGCGCGGCATTGCCGAGACGAGCGATCATTTCGTCATCGGCGCGCGCACGACCTGGACCGACATCGTCCGCCATCCCTTGCCGCCGGCCTTCGATGCGCTGAAACAGGCGGCGCGTGAGGTTGGCTCGGTGCAGATCCAGAACGTCGCCTCGGTCGCCGGCAATCTCTGCAACGCATCGCCTGCCGCAGACGGCGTGCCGGCCCTGCTCGTCCTCGACGCGGAGGTCGAGCTGCGCTCAGTTGCCGCGACGCGGCACCTGCCGCTGCAGGACTTCATTCTCGGCAATCGCCACACGGCTCTGCTGCCCGGTGAGATGGTTACGGCGATCCGCGTGCCGAGAACCGCCGCTGCGGGCATGTCGGCTTTCGTCAAGCTCGGCGCGCGCCGTTATCTCGTCATTTCCATCGCCATGGTGGCGGCGCGTCTGGTCGTCCAGGATGGCCTTGTCCGGCAAGCGGCGGTCGCCGCCGGCTCCTGTTCGGTGGTGGCCAAGCGGCTGGCCGGCGTCGAAGCCGCGCTGCACGGTCTGCCGGTGGACGGCGGACTCGCCGACGCGGTCCTGGCCGCGCCGATGGCAGAACTGTCGCCGATCGCCGATGTGCGCGGCAGCGCCGAATACCGGCTCGATGCGGTGCGCGAGATTGTTGCCCGCACGGTGCTCGCGGCTATGGGGCTTACGACTGGCGAAGAGGTGGCGGCATGAGCCAAATTCAGCCTGACGCGCGTGAAGCCCTGCCCGATCCGGGCAGGGCCCAGCCAGGCTTCGGCGCTTTGCGCGCCGATATCGCCTTCGAGGTCAACGGCGCCGCCATCTCGGTCAATGTGCCGCCCCTGCGCCGCCTGTCCCTGGTGCTGCGCGATGAATTGCTGTTGACCGGCACGAAGGTCGGCTGCGACGCCGGCGACTGCGGCGCCTGTACGGTGCTGGTCGACGGCGATCCCGTCTGCGCCTGCCTGATGTCGGCGGCTTCCGCCGCCGGGACGGCGGTAACATCCGTCGAAGGCCTCGCCAATGGCCGGCTGTCGGCGCTGCAGGCCTCGTTCCTTGCCCATGGCGCGGCGCAGTGCGGCATCTGCACGCCGGCGCTGCTGGTCGCGGCAACGGCGTTGCTGGACAAACAGCCAAGCCCGACCGAGGCCGAGGTGCAGGATGCGCTGGGCGGTATTCTCTGCCGCTGCACCGGCTACCGGAAGATCATCGCGGCGGTGATGGATGCGTCCCTGCAGGGCGCAAGCCTCGATTTCCGCTTGCCTCGATCAGGCCATGCGATCGGCTCCTCGCCCGTCCGGCTCGACGGCCTGCCGAAGGTCACCGGGGCTGAGAAATTCGGCGGCGATTCCTTCCCCGCCGATGCGCTGGCCGTGCTGGTGGTCCGCTCGCCGCATTATCACGCCAGCTTCGCCTTCGGCGATCTGGACGGCTGGGAGAAGGCACATCCCGGCGTTGCCGGTGTCTTCACCGCCGCTGACATTCCGGGAAAAAACTGTTTCGGCGTCATCGGCCCGTTCGCCGACCAGCCGGCGCTGGCAGAAAGGTTTGCCCGCCTTCGCGGTGAGGCTGTGGCGCTGGTCGCCGGCGAGCGCGAGGCGATGCTCGATCTCGACCTCTCGGACTTTCCGATCCGCTGGACCGAATTACCGCATGTTCTCCAATCCTGCGAAGCGCGCGCCGAGGGTGCCAAGCTCATTCATGAGAACAGGCCGGCAAACTTGCTGACCTCCGGCTTCGTCGAACGCGGCGATCCGGAAGCAGCGCTTGCCGGCGCGGCTTTCACCGTCTCTGGCGCCATCGACACCTCCTATGTCGAGCACGCCTATATCGAACCGGAAGCCGGCTATGCCTATCTGGACGGCGACACGCTGGTCGTCGTCGCCTGCACCCAGGCGCCCTATATGGACCGCGACGAGACGGCGAAGGTGCTCGGCCTAGCCGTCGACAAGGTGCGCATCGTGCCGACCGCGACCGGCGGCGGTTTCGGCTCCAAACTCGACGTTTCGCTGCAGCCGCTGATTGGCCTTGTGGCGATAAAGACGGGGCGGCCGGCGGCACTTGCCTACACCCGCAACGAATCGATGGTGTCGACCACCAAGCGCCATCCGGCCGAGATGAAGGCGACCATCGGCGCCGATGCCGACGGCATTGTCACCAGCATGATCTTCGAAGGTGACTTCAACACCGGCGCGTATGCAAGCTGGGGCCCTACCGTGGCCAACCGCGTGCCGGTGCACGCCTCCGGACCCTATGCGACGCCGAATTACCGCGCCGAAGGCCGCGCCATCCACACGCATGGGCCGATCTCCGGCGCCTTCCGCGGCTTCGGCGTGCCGCAAGCGACGATCATGCAGGAGACGCTGTATGACGAGCTAGCCGGCAAGCTCGGCATGGACCGGCTCGATTTTCGCTTGAAGAACTGCCTTCGTAACGGATCCGAAACGGTTACCGGGCAGCTTCTGGAGTCCGGCGTCGGCATTGCCGAATGCCTCGAATCGCTGCAGCCGCACTGGGTGCGCGCAACGGCCGATGCGGATGCGTTCAACCGTGCCAGCAGGGATAGAAAGCGCGGCGTTGGCGTCGCGTCCTGCTGGTATGGCTGCGGCAACACCTCGCTGCCCAATCCGTCGACCATCCGGGTCGGCATCGCGGCTGACGGCACGGTCATCCTGCACCAGGGCGCCGTCGATATCGGCCAGGGATCGAACACGGTCATCGCCCAGATATGCGCCGACGCGCTCGGCCTGCCGCTTGAGAAATTCCAGTTGAAGAGCGCCGATACAGCCATCACCCCCGACGCCGGCAAGACCTCGGCCTCGCGCCAGACCTTCGTCACCGGCAAGGCGGCCGAAAAGGCTGGCCGCGCCTTGCGCGAAAAGATCCTGCGCTTCGCCAATGTTTCGGAAAAAGCCGCTCTGCAACTGGACGGTTCGGTGATCGTCATCCGCGAGGGAGAAGCCACCCGCCGCATCGATCTCGCTACATTGGACGTGGATGCCGAAGGCTTCGTCTTTCGCGCCGAGGAGACCTACGACCCGCCGACGCTGCCCCTCGACGCCAAGGGCCAGGGCAAACCCTACGCCGTCTACGGCTATGGCGCGCAGATCGCCGAATTGGAGGTCGACCTCAAGCTCGGCACGGTGAAGCTGCTGAAAATCACCGCCGCGCATGATGTCGGCAAGGCGATCAACCCGCTGCTGGCCGAGGGCCAGATCGAAGGCGGCATTGCGCAAGGCATCGGCATGGCGCTGATGGAAGAGTATATCCCCGGCCGCACCGAGAATCTGCACGATTATCTCATCCCGACCATTGGCGACGTGCCGCCGATCGAGACCATCCTGATAGAAGTTCCGGATCCGGAAGGACCCTTTGGTGCCAAGGGTTTGGGCGAGCACGTGCTGATCCCGACGGCGCCGGCGATCCTCAACGCCATCCGCCACGCCACCGGTGTGCTGGTCACCAAGATTCCGGCGACGCCGACGCGTATCCGCGCTGGCATCCGCGAAAAAAATGGCATCCGCGAAAAGGAGGCACGCCGATGAGCGAGCTTGCCGAGCGCTTCGAAACCCATGATCCCGGCGAGAAGCTGGTGGCGGAGAAGATCCGCTGCGATGCCTGTCCGGTGATGTGCTACATCGCTGACGGGCGCACCGGAGCATGCGACCGCTACGGCAATGTCGGCGGCAGGATCGTGCGGACGGACCCGCTGACCATCCTCGACCATGCGGCCGAGACCGGCGCGGCAATCGTACCGTTCGTCGCCGAGGGCGAGGCATGGGACGGCGAACTGGTCAACACCGGCCGCCGCTTCGTCACCGCAATAGGCGCCGGCACCACCTATCCCGACTACAAGCCGGCCCCGTTCATCGTCAGCCAGGAAGTCGAGGGCGTCGATCTCGTCACCGTCGTCACCGAAGGCATTTTTTCGTACTGCGGCGTCAAGGTGAAGATCGATACCGACCGGCATATCGGACCCGAGACGGCAATAGTCCGCGCAGCCGGCGAAGCGATCGGCCATGTCACCACAGGCGAATATGGCTCGCAGATGCTGTCGCTGGGCGGTGTCCATCACCTCACCGGCGGCTCCAAGGCCGAGGGTCGCGCCACCTGTGACGCGCTGCTCAATCTGTGCAACCGCAAGCCGGTGGAACTGGCCATCGATGGCGGCGCCACCATCATAGTCGAAGCCGGCAAAGCACCAGTCATCGACGGCAAGCAGGAACACCGCATGCGTGTCGGCTGCGGCTCGGCCACCATCGGCATGTTCGCCACGCAATGGCGCGGCCTTGTCGACGAGGTGGTGGTGGTCGACGACCACATCACCGGCGTCGTTTCCGAGCATCAGGCCGGCAAGGTGCTGGGCTGGCAGGATACAGGTATAAAAATAGTCGGCCGCCGTTCGACGCCGGGCCGCTATTTCAAGGTCTCCGAACCCGGGCTGGGCTGGGGCGGCACCAGCATTTCAGACCCGCTGTCGATCCTCGGCGAATGGAATGCCAAGAAAGGCGCGCGGCCGGGCCTTTCGCTGCTGATGGTGTCGACCACCGGGGAACAGTTCGCCTATTACGAACTCGACGACGAACTGAAACCGGTGCAAAAACCTTTCCCCGAACGGCTGCAGAAGTCGGTCGGGCTGATCGAGGACAATTGCGAGCCAGCTTTGTGCACAGTGCTGTTCATCGGCGGCGCCGGCGGCTCGCTGCGGGCCGGCGTCACCGAAAACCCGGTCAATCTCACCCGCTCGGTTCAGGGCCTGACCACCTATGTCACGGTCGGCGGCGCGCCGGTCTATGTCTGGCCGGGCGGCGGCATCACGCTGATGGTCGATGTCACCAGAGTGCCTGAGGGTGCCTTCGGCTATGTGCCGACGCCGGCGCTGGTGGCGCCTATCGAATTCACGCTGCGCCGCGACGACTATGTCAGGCTCGGCGGGTACGAGGCCGAGATCCGCAGCGTCGAGGATATTGTCGCAAAAGGCGGTGAGTACCTGAATCCGCGCCGCGGCACAGGCGCCGAAGCCACCAATCCATGGCCGCCACTCGCGCAGCTGCGCCGTGCCGGCTCGAACGGGGCCGGGTGATGCAAGGCCCGCAAGCCAACTGGCTGCAGGACGGCAAGCGGCTCCATCTCAACCACGGGCCGATCGACCTGATCGTCGAGGTTTTTGGTGAGGCGGATGAATGCCGCCGAGCCTATGAACAGGCGGTAGCGCGGTTCCAGACGATCCTGATGGAGCTGGTCGAGGAGCTCCCCGAATTGCGACTACCGGCGTTTTTCCTGGCGCCGCGCACCTTCGCCGGCCCGACGGCGCGCCGCATGGAAGCAGCCGTCATGCCCCTGGCGGAATGCTTCATAACACCGATGGCCGCCGTCGCGGGATCGGTAGCCGACGAAATGCTCGCCGCATTGCTTGCCGGCCGCAAGCTCGATCGCGCCTATGTCAACAATGGTGGCGACTGCGCAATCCATATCGGCAGGGGACAGTCGATGGGATTGGCGGTCGCCGGCACCGGTAACGGCATGGCGGACCGGATCACGATCCGCGCGGAAGATCGCGTTCGCGGCGTTGCCACCAGCGGCTGGCGCGGCCGCTCCTTCTCGCTTGGCATTGCCGACGCCGTCACCGTGCTCGCGCGGACCGGCGCCGAGGCCGATGCGGCGGCGACCCTCATTGCCAACGCGGTGGACCTGCCCGGCAATCCAGCCATCAAGCGCATTCCCGCGCACGAACTGTCGCCCGACAGCGATCTCGGCGCGCGGCTGGTGACACATGGTGTCGGCACGCTTGGCCTTGGCGAAGTGGCGCGGGCGCTGGACAATGGCCTTGCCGTCGCCGAAGATTTTCGCCGGCGCGGCCTGATTGCCGGATCGGCGCTGTTTCTTGGCGGTGAGATCCGCATCAGTGGCTCGGTCGCGCTTGCAGCGCCCAACAAAAGTTCGAGGGAGGAAGTTGCCCATGCCTGAGTTTTCGATCCGCAAAATCGCGGTGCTGACCGAAGAGATTTTTCACGAGGGCGGGCCGGTGGCCCAGGTGCCGCGCCGCCGCGCCGCCGCCATGGCCCTGGTGAAAAACCCGTTCGCCGGGCGCTATGTCGAAGACTTGCAGAGCGCCATGGACGATCTGAAGCCGCTCGGCCTGTTGCTCGCCGATCGGCTGATCGCGGCGCTCGGCGGCGACGTCAAGCAGATCGACGGCTACGGCAAGGGCGCCATTGTCGGCACGGCGGGCGAGTTGGAGCACGGTGCGCTGTGGCATGTGCCCGGCGGCTACGCCATGCGCGAACGGCTCGGCGACGCCAAGGCGATCGTGCCGTCGGCCAAGAAGGTCGGCGCGTTCGGTTCAAAGCTCGATGTACCGCTCGGCCACATCAACGCCGCCTATGTGCGCAGCCATTTCGACGCCATGGAAGTCGGCATCAGCGATGGTCCGCGCCCGGACGAAATCCTGTTCTGCCTCGCCATGACCTGTGGCCCGCGCATCCACGATCGCATGGGTGGTCTCGCGGCCGATGACATCAAAGCCTGGGATGGCTTGCGGTGAGCGCCGAGGACAATCTGCTCAAGCTGGTCGAGGTCGAGGCGCCGGACGACCAGGATTACCTCCTGCAGGAGCAGGTCGGCTTCATCCTGCGCAAGGCGCATCAGCGCCATGTGGCGATCTTTGCCGCGCATATCGGCGATCTGACGCCGCCGCAATTCGCGGCGTTGGCCAAGCTGCGTGACGTCGGCGAGACCTCGCAGAACCAGCTCGGCACGCTGATCGCGATGGATGCGGCGACGGTGAAGGGCGTCATCGACCGGCTGAAGGCGCGCGGCCTGGTTGAGCTTTCCAGGCACGAGGTCGACAAGAGACGGCTGCTGGTCAATCTGACCGCGGCAGGCCGCGATGCCATCGACCGCCTGATCCCGCTGGCGCGCGAGATCACCCAGGAAACGCTGGCGCCGCTCTCCGCCAAGGAGATCGCCACCTTCATGAAGCTGCTGGTGAAGCTGGCTTAGAGCGGCGCTGCCGCGAGAATGGGCCGACTAGCAAGGCCTTATGTAATATAGCTGTCGGAGAAGAGTTCGCCTCAGGCGAATGCGGTTAGCTCGTTGCTTGTCGATTGACACCAAAGATGATTGGATCGATCAAAACGGGGGCGTTTGTGGGGCAGCTTGTTCAAGGCGACGACGGATCGCCCGTAGAGGAGGTCGGCGCCTGGGCCAAAACTAAGCACGAGTATCTATGTCGTTATGTCGACATCAGCCGTGGCGTCCGATCAAAATGGCTCGATCACGGAAAGGCTGGAGCAACTCTGATTGATCCGTTCTGTGGACCGGGCAGATGCAGGATTCGCGGCACCAATGAGTTCATTGATGGCGGTGTGGTTGCTGCCTGGAAGAAGAGTGCGGACAGCAGAACGCCATTCTCTGCGGTATATATCGGAGATATCGAACCCGGGCGGGTTGAGGCTTGCAAGAAACGGCTACAAGCGCTGAACGCTCCGGTCGTGGCTTTCACGGGTAATGCTGTTGCCACCATCAAGACGGTCGTCGGCGTTGTGAACCCTCATAGCTTGAATTTCGCATACCTGGATCCTTACAACCTGGAGACGCTCAACTTCGAGATGATCAGGACGCTGTCAGACCTTCGGTACGTCGACATGCTTGTACATGTCAGCCAAATGGACCTGCAGCGGAACCTCGACAAATACTCGTCGGGCGACTCGACGGTGTTCGATGCCTTCATTCCTGGCTGGCGTGACGCCATCAAAGCGGGAAACGCCAAGGCAACACGCCATGCAATTTTGCGTTATTGGTCGGAACTTGTTGGACGACTCGGCGTATGGCCCTCCCCCGAACCCAAGCTAGTAACCGGACCCGGCAACCAGCCGCTATATTGGCTTCTGCTAGCCGCCAAGCATGAACTCGCTCTGGCGTTTTGGAAGGTCGCTGCCAACAACCAAAGACAGGGCAACCTTTTCTAGGCGGTAGCTGACGGCATCTCATCGTAGATACGACCATTGAGCATACGACCGGCGGCTTTCTTATTATTGCCTCCCCACTGCTTGAAGAAGAATGCCGTGCCCGCGCGTCGGCACATCGTTTCGATCTCGTCGACCCAGTGAGGATTCATATCCCGTGCCCCTGGCCCGCTTTCACCGCCAACGATTGCCCATTGAATACCGGTGAGATTGGCACCGGCCACAGATCCAATCAACGGCTCTAGAGAAACGAACCGGATTGCTGCTGGCACTCGGCGAAGGTCATCGAGTCTGCCCAGCACTCGATGGTCTTCAACGCTGGTCCCGAGCCAGACATTCGGCAGAACGGGAAAGTCGCCACGCGTCAGAACCTTGGCCATGACTTCCGGGCGCTTCGTTAGAATCTGATAAGTATGCCGTGGCGTCTCTTCCATCACAGCCCATACCTGCCGAATGAAATCGGCTGGCACATCGACATGAAAGAGATCGGACATCGAGTTCACGAAGACGCGGCGTGGTTTTGACCAAGTTGCGGGGATCGACAGCGATTTCGGATCGGTGATGACTTTGCCGGTCCACTTCGCCCGGCCACCCGTCTTCCGTGTTAAGCCCTGGTACTTGTTCATGCCCATGGCATCTAGTCGTGCCGCCATGCGCATCGCGTAGCAGTTCGTACAACCGGCGGTCAGGATCGTGCAGCCGGCCACCGGGTTCCACGTCGCGTCGGTCCATTCGATCGAAGTCTCAGCCATAGGAAGATTCTCCTTCACGTTGATGGTTAATTCAAGGTGATGAAGCTTCCGTTATCGAGTTCGACGGGTGAAGAGGTTCCGGCCATAGCCCACCAAAGAGCGGGAGAGCTATGGCCGAATTCTAAACACCGGAGCTACCTTCTCCGGCAATAGCATTCAGAGGCCGTTGTCCTTCAGCACCTGGGCGGCGTTTTCCTTGGTGATCTTCTCGGTCGGCAGAGTGATGGTCTTTTCGACCTTCTCGCCGTTGAGGAACTTGATCGCCTGGCGCAGGCCTTCGGCACCGGGAGTGACATAGGTGAAGGTCGCCGTCAGCTCGCCCTTGTTGACCATCTGCACGCCTTCGTTGGGCAGGCCGTCAATGCCGATGAACTTGATGTCCTTTTCGCGGCCGACATCCTTGGCGGCGAGATAGGCACCATAGGCCATCGGGTCGTTGTGGCCGTAAACGAGATCGATCTTCTCGTTGCTCTTCAGCGCGTTGGCCATCAGATTGTAGGCCTGATCCTGCTTCCAGTCGCCCGACTGCTGGTCGAGCAGATATTTGATGCCCGGCTCCTTGTCGGTGAATTCGTGGAAGCCGTCGTGGCGGTCATGCGCCGGCTGGGTGCCCATGCCGCCCCAGATCTCGACGACGTTGCCTGCAGCCTTGCCCTTGCCGCCAAGCAGTTCGACGGCATATTCGCCGGCCGCGCGGCCGATCAGCGCGTTGTC
Organism: Mesorhizobium sp. WSM4808; assembly: GCF_055811675.1. Lineage (NCBI taxonomy): Bacteria > Pseudomonadati > Pseudomonadota > Alphaproteobacteria > Hyphomicrobiales > Phyllobacteriaceae > Mesorhizobium > Mesorhizobium sp. WSM4808. The sequence goes on from NZ_JBVVQX010000007.1 coordinate 48,298, forward strand.
GCCACCGACGAACTGCGTATAGTCCTTGGTCTCGACATTGCGGTCGAGCACGAAGACCGGGATCTTGGCATCGATCGCCTGCTGCACGACGCCGGTCAGGCCGGCCGATTCCTTCGGTGACACCAGCAGCGCATCGACTTCCTGGCGGATCAGGTTCTCGACATCGGCGACCTGCTTTTCGGTCTTGTCCTCGCCGTCGGTGATGATCAGTTCGACCTCGGGATGCTTGGCGGCTTCGGCCAGAATGTCCTTGTTGAACTGCGCGCGCCAGGGCTCGATGGTCGTCACCTGCGAGAAGCCGATCTTCCACTTCTTGTCCTGGGCGAAGGCATTGCCGGTGGTCAGCAGCGCGGTGGTGGTCAGCAGTGCCGCGGTCACGGCGGCAAGCTTCAACATGTCACGTCGTTTCATTTTTTGTTTCCTCCGAGATTGAGAGACGGTGTCTCTTGCGACGGCCGCTTTGCCGCGGCCGTTTCCTTGTGCGCCGATTGCCCGCCGGGCAGGCGCAGATAGGCCAGGAGATCACCGGCATTGCGCTCCTGCACGAGCACGGTGCCGATGATGATCATCCCCTTCAGCACCAGCTGAAGGTTCGAATTGATGTTGTGGAGCTGCAGGATGTTGGAGAGCAGACCGAAGATCAGCACGCCGCAGAACGTGCCGGTGAGGCTGCCGCGCCCGCCCATCAGGCTGGTGCCGCCGATGACCACGGCGGCGATGGCGTCGAGCTCCAGCCCGGCGCCGGCATCCGGCTTGCCTTGCCGGTACTGTGCGACATAGAGCACGGCGGCGATCCCGGCGAGCAGCCCCGAGACGGCATAGGTTGCGATCTTGACGCGGCCGGCGGCGATGCCGGAGAGGCGCGCCGCCTCCTCGTTGCCGCCGATGGCGTAGACGTAACGGCCGAACGGCGTGAAGCGCAGCACCGCGCCATAGATCAGGATGGCGCCGAGGAAGAACAGGCCCGGCATCGGGATGATGCCGAACACCAGCGAGCGCAGTATCTCGAAATCGGCGGTCGCGTTGGAGCCGGTATAGACCGGCAGCACCGCATTGTTCTGGCCGGCGGTCAACCGTGCGATGCCGAGCGCCGTCACCATCATCGCCAGGGTGACGATGAAGGGCTGCAGGCGCCCGGCAACGATGATGAAGCCGTTGAGCGCGCCGAACAGCAAACCAACGCACGGCGCCACCAGCAGCACGCCGAGCACACCGAATTTCGGCTCGATCTGCGGCAGCAGAAACCACAGCGACAGGCAGCACAGGACCACGCCGACGACGGCGGGCGTGACCAGGCCGCGAATCCCGTCCAGCTTGATCTCACGGAGGAGGTCGGCGCCGGCACGGGATTTTGCCAGGTTCTGGAAAATGAAACGGGTGACGACGAAACCGAGGCAAAGCGCCACCAGGGCGACGGTTGGCACGCCCAGCACGACGCCGGGCGTCACGCCTGGAACCGTCAGCAGCATGGCGCAGACCACCGAGCAGATGGCCATCAGCGAGCCGACGGAGAGATCGATGCCGCCGGTGATAATGACAGCCGTCATGCCAGTGGCGATCAGGCCGGTGGTCGACACCTGGCGCAGCACATCGAGCAGATTGCCGTAGGAGAGGAAGATGTTGTTGCCCTTCGAGCTCATCGGCGAGCCCAGGACACCGATCAGGAAGATGGCGATCAGGCCCCAATAGAGCTTGGTCCGGGACAGGAGTTTCAAAACGGTCATGCGGCTGGTCTCGATATGGTCCGGCGCGGGGCGGCGAGGCGCATGATGGCCTCCTCACTGGCCGCGTCGCGGGAAAGAATGCCTGTCTGGCGGCCATCGGCCATCACCAGGATGCGGTCGGAGAGGTGCAGCAGCTCCGGCAGTTCGGAGCTGATGACGGCGATGGCGAGACCGTCGCGCGCCAGCTTGAAGATCAGGTCGTAGATCTCGCGTTTGGCGCCGACATCGATGCCGCGCGTCGGCTCGTCGAGCAACAGCACCCTCGGCTTCGTCGCCAGCCATTTGCCGATGACAACCTTCTGCTGGTTGCCGCCCGACAGCGTACCGGCGGGCTGGTCGATGTCCCGGCAGCGGATGCCGAGGGCCTTGACCGCCTGCCGCGCCAGCCCCTGCTCGCCGGCCAGCGAGCGGATGCCGAAGCGGGCCAGCGAGCCGACCAGCGGCAGCGCGACATTGTCCGCGATCGAAGCCTGCAGATGCAGCCCTTGCGTCTTGCGGTCCTCGGTCACCAGCGCAATGCCCAGCCGCCTCGCATCGCGCGGCGAACGGATGTCCACGGGATGGCCGTCAATACGGATTTCGCCGCCGGTGCGGCCATCGCTCGAGCCGAAGATCGCTTCCAGGATCTCGGTGCGACCCGAACCCAGTAGCCCGCCAATGCCGAGGATTTCTCTGGCGGCAAGATCGAAGCGGACGCCGTCGATCACCGTGCGCCAGCCATGGGCATCGGGCTTCGACAGCGACAGGTTTTCGACCGAAAGCACGATATTGCCACCGGAATGGCGCTCTTCCTGGGAGGAAGCGAGCAGGTTGCGGCCGACCATCGCCGAAATGATCGCATCTTCGTCGAGCCTGGCCATCGGCTCGGTCAGCATATGGCGTCCGTCGCGAAACACGGTGACGCGGCCGGCCAGGTGCATGACCTCGTCGATGCGGTGCGAGATGTAGACGATGGCGACGCCGCTGTCGGCAAGCTGGCGGATGATGCGGAACAGCCGCTGGCATTCGGCCGGCGAAAGCGCCGAGGTCGGCTCGTCCATGATCAGGATGCGTGCCGACATCGACAGAGCCTTGGCGATCTCGACCAGTTGCTGCTCGCCGACGCGCAGGGCGCCGACGCGGGCTTGCGGATCGAGTTCGATGCCGAGCCGCTGCAACAAAGCACCTGCCGCGCGGCTGCTCGCCTTGCGGTCGACGATCAGCCCGGCGATCAGCTTCTCGCGGCCGAGGAAGATGTTGTCGGCGACGCTGAGTTCGGGCACCAGGTTGAGCTCCTGATGAATGATGGCGATGCCGGCATCCTCGGCGTCGCGCACGCCGGCGAAGCTGACGGGGCGGCCATCGACGCTGACCGTGCCTTCATAGCCGGTATAGACGCCGGAGAGGATTTTCATCAGCGTCGACTTGCCGGCGCCGTTCTCGCCCATCAAGGCATGAACCTCGCCGCGACGCAGCTCAAAGCCGACATCGACAAGCGCGGCGATGCCGCCGAAGCTCTTGGAAATGCGCTCGGCACTCAGAACGATGTGCGACCGATCGGCCGCACCGTGCTCCGGTGAAAGGGAATTGCTCTCTTGCATGACAATGGCGGCCTCCCTTCCGTCGTCGTCAACTTCCCGCAAACGCTAATCTAAACGTTTCGATCATGTCAAGCCGATATAAGGTGCCGGGCGTTTGATGCAATTCGATTCTTGCTTAAAAGGACAGGATTCCGTACGTATTGGCCAGCAAGGGTGGCGAAACGTTTCGAAAATGACAGCGTCAGGGCAAAAAAGACACCGCAAATCCACCGCGCCCACCATGCTCCATGTGGCTGAAGCGGCGCGTGTTTCTGTCGCCACCGTTTCGGCGCTGATCAATGGCACGGCGACGGTCAGCCCGGAGCTTAGCCAGCGCATCGAGCAGGCGATCCGCGATATCGGCTACAAGCGCAACGCGATCGCCCGCAGCCTGAAGATGGGCACGACCCGCACCATCGGACTGACCGTGCCGCACATCACCAACCCGTTCTTCACCGATGTCGTCTCGGTCATCCAGCAGGCCTTCGACCGGGCCGGCTATGCCGTCATGCTGTGCTGCACGGACGAGGACTTGAACACCCAGGACGACCAGATCAGGCTGCTGCTCGACCGCATGGTCGACGGGCTGATCGTGGCGCGCGTCGGCGACGGCGCGATCCTCAAGCGGATCGTCGACGACGCCAACGTGCCGGTCGTGCTGCTCGATCGTATCTGCAAAGGCATCGACACCGATGCCGTGGTGCTGGACAACCAGCGCGCGGTGTTCGACGCCATCACCTATCTGATCAATCTCGGCCACCGGCGCATCGGTTACATCACCGGCACCTCGGACATCTCGCCGATGCATGACCGCATGGCGGGATATCGCGAGGCGCTTCACGCCGCCGGCCTGCCGATCGCCGAGGAGCTGATCCGCTTCGGCAATTTCCACGAGATCGATGGCTATAACGAAACCATGCAGATGCTTTCCTCGCATGATCGTCCAAGCGCGATCTTCTCGGCCAACAATCCGATGGTGATCGGTACCATGAAGGCGATCCGCGACATCGGCCTGTCCTGCCCGGAAGATATTTCGGTCGCCTGCTTCGACGACTTTCCATGGTCCGACGTGTTCCAGCCGCAGTTGACCACGGTGGCCCAGCCCGTGCAGGCGATCGGCGAACAGGCGGCCAATCTGCTTCTCGATCGTCTCGCCGGCAACAGGGACGCGCCGCCGCGCAAGCTTTTGCTCAAGGGCAGGCTGATGATCCGCAATTCATGCCGTCCGCTCGGCGCGATTGCGCAGAGCGTGAGCGCGTAGCCTTCCCCCGGCGTAAGTCGTACCAGGATTTGTCAGGCCGCCTGCGACAGGGATTTGTGCGCGTCGGCCAGGATCTCGAACGATCGCACCCGTGCCGCATGATCAAAAATCTGCGCAGTGACCATCAGCTCGTCGGCACCGGTGCGGCGCACGAAGGCATCGAGGCCTTGCCGCACCGTTTCCGGAGAGCCGACGACGGCGCAGGACAATGCCTGGCCGAGCATTGTCTTTGCCATCGGATCGAGATCGCGGTCATAGTTCTCGACAGGTGGCGGCAGCCGGCCGGCCCGACCGGTGCGCAGATTGACGAAAGCCTGCTGCAGCGAGGTGAACAACAAACGGGCCTCCGCATCGGTGGGCGCGGCGAAGACATTGAGGCCAAGCATGACATGCGGCTTGTCGAGCTGCTCGGACGGCTGGAAGCGCGAGCGGTAGACATCCAGCGCGTGATCCAGCTCCGCCGGCGCGAAATGCGAAGCGAAGGCGTAGGGCAGGCCGAGCATGGCGGCGAGCTGCGCGCCGTAGAGGCTGGAGCCGAGGATCCAGACCGGCACGTTCTGGCCTTCGCCGGGCACGGCGCGAATTCGCTGGCCTTCCTCGGCCGGCTGGAAATAGCCCATCAGCTCGACGACATCCTGAGGGAAATTGTCGACCCCGGCCTCGAGATTGCGGCGCAAGGCACGGGCGGTGCCCATGTCGGTGCCGGGCGCCCGGCCGATGCCGAGATCGATGCGGCCCGGATGCAAGGCGGCCAGCGTGCCGAACTGCTCGGCAATCACCAGCGGCGAATGGTTGGGCAGCATGATGCCGCCGGCGCCGACACGAATGGTCTTGGTGCCGCCGGCGACATGGGCAATGACGACGGCGGTTGCAGCGCTGGCGATACCCGGCATGTTGTGATGCTCGGCCAGCCAGAAACGCTTGTAGCCCAGGCGCTCGGCATGGCGGGCAAGATCGAGCGAGTTGGCCAGCGACTGCGAGGCATCGCTGCCTTCGACGATCGGCGACAGGTCGAGAACGGAAAGAGCGGTCATGGATGGGATCCTGTGTCAGGACCGCATGTAGGAAGCATCCGGCGGCGCCGCAAATTCAAAAATATTGATCAGCCTTTGATAGCTTCGGGGTCGGCGATGTCGTCCTCCTCGACGACAACCGCGTGCTGCGCGGCGAGAAAATTGCCGACATGGCTGAGCCCGTCGAAATGATCGCAGAATACCTTGATGACGACCAGCAGCGGCACCGCCATCAGGGCGCCAACGAAGCCCCACAGCCATGACCAGAAGGCGATGGCGATCAAGATTGCCACGGCGTTGATCTCCAGGCGCCGGCCGACCACCATCGGCGTCACGAACTGGCCTTCGACGATGTCGCACAAGATCACGAAGGCCGGCGCCAGAAGCGCGTAGAAGATGGTATCGAAGCTGATCAACGCCATGACCGTGACAAGCACGATGGTGATCAGCGCTCCGACATAGGGCAAGAAGTTGAGCAGCGCCGCGGCGGCTCCCCAGACCAGCGGATTGGGCATGCCGAGCGCCCACAGACCGAGAGCGATGACTGTGCCAAGGCCGGCATTGATGATGGTGACGGTGAGCAGATAGTGCGAGATTTCGCGCTCGACGTCATAGACGACGCGCAGCGCCCGTTTCTTTTCGCTGAGGCTGGCGAAGGACTGGATGATCTTTTCATAGAACATCGTCCCGGAGGCGAGCAGGAACAGCGACATCACGAAGATGATGGTCAGGCCTGTTCCGGCCGACAGGATGTTGCTGGCGGCCGCCGACAGGATGCCGGACTGCGCCATCGCCACCCTCTGGATGCCCGGCTCCTGCGACGTCTGGGTCAGCTGTTCGATCTGATGCGAAATCTGCATGATCTTCTCGAGTGGGCGGCGCAATTGCGCCAGCCGTTCGGCAAGTTGCTGGCCTATCGAAGAGGTGTTGTTGATGAGGTCGATGATCGGTCCGCTGAGGAGGTAGCCTACGCTGGCAAAGATGCAGATCGACAACAGCACCAGAAGGGTCGCCGAAACCACTTCGGAGATGCCGTGCCTGCGCAGGAGCCTAACGATCGGCGTCAGCGTCAGCGCCAGCAGGAAAGCCAGAATGACCGGCATGAAGAAAGCGCGAGCGAAGTAGAGCGCATAGATGGCCATGAACAGGAAAATGCCGACGAGCAGCGAGCGCATCAGATGCGTGTCGGCGCGGGCCGCAACGCGCGAATCCGACTCGTCGGCGATGGCGCGGCCCAAGGCAGCGGGTTCGGTTTTCATGCTCACCCTCGAGCCGGCGCCCTCGGCGATCGGCTATTGCTTGCATGAACGCAGAGTTATGGGCGCAGGTTCCATGAGCCGGCTTCCGGAATGAGGCCCGTTTGCACGGGTCCGGAAATCAGAGCGCGCCGCAGCATCCAGGCCTGCACTCACGGAGTTGGAAGAAAGATTTGGCTTTCTTCCAAATGTCGTGGCGACGAGAACGAAAAATCCGGCCCTTCTCAATGGTAGCAGCCAGCAGCCGACATTTCCGTCAGGCTGGTGCGGTGACGGCTGTGGCAGCCCTGGCTGTTTCCTTGCGCACGATCGGCGCCACCCTGGTGCCGTAGAGTTCGATCGCCTTCATGATCTTGGCATGCGGCATGGTGCCGATCGCCATTTGCAGCAGGAAGCGGTCATTGCCGAAGATCTTGTGCTGGGCGACGATCTTCTCAGCCACTTGCTCGGGACCGCCGACGAACAACGCGCCGTTCGGGCCGCGCGACTGGTCGAAATGCGCTTGGGATGTCGGACCCCAGCCGCGCTCGCGGCCGATGCGGTTCATCACCTCCGCCTGCGGGCCGTAAAAATCGTCGGCCGCCTGCTCGGTCGTCTCGGCGATGAAGCCGTGCACGTTGATGCTGGTGGCAAGGCCCCTCGGGTCGCTGCCGGCGCGCTTGGCGGCTTCGCGATAGAGATCGAACAGCGGCGCGAAGCGCGCCGGCTCGCCGCCGATGATGGCGAGCGCCAGCGGCAGGCCGAGCGCACCCGCGCGGGCGGCAGACTGCGGCGTGCCGCCAATGGCGATCCAGACCGGTAGCCTGTCCTGGAACGGCCGGGGATAAACGCCGCGATCGTTGATCGGCGCGCGCAGATTGCCGGACCAGGTAACCTTCACGCTGTCGCGGATGGCAAGCAGCAGATCGAGCTTTTCGGCGAACAGTTCGTCATAGTCCTCGAGGTTGTAACCGAACAGCGGGAAGGATTCGATGAACGAGCCGCGCCCGGCCATGATCTCGGCGCGGCCGCCCGACAGAAGGTCGAGCGTGGCGAACTGCTGAAAAACGCGCACCGGGTCATCGGAAGACAGAACGGTGACGGCACTGGTCAGCTTGATGCGCTTCGAGCGCTCGGCGGCCGCGGCCAGGGCCACGACCGGTGCGGAGGCGGCATAGTCGGGCCGGTGATGCTCGCCGAGGCCGAAGACGTCGAGGCCGACCTGATCGGCCAACTCGACCTCCTCGATCAGGTTGCGCAGCCGCTCATGCGGGCCGATGGCGCCGGGGCCCGGCTGCGGGCTGACGTCGGCGAAGGTGTAGAGACCGAGTTCCATCTAATGTCATCCTGGTGTTGGAATTTGCCGCTAGACGTAGCCATCCGCCAACCTCGCCGCCAGAGGCGCGACGGTGAACAGTGCATGTCGTTTTCGGTTCAATCTCTTCGTCGCAATTCCCAAGGGAAAGCGCTGCGCGCTTTTCCCGGGAAAACCGTTTCACACTTTCCCTGAAATTGCTCCAAAGGCGTCTCCCGAGTGCAACAGCCGACAATTTCATGGCTGCCATGCCGTTTTGGCGCTTGAACTCTCGGTTTTCGCGCGTATGTAAGCGTCGCGAATTGACTTCAGGGAAGTGGACTTGGCTATCTACAGGGAAAAAGACGTTTTCGAGCGGCGCAATGCCGCAAACGAGGCAAAGAAGGCGCTCCTCGAGCGCTTCAAGGCAAAGCCGGCGGCGGATGATCCTGCTGTGCTGGCACGGCAGGCTGAACGCAAGGCGATCCTTGCGGCCCGCGAAATCCGCGAGGCTGAAAAGGCTCGGCTGAAGCAGGAGAAGCTGGCACGCGAAGCGGTCGAGAAGGCCGAGCGCGAGGCAGCAGCCGAAGCGGCACGTATCGCCGCCGAGGAAGCTGCACAGGCTGAGGCCAAGATTCGGGAATCCGAAGAGAACGAGCGCATCGCCCGTTTTCTGGCCGACGAAGCCGAACGCAAGGCCAAGCGTGACGCGCGTTATGCGGCACGCAAGCAGCGCACCGGCAGGACGCCGCCGGGCTTCTCCGCCCGCTAGCCTCAGGATTACCGAAGCAGCCAGCTTCGACAATCAGGGTCGCCTCACAGCGGCCCTGAAGGTGTTAGTCCGTCGCCCAAATATTGGTCCCGGTTCTGAGAGGACGACATGCGCAAACCAAAAGACCGTCAGGCGGCGAACTTCAGCCCCATGATGCCGCAGACGATGAGCGCGATGCAGGCCAGCCTGATCGCGGTGGCTGGTTCGCCGAGCAGCCAGATGCCGAGCAGTGCCGTACCGACGGTGCCGATGCCGGTCCACACCGCATAGGCGGTGCCAACGGGCAGCGCCTTCAGCGCCAGGCCGAGCAGAGTGAGGCTGACGACCATCGAGGCAACGGTCAGCACGGTCGGCACCAGCTTCGAGAAGCCATCTGTGTATTTGAGGCCGATTGCCCAGCCGATCTCGAATAGGCCGGCGAAAAAGAGAAGAATCCACGACATCGACAACGCTCCATCAGAGCATCGGACCGGAAGGTGATTTCGGCGTCCGACGATCAGTCAAACAATGGCGGGTCGTCCCGTCCGGATTTTGGGGAAGCGCGAGGTCGTCCCCGCCATGCCAATATAGGAATTTCGAGCGCTCGATCAACAGCGGCCGGCAACAGTGTCGCCGGCCGTAACCCTTATTGCGAAGTGGATCGCCGGACCTACTTGTCCTTGAGCTTCATCGCCTTGACCGGCGGCGCCTTCAGCGCGGGAGCCGGAGCGGGCTTCTTGGCGTCCTTCTTCGGCTTGCGGGCTTCCTTGCCTGCCTTCATCGCACCTTTAGCCATGATTCGTTCCTCCTGATGTGGGACGCCAAGTGAAACAAGAGAACCGCCCGACCGCAAGGGGTTAGCGACCGTTGCCGGCGTCGCCGGCTCGCTTTCAACCGGTTTCTAATTTGCTCGTAAACCATGACGGTCCGTGCGATGGTCATTTTCGCACTGCAGCATCGACCCGAGCTTCGCCGGGTGATCGTCAGGCAGGCCGTCAGGACGACAATGCGAATCCACATCGGCTGCGAGATGAGCTTCGACTTTCCGCAGGAAACGCCGCTCATCGCGATGCTGAATGTGCATTATTCGCGTGCCTCCGACCTCGAGCGGCCGGATTTCCTGATTTCCAACCCGCCGGTGCCGATCGAAAGCTATCGCGACAGTTTCGGCAATTGGTGCAACCGGTTCGTCGCGCCGCCCGGGCGTTTCACCTTCGGCACCGACGCGGTGATCCGCGATCCCGGCACGTTCGAGATGGGCGATCTGATGGCCTGGCAGCACGAGGTTCGCGACCTGCCGGCGGACACGCTGCTGTTCCTGCTGCCCAGCCGTTTTTGCGAAAGCGACCTTCTGGCTGATGAAGCGTGGCGGCTGTTCGGCAACACGCCGCTGGGCATTCCGCGCGTGCAGGCGGTCTGCGACTTCGTCCACAACCACATCGTCTTCAACTACGGCAATGCTCGGCCGACACGCACCGCCGCGGAAGCGTATCGTGAACAGAGCGGCGTGTGCCGAGACTACGCGCATCTCGCCGTCACCTTCTGCCGGGCGCTCAACATCCCAACGCGCTACTGCACCGGCTACATCAGCGACATCGGTATGCCGAAACCATGGGCGAGCATGGATTTCTGCGCCTGGATGGAAGTCTATCTCGGCGGCCGCTGGCATGTCTTCGACCCGCGCAACAATGCACCGCGCATCGGCCGCATCCTGATCGCCTCCGGCCGCGACGCCGCCGACGTGCCGCTGACCCATATATTCGGCCCGGGAACGCTTGCCGGCTTCAAGGTGTGGACCAGCGAGATCGTCGAGTAGTCGCCGTTTTCCATAGGCCGATCTCTCATGACCGCTGGCTTGGACGACCCGACATTCGCGCGGTGTGATGCCTGTGGAGCTTTAGCGGCCTGGCCGCTAGACTGCGCCTTGAATGGGAACAAATGCCATGGCCGGGCACGGCGGCTCAAAAAAGGTGATCTACGCGGCGCTCGCCGGCAATTTCGCCATCGCGCTGACCAAGTTCGCCGCCGCCCTCTTCACCGGCAGTTCGGCGATGCTGTCGGAGGGCGTGCATTCGCTGGTCGATACCGGCAATGGCGGCCTGCTGCTCTACGGCATGCACCGCGCCGCCCGCCCGGCCGATCGCACGCATCCGCTCGGTCATGGCCGCGAACTTTACTTCTGGAGCTTCATCGTCGCGCTCCTCGTCTTCGCGCTGGGCGCCGGCGTGTCGTTCTACGAAGGCGTGATCCATATGATGGCGCCGGAGCCGGTCGCCAACGCCGAGGTGACCTACGTCGTGCTCGGCCTTTCCTTCCTGTTCGAAGGCAGTTCGTGGTGGGTGGCGCTGAAGGAGTTCCGCCAGCAGAAGGGCAAGCAGGGCTGGCTGCGGGCGGTGCAGTCGAGCAAGGATCCGAGCGTCTACACCGTGCTGTTCGAGGACAGTGCAGCACTTCTCGGCCTGATCGTCGCGTTCGCCGGCATCCTGGCGGCGGAAGTTCTGGAGATGCCGGAACTCGACGGCGCCGCCTCGATCGGCATTGGGCTGATCCTGGGCGCGACGGCGATCTTCCTGGCCCGCGAAAGCAAGGGCCTGCTGATCGGCGAGCCGGCATCGCCCGAGGTGCAGATGAAGGTGCTGGCGATCGCCCAGCAGGATCCGGCGGTGCAGCGGGCGAACGGCGTCCTGACCGTCCATATGGGGCCGACAGAGATCGTCGCCGGCTTGAGCATCGAGTTCGAGGACCATTTGACTGCGCCCGAGATCGAAGCTTGCGTCGAGCGCCTGGAGGCGCAGCTGAAGAAGGAAATGCCGGAGATCACGCGGCTGTTCGTCAAGCCACAGACGACAGGCACCTGGGAGCAGCGGCGCAAGCTGATCGAGACCGCATCCGATCCGGCTCTGGACTAGCGCTGCGCCATTGCCTCACGGCCTTGCCCCGCTAGATTGAAGGGACTTTGGAGGAACGAAGATGAGAATAGACGGCGGCTGTCATTGTGGCGCCATCACTTACGAGGCCGAGGTCGATCCGGAAAAGACCACGATCTGCCACTGCACGGATTGCCAGCAACTGACCGGCACGGCTTTTCGCCTGACGGTTCCGGCGCCGGAAAGCAACTACCGCATCACCAAGGGCACGCCGAAAATCTACATCAAGATCGTGGCGAGCGGCGCCAAGCGCACCCAGGCCTTTTGCGCTGACTGCGGCTCGCATCTTTACGCCACGTCTGTCGGCGATGGCCCCAAGGTCTATGGGATTCGCGTGGGGACCGCGCGGCAGCGCCAGGATTTGATTCCAACACAGCAGAAATGGCACCGCTCGGCGCTGCACTGGCTGCCTGAATTTCAGGGCATGACCACGTTGGAGGAGCAATAGCGCCGGTCCGGCACCGCGCCTCAATCGTCGCCTTCGACGACCCTCAGCCTGAGCTGCCCGGTTTTCGAATCGGCAACGCGCGCGCCAGTATCGACCTTCGCGGCGGGAGCCCGTGACGCTGCGTCCGCGGCGGCATCGCCGTCGGGCTGTGCGCCGAACTCCAGCGCTTCGATCTTCTGGCCGCGCTTGGTGACCTTCGACGTCGAAACCAGGATGTCGTCGATGTCCTTGGCCGACTGGCCGAAATGGACCTGCAGCTTGCGCACCCGCTCATCGACACGCGCGACATCCTCCATCAGCCGAATGACCTCGCCCTGGATCAGGTGCGCCTGTTCGCGCATGCGGGCATCCTTGAGGATCGCCTGGATGACCTGGATCGACAGCATCAGCAGCGACGGCGAGACGATGACGATGCGGGCACGGTGCGCCTTGTGGATGATCGCCTCGAAATTCTCGTGGATCTCGGCGAACACCGATTCCGAGGGCACGAACATGAAGGCGGTGTCCTGCGTCTCGCCCTGGATCAGGTATTTTTCCGAGATATCGCGGACATGGATCTCGATGTCGCGGCGGAAGGCCTGCGAGGCGGCCTTCTGCAGGTCGGCGCCATCGGCGGCGCGGATGGCATTCCAGGCTTCGAGCGGAAACTTGGCGTCGATGGCCAGCGACGGTGCGCCGTTCGGCATCTTCACCAGGCAGTCAGGACGGCTGCCGTTCGACAGCGTCGCCTGGAATTCATAGGCGCCGTGCGGCAGGCCGTCGGCGACGATCGCCTCCATGCGCGACTGGCCGAAGGCGCCGCGCGTCTGCTTGTTGGAGAGGATCGCCTGCAGCTGCACCACCTGGCCGGCGAGCGACTGGATGTTGCCCTGCGCGACATCGATGATGGCCAGCCGCTCCTGCAATTTGGCCAGACTCTCGTGCGTGGATTTGGTCTGCTCGGTCATGGTCTGGCCGAGCCGGCCGGTCATGGCGTCGAGGCGCTGGCCGATCGATTGCGTCAGCTCCGCCTGCCGTGCGCCGAACACTTCGGCGATGGCGCCCATACGACCCTGCATTTCGGCCTGGCTTTGCAGAATGCCGGCCATCCGCACTTCCGCATCGCGGGCATGATCGGCGGCTTCCGCAGCCGCGACGGCGCGAGCCTTCGCCGACCGCCACAGCGCAATGACCAGCGCCACGAACAGGGCCAGAAACAGCAAAGCGCCGAAGGCCAGCGCATGGCCGAGCGTGACGGTTGTGGCGCCAAGCCGGGCGACAGGTTCGGAAAGGATGGTGCTCAAATCATTCATGTGGACAGCATAAACGATTCGCGCTGCCGGCACAGATCAAAACGTGAACGAGCCTCCAGCCTACCGGTTGACGCTTTTCTCTGGAGGTCTTAGGTGGAACGCCATGCCGATCAAGCCGCTCATCATCCTTCCCGACCCCATCCTGCGCCAGGTTTCCAAGCCCGTGGAGCGTGTCGACGCGCCTTTGCGCAGATTAGCCGACGACATGCTGGCGACCATGTATGACGCGCCGGGTATCGGGCTGGCGGCGATCCAGATCGGCGAACCGCTGCGCTTACTGGTGGTCGATCTGGCCAAGGAAGACGAGACGCCGGCGCCGCATGTCTTCATCAACCCGGAAATCCTGGAGAGCGCCGACGCGCGCTCGGTCTATGAGGAAGGCTGCCTGTCGATCCCGGATTATTACGCCGAGGTCGAACGCCCGGCCGCCGTGCGGGTCAAATATCTCGACCGCGACGGCAAATTGCAGGAGATGGAGGCCGAAGGCCTGATGGCGACCTGCCTGCAGCATGAGATCGACCACCTCAATGGCGTCCTGTTTATCGACCACATCTCGAAGCTGAAGCGCGACATGGTGGTGAAGAAATTCAAGAAGCTCGCCAGGGACAAGGCGCCGGGCAAGCTGGCGGGATAGGGGCCATGCCCCTTCGCGTCATCTTCATGGGTACGCCGGAGTTTTCGGTGCCGACTTTGCGCGCGATCGCCGAGGCTGGCCATGAGATATCAGCCGTCTATACCCAGCCGCCGCGCGCCGCAGGACGGCGCGGGCTGGAGTTGACGCCATCGCCGGTGCAGCGCGAGGCGGAGCGGCTGGGCATTGAAGTCCGGGCGCCGGTTTCGCTCAAGGGCGAGGCCGAGCAGGCCGCTTTCCGTGCCTTGCAGGCCGATGTCGCCGTGGTCGTCGCCTATGGCTTGCTGCTGCCGAAGGCGGTTCTCGAGGCGACCCGGCTCGGCTGCATCAACGGCCATGCCTCGCTTCTGCCGCGCTGGCGCGGTGCCGCGCCGATCCAGCGCGCCATCATGGCCGGCGACCTGGAAAGCGGCATGATGGTGATGCGCATGGAAGAGGGGCTGGACACCGGCCCGGTGGGGCTGGTTGAAAAATGCGCCATCGAACCCGATATGACAGCCGGCGATCTGCATGATCGGTTGATGAGTGTCGGTGCTGCCTTGATGGTGGAAGCGCTGGCGCGACTGGAAAGGAATACCCTGACATTCACCACACAAGCTGTTGATGGGGTGACCTACGCCAAGAAAATCGATAAATCCGAGACTCGCGTGGACTGGACTCGCTCAGCAAGTGAGGTCCACAATCATATTCGCGGCCTGTCGCCCTTTCCCGGCGCCTGGTCGGAGATAGGAATTGGCGGCCGTCAGGAGCGGCTGAAACTGCTTCGCTCGACGCTGTCGCAAGGCCTGCCGCTTTGGGAAGAGTTGGGCGAGTCGGGAGGAATTCTCGATGACCGGCTGACGGTCGCCTGCGGGGCAGGCGCGATCAGGCTGGTCGAAGTTCAACGCGCGGGCGGAAAGCCCGCTGCCGCGTCGGAGTTCCTGCGCGGGGCCAAGATCGAAAAAGGACTGAAATTCTCATGAGCATGATGTCGATACGCGCGGCAACGCCGCGGGATCGCGAGGCCATCCGCCTCGTCGACGAACACGCTTTCGGCCAGCAGGCGGAGGCCGGTCTGGTCGACGCGCTGGTGACCGGCGGCGACGCTGTTGCCGAACTGGTGGCGGAAGAGGACGGCCAGGTGGTCGGCCACATCCTGTTTTCGCGGCTGTTCGTCCAGAATGGCGGCAAGACTTTCGCGGCCGTGGCGCTGGCACCGCTGGCGGTGGAGCCCTCGTTCCATGGCAGCGGCATCGGCGGCGCGCTGATCCGCGAGGCGCATATCCGCCTCAGGGATGCCGGCGAAACGCTGGCCGTGGTGCTCGGCGACCCCATCTATTACGGGCGTTTCGGATATAGCCACACGCGTGCCGAGAACTTCGAGAGCGAATACCAGGGCGAAGCGCTGCAGGCGCTGGCCTGGGGCGACGCGCCTGAGGCCGGCAGGCTGGTCTACGCCTCCGCCTTCACCGCTCTCGCCGCGTAGGCGAGAGCGTATAGCCGCCCGGCATGCCGCGTTTTCGCCTCGACATCGAATATGATGGCGACCTGTTTGCCGGCTGGCAGCACCAGGCGGATCAGCCTTCGGTGCAACAGGCGATCGAGCGGGCGATCGAAAAATTCTGCGGCGAAGCGATCCGGCTGCGCGCCGCCGGCCGCACCGATGCCCGCGTCCATGCGACCGCGCAGGTGGCGCATGCCGACCTCGCCAAGGCGTGGCCGGGCGACAAGGTGCGCGATGCAGTCAACGCCCATCTGCAGGCGGCCGGGGCGCGCATCGCCATCCTGAAAGCGACGGTCGTCTCCGACAGCTTCGACGCCCGCTTCTCGGCCATCGGCCGCCACTATCTCTACCGCATCCTGAACCGCCGTGCCCCGGCCGCGCTCGACAAGGGCAAGGTGTGGTGGGTGCCGAAGCGGCTCGACGCCGGCGCCATGCACGAAGCGGCGAAAGTCCTGCTGGGACGGCATGATTTCACCACCTTCCGCTCAACCCAGTGCCAGGCCAACAGCCCGATCAGGACGCTGGAACGGCTCGATGTGAGCCGACAGGGCGACATGATCGAGGTCAGGGCTTCGGCGCGCTCATTCCTGCACAATCAGGTACGTTCGATGGTCGGCTCGCTCAAGCGCGTCGGCGACGGCGGCTGGACTGCGGCCGACCTGAAAACGGCGCTCGAGGCGCACGACCGCGCCGCCTGCGGCCAAGTGGCGCCGCCCGACGGGCTGTTTCTCACCGGTGTCGATTATCCAGTCGAGACGAGCCCGGACAGGCTCTGAACTCCGGCATCGTCCGGCACGGTGATGCCGAGCAGCGTCTGCAGGCCGAACAGCACCAGCAGCGAGGCGATGAACATGCCGACGAAAACGGCGGTGCCGACCGATGCGCCCCTGCCGATCGTGGCGTTGGTCATGCGCCAGGTCAGCACCATCGACAGGGCAAACAGGAACAGCGACACAAGGCTCGCAGCCTGGCTTGCGGACGACAGGAAAAGCCGGATCAGCGCCGAGGGCAGCATCAGCCAGGCGGTGATGGCCGAAGCCCAGTTGCTGGCGACGACGTAGTGGACGAAGCGGCCGCCTATGCCGGCGCGCGGCGCGATCAGGGCGAGCGCAATCAGCGGCAGCACCCAGGAGCCGATGTCGACCGTCGCCAGGCGCACCAGCATGCTGAAGCGGCCCGCGAAGGCGTCGGGATCGCCGATTTCGTTGGCGATGCCGACCCAGCCGACGATCAGCGCCGGTGCAGCAACGACAATGGCGAAGAAGGAATTCCAGAAGCCGTCGGCCGACAGGTCGAGCAGGCGCAGGCCGTCGGCCTTACCGAGCATCAATCGCCAGGCGCCCGTCAGCGAAGCTTGGGTTTCGTCCGCCGAAAGCATGCTGTTCAGCCCTGTCCGAACCAGTCTTCTATGAAGCGCTGGTAGATTTGCGTCAGCGTTTCCAAATCGGCAATGGCGACGCGCTCGTCCACCATATGCATTGTCTTGCCGACCAGCCCGAACTCGACCACCGGACAATAGTCCTTGATGAAACGCGCGTCGGACGTTCCACCGGAGGTCGACAGCGTCGGCTCCTTGCCGACCGCCGACTTGATCGAGCGGCGCAGCGTCTCGATCAGCCTGTCGTCGCGGGTCAGGAAGACATGGCTCGGCCGGTCGCGCCAGACGAGCTCGTAGTCGACCGGCGTCTTCTTGCCCTGCCGGTACTTCCTGCGCCTGGCCGCCTGGTCGAGCCGGTTGTGGATCTCGGCCTGCAGGGTCTCGTCCGTCCAGGTGTCGTTGAAGCGGATGTTGAAGGTCGCGGTCGCTTTGGCCGCAATGACATTGGTGGCGGGGTTGTCGACATCGATGGAGGTGATCTCCAGATTGGTCGGCTGGAAGTCCCTGGTTCCCTTGTCGAAAACCGGATGCAGCAAGGCATCGACTAGGCTCATCAGCCCGCGCACCGGGTTGTCGGCAAGCAGGGGATAGGCGACATGGCCCTGGCGGCCATTGACGGTGACCGCGCCGGACATCGAGCCGCGGCGGCCGATCTTGATCATGTCGCCGAGAGCGTCCGGATTGGTCGGCTCGCCGACGACAGAGGCATCCCATTTCTCGCCCCGCGAAGCCGCCCATTCGAGCAGCTTCACCGTGCCGTTGATGGCCGGGCCTTCCTCGTCGCCGGTGATCAGCAGCGAAACCGACCCTTTCGGACCGCCATTGGCCTCGACATGGCGTGCCACGGCGGCGATGAAACAGGCAATGCCGCCTTTCATGTCGACGGCGCCGCGGCCATACATCTCGCCATTGGCGATCTCGGCGGCGAAAGGCGGATGCGTCCAGGCGGCTTCGTCGCCGACAGCCACCACGTCGGTGTGTCCGGCGAACATCAGATGCGGGCCATTGCCGGAGCGCCTTGCATAGAGGTTTTCGATATCGGGCGTGCCGTCTTCGGAAAACACCGGCCGATCGACCAGGAAGCCGAGCGGTTTGAGCATCGTCTCCAGCGCGGTCAGCGCACCGCCCTCAGCGGGCGTCACCGAAGCGCAACGGATAAGGGCGGCGAGGTTTTCGGCGGGATCGGTCGGCAGCGTCATGGCAAAAGCGATAGTCGAAAGTGCAGGGCCTGTCACGGCCAGACATAGGGGCCAGCCTCATGGCTGGCGATGCCGCCAATATTATGGTTTTCATGTCGTATAGTTGCGACCCGGCGCGGGCGACAGGATGGCAGACAAGGACAAACGGATCGTAATTGCCGGTGCCGGCAGCATCGGCTGCTATGCCGGCGGCTGCCTGGCGCTGGCCGGTCGAGAGGTCATTCTGCTGGCTCGGCCGCGCCTCGAGGCAGCGTTGCGGCAGGATGGATTGCGGGTCAGCGACCTCCAGGGCCGCGATCGCTCGATCAAGCCCGAGGCGCTTGTCGTCACCGTCGATCCCGCCGTCGCCTTGCCGCAGGCGGACGTGGTCCTGGTCACGGTCAAGAGCGGCGCCACCCAGGACATGGCAGATCTTATCAAAGCCCATGCCCGGCCCGACGCCGTGGTGATCAGCCTGCAGAACGGTGTCGACAATGCCGACAAGCTGCGCGCTGAACTTGCCGGACGTACGGTGCTGGCCGGCATGGTGCCGTTCAATGTGGTGCAGTCGCCGGACGGCGAACTGCCGCTGCGCGTTCACCGCGCCAGCGACGGCACGGTAATGGTCCAGGATGGCGCCGCCGGCCTGGTCGGCCTGCTTGGCGTCGAAGGGTTTGCGGTCGAAGCCCATGGCGACATGAAAGCCGTGCTGTGGGGCAAGCTGCTGATGAATTTGAACAACGCGCTGGTGGCGCTTTCCGGCCTGCCGCTGGCGACCGAACTGGCCGATCGGCGCTGGCGGCTGATCCTGGCCAGCCAGATCGACGAGGCCCTGAGAGCGATGAGAGCGTCCGGCATCGAGCCGGCGCGGATCGCCGGCCTGCGGCCGGCGTTGCTGCCCAAGGTGCTCAGGCTGCCGGACTGGCCGACAGAGATCGACGACCTGCAAGGCGCCATCTTGCAGCTGGCGGGGAAGGCCGGCACGCCCGTGCCGACGGTTCAGCGGGTCACCGCTTTGGTGCGCGCGGCGGAAGCGGAGCGGCTTGGCTCGCCGGGCCTGGCG
Organism: Mesorhizobium sp. WSM4808; assembly: GCF_055811675.1. NCBI lineage: Bacteria > Pseudomonadati > Pseudomonadota > Alphaproteobacteria > Hyphomicrobiales > Phyllobacteriaceae > Mesorhizobium > Mesorhizobium sp. WSM4808. The sequence continues at coordinate 67,535 of NZ_JBVVQX010000007.1, forward strand.
CCGGAGCAGGTTGTTGCACCGGCCGGCCGTCGATCAACGTGATCTTCTGCCAGATTTTCCGCGACAGGTTGGATGCCAGGTTCTCGATGTCGTTGACGCCGTCGATGACCACGTCGTCATTGACCGACTGTGCGAACAATGCGGCGATCTTGCCCGTGATCGACAGCATTTCGGAGCAATAGTCGAGGTAACGCGCCAGGTCGGCAGCATTGGTGATGCGGGCCGGCGAGTGCGCCGTCGGCTTGAAATCGGCCGAAAGGGCTGCCGGATCCTTGGTCAGCTGGTGCATGTCGATGACATGGATCAGCGAACGCAGGCCGTGCAGCTGGCGAAACACCCTTTTGCGCTTGATGCGCTCCTCGGTGCGGATCAGAGCAAGCAAGCCCAACACAGCGAGTATGACGGTGTTGATCGAAGCCTCTATGCCTTGCACCGACTGCAGGGCATCGTGGGTTCCCGAAATGCGGTCGATCGGCAAGATGGTACCGACGAACAGGAACACCAGCACACCCGTGACGAAGGCGGCGACGATGAGCCCGCGCAGCCACCAGATCGGTGCTTCGAGCACCTTGGCCGCCTTGGCCAGATCGCGCGACAGCGAGACCAGTTCGGCGGCGACACCACGCAATCCCGCTTCGGGGAAACGGTCGGCGATCCGCTCTTCCAGCCGCTCGGCGGTTTCGACGATCAGTTTCGGATCAAGCGTGCGGTAGCGCATGTCCGATCGGCCCTCAGGATTGTTCCGGCTCGTTGGTGCGCCGGCCATAGCGGTTGGGTCCAGGCTGCCCTGGAAACAGGCACAACACAAGGAAGGCGACGATCGAGACCACCGGCACGAACAGGATCAGCGCGGCAATGCCCGGCTTGTCCAAATCGTGCAGCCGCTTCACCGCCAGGGCGATGTTCGACCACAGCGAGGCGATGAAGGCGACGAAGAAGATGAACGACCACATGTTGCTCTCGGCCGAACCTTCCGGCACCAGCGTGAAGCGGTAGAGCGGGAAGGCCTGGATGATGGCGACGAGCAACCCTCCAAGAAAATAGGCCGCGCGACTGACGCGGCCCGAGGTTTTGAAGAAAAGCCAGGTGAGATCTGATCTGTCAGGCAAGCGGGTCCGGTCCATATTGATTGGCGCCTCTGGCGCCTTCGAGAATGCCGCATTCCACCAGAAACCAGATCGGGCCGATGAGCGGCACCAGCATGATCAGGCTCCACCAGCCCGACTTGCCGCGATCATGCCAGCGCTTGGCGTAGACTGCGAGCGCGAAATAGATCGAGGCCAGAGCGATGAGAATGCCGATGATGCCGATCTGGGCGCCACTGGCGGTGGTCAGACGTGTACCGAGGATCGCATCGAGAATGAAGGCAACGATACCAATGACGATGAAAACGCCAATCGCGGCCCAGAACTTGCCACGGTTGATGCGACCATCAAAACTTGTGAGCAGATACTTCCAGTCCATGTCACCCCTCCATCTTGAACCAGCGCGACCGATTGTCGCGCCGGCGGAAGGTGCGCTCGCTTTGCGCAAAGATCAATCGCGCAGCAATTCGTTGATCGAGGTTTTGGAGCGGGTCTTGGCGTCGACACGCTTGACGATGACGGCGCAGTAGAGGTTGGGACCCGGCTCGCCGTTCGGAAAGGGCTTGCCCGGCATCGTTCCGGCGACGACGACGGAATTCGGCGGCACTTCGCCATAGAAGATCTCGCCGGTGGCGCGGTCGACGATCTTGGTCGACTGGCCGATGAAGACGCCCATGCCGAGCACCGAGCCTTCGCGCACGATGCAGCCCTCGACCACTTCCGAACGCGCGCCGATAAAACAATTGTCCTCGATGATGGTCGGGCCGGCCTGCATCGGCTCCAGCACGCCGCCGATGCCGACGCCGCCGGACAGATGCACGTTCTTACCGATCTGGGCGCAGGAGCCGACCGAGGCCCAGGTGTCGACCATGGTGCCGCTGTCGACATACGCGCCGACATTGACGAAGGACGGCATCAGCACGGCGCCCGGTGCGACATAGGCCGAACGGCGCACGACCGACGACGGCACGGCTCGGAAGCCCGCCTTTTCGAAATCGACGGCACTCCAGCCGTCGAACTTCGACGGCACCTTGTCCCACCACACCGCCTCGCCGGGCCCCCCCTTGATGATCTCCATCGGGTTGAGCCGGAACGACAACAGCACGGCCTTCTTCAGCCACTGGTTGACATGCCACTTGCCGTCGGCCTGCCGCTCGGCGACGCGGACGGCGCCGCGGTCGAGCAGATCGAGCGCCGACTGGATGGCGTCGCGCGTTTCGCCGCGCGTTGCCGTCGAAATCGCGTCGCGTTCCTCGAAGGCCTTCTCGATGGTCTTTTCGAGGCTCGCCAGATCGGGCTTCGACATGAATTCGCTCCATTACCAAGCTGTTAAGGGGCAACGCCTTAACCTGTTTTGAAAGTCGCGCGGACCCCTTGGCAGGCTTTGCCTGTCTGGATCTTTGCATGTAGCAGGTTCTTGTCACAAAACCGCGGGACACTTTTGCGGAACCTGCTTATGTGAAGCCTTGGTGAGGGTCAATCGCGGCTGCGTCATGGGGCGGCGCAAGTGAAGAATTTGGACGGGTAGAGCATATGACACCTATGGAAAAGGCGGGCTGGACGCCACTGCCGCATTCGGACGAGGATCTGGAGCGGTCGAAGAGTGTGCCGGATACGCCGCAGACGCGTGCCGAAACCTACCGACTCGCCTGGAACGATCCCGACTTCATGACGCGGCGCGAGTTGCGCGCGGTCCGGCTGCAGCTTGAATTGCTGAAACCGGAAATGATCCTGGCCGAACGCGGCATCCGTTCGACGGTGATCCTGTTCGGCGGCGCGCGCCTGCCGGAACCCGGCGGCGAGGCCTGGGCGGCCAAGAACGAGACGCAGAAGAAGAACCTCGAGGAGAACAGCAAATACTACGAGGAAGCGCGCAAATTCGCCCGCCTCTGCTCGCAGCAGTCGGCTACCTCCTATTACCGCGAATATGTCGTGGTGACCGGTGGCGGGCCCGGCGTGATGGAAGCGGGAAACCGCGGCGCCGACGATGTCGGCGCGCCGTCGATCGGCCTCAACATCGTCCTGCCGCACGAGCAGGCGCCGAACATCTATGTGACGCCGGAGCTCTGCTTCAACTTCCATTATTTTGCTATCCGCAAGATGCATTTCGTCATGCGCGCCAAGGCGGTCGCGGTGTTTCCGGGCGGCTTCGGCACGATGGACGAATTCTTCGAGACGCTGACCCTGATCCAGACAGGGCGCATGGAGCGCGTGCCCGTGATCCTGTTCGGCAAATCCTTCTGGAAGCGGGCGATTGATCTCGATTTTCTCGCCGAGCAGGGCACGATCAGCCCCGGCGATCAGGACATCATCGACTTCGTCGACACCGCCGACGAAGCCTGGGGGATCATCAGCCGGTTCTACAAGTTAGGGGAGTAGGGGAGTGGGGAATTGAAGAGCTGACGAATTGAAGAATTGGGGAACTGGGGAACTGGGGGAATTGATCCGTAGAGACCGTCCTTCATTCTTCAATTCTTCAATTCTTCAATTCCCCTCTTCCTCCCCCTCCACAATCGCCGTCAGAAACCCCGCCAGGTCGTCGGTGACGAAATCGACGTCGTCCTCGTTGGCCGGGTCGCGCTCCCATATCTCGGAAAAGGTGGGCTCGAAATTGCGCGGCACGATAAGCACCGTGGTCATGCCGAGCGACTTCGGCACCGACAGGTTACGGGCAAGATCTTCGAACATCACCGCATTGTGGCCGGTGACGGCGTGGAGTTCGGCGAACTTCTCGTAGGTCTGGCGCGCCGGCTTGGGATTGAGCCCGGCGGCGACGATGTCGAAGATGTCGTCGAAATGGTCGAGGATGCCGAGTTGGCGCGCGGTGCGCTCGGCGTGCCTGCGGTCGCCATTGGTGAAGATGAACTTGCGGCCCGGAAGCTGGCGGATGGCGGTGCCGAGAACGGGGTCTGGCACCAGCCATGAATAGTCGATGTCGTGGACCTTCTCGAGGAAATCATCGGGGTCGATGCCATGACGTGTCATCAGGCCGTTCAGCGTCGTGCCATATTCGCGGTAGAGTTCCTTCTGCAACTTGCGCGCATCGTCGCGCGGCAATGCCAGCAGCTCGCCGACATAGGCGGTCATCTTGACGTCGATCTGCGAGAACAGATTCGAATGATGCGGATAGAGCGTGTTGTCGAGATCGAAAACCCAGTCGGTGACATGGGCGAAGCGGGCGGGGTCAGGGAGCGTGGTCATGGGCTCCTTATGGCATGAAACGCGCATTCCGGAAGCGACTTTATCCACAACTTCTGCTCGTTGAGGTTGCGTAAATCGCCTCACGATTCAAATTTTAGGCATCTGGGAAAGGTGGCCTTTAGGGCTTGCTGGCAGAGAGGCAGTCTTGTGGGAGCAAGCGATGAACAGCATAATTCTGAGATCCGCCGCCGTTGCTTTCGCCTCAGTCGCGGCCTCTCTCCTGCTGACCCTGATCATCGTTCCGGCCATGGGATTTCCGGTCAACCGCACGATCTGGCTGACCTCCACCCTCTGTCCGCTGGTGCTGGCGTGGGCTGCCAGCGCAAGCACTTTCTGGCAAAGCGACAGGCTGAAAAACGCGCATCGCGATCTCGCCCGAGCCCATGCCCAGCTCGCCGCCGCGCATCGCCGCCTGGCGGAAAAGGCGAGCCGCGACGACATGACCGGCATGCTCAACCGGGAAAGCTTCTTTGCCGCGCTCGACGGTTCGCGCCGCAAGTCCGATCGCGGCGCGCTGCTGATCATCGATGCCGACCACTTCAAGACCATCAACGACAATTTTGGCCACCTGACAGGTGATGACGCGCTGCTTTTGATCGCCAGCGCGATCCAGCGCGGCGTGCGCAGCGGCGATGTGCTCGGCCGCATCGGCGGCGAGGAGTTCGGCGCCTTCCTGATCGGCGCCACCGAGCAGGAGGCCAAGCGCGTCGCCGAGCGCATTCGCCGCGAAGTGGAGCTGATCCGCTTCCGGCCCGTCGACGAGCGGACCATTCCGCTCACGGTCAGCATCGGCGGCACCGTCTGCGGCGAGGAAGCCAGTGTGTCGGAGCTGATGCGCGCCGCCGACCGGCGCCTCTACCAGGCGAAGCACCAGGGCCGTAACCTGACGATCATCGACACCGGCATTTCCGAGGCGGCGTGATCCGATCTGCCGCAACCGGCCTGTTAAGAAAATTCTAACCCTGTTTGCACTCGGTTGTACCGCTTAGCCGGGTTTTCACTGCTTTGCGGCCAGACTTGGCACGATACTGGCTTCCACGGTGATGCATGTGTCGTTCCGGGAATTGCCGTTCTGGGAACGCCATGCAGTGCCGAAGCCCAGCCGAGAGACGAGCCATGAGTTTCATCATCAAGAAAATGTCACGCCGCGCGCTCGTGCAGGCGTTGATCGCATTGCCTGCCCTGTCTTTGTTCCGCAAGCTGCCTGATGCCGATGCCGCCGGTCCAAAGCCCGACCCGAACGAGATCGTCGAGGTCAATGGCTGGATCCTCAAGCGGAGCGACCTGGCATGATCTTCGACAGCTACGAGGCGTATCGCGCCGCGAACTTCACTCCAAAAGTCTGCATTCTCGGCTCCGGCCCGGCCGGTATGACCATTGCGCGCAAGCTTGGTGCGGCCGGCATTCCGGTGGTGGTGATGGAGGCCGGTCCGCGCGAATTCAGCGACGAGTCGCAGGACTTTTACCGTGGCAGCACGGTCGGGGATTTTTATTTCGATCTCGACATAACCCGGCTGCGGTTGATGGGCGGCAGTTCCAACCACTGGGCCGGCTGGTGCCGCGTGCTCGACAAACAAGATTTCGAGCCGAAGGCCTGGGTACCCGATACGGGCTGGCCGATCCGCCGCACCGACATCGAACCCTATCTGCCGGAAGTGCGCGACATTCTCGACCTTCCGGCCCTCCGGCCCGATATGCCGATCTCGGACGACATTCGCTGGGTGCAGCTGATCAAGAGCCCGGCCGTGCGCTTCGCCGAGAAGTTCGGCGATGAACTCGACAAGGCCAAGAACATCGCGGTGGTGCTCAACACTTGTGCCACCGAACTTTCCGGCGACGGCAAACGTGTGACGGGCGCCAGACTGTGGTCGAACGGGCAGGATGCCGGCTCCTTCAGTGCCGACTATTTCATCGTCTGCACCGGCGGGCTGGAGAATTCGCGGCTGCTTCTGTGGTCGAACCAGCGTTCGAACGGCGGCGTCGTGCCGAATGCGACGGCGCTTGGCCGCTACTGGATGGAGCATCCGACCTTCGAGGGCGGCAACGCGATCCTGGCCGACTACAACGCGTTCGAGGTCGACGCCGTCAATGAGGCCTTCTTCTCGCCGACCCTTGCCGCCATGGAGCGGCTGCAGATCATGAATTTCGGCATCCGGCTGATCGAGACGCCGTATCCCGGCGTCAAGAGCCTTATCGCCGACCTCGCCTGCACGGCACCCGACATGGCCGAGTGGATGTCCTCCAAGCTCAGTCAGAGACTGCGCTGCGCCGCCCAGCTCTACGTCGCCTGGGAACAGGCGCCGCTGGCCTCCAACCAGATCGAGTTGTCGAAGACCGATGTCGACCATGCCGGCGTGCCACGCATCGAATTGCACTGGAAGAAATCGGAAATGGAGCGCCGCACCCTGCTCGAAGGGCTCAGACTGTTCGGCATGACGCTGATCGAGAAGAATCTCGGCCGCGTGCGTATTGCCGACTGGATCAGCAATGGTCAGGATTATCCGACCAACGACGAGACGGCGGGCCATCATCACATGGGCGGCACGCGCATGGGCACCGACGTCAGCAAGAGCGTGGTCGACGCCAACTGCAAGGTGCACGGCATGGACAATCTCTATGTCGGCGGCTCCTCGGTGTTCTGCACGTCGGGCCAATGCAACCCGACGACGACGATCACCGCGCTGGCCTGCCGGCTGGGCGACCATCTGAGCAAGGTGGTCACCACCTGACGGTTCTGCACTATAACGTCGCCGGGTCGAGCGCCGGCTGGTCCTTGCGTCGGGCGACGATCGCCGCGAAATCGGCGGTCTGGAAGGCATCGCGCAAGGCGTCGAAGGACGGCAGCACGAAATAGGCGCGCTGGAACTTGTCGATCTCGTAGCCGGTGCGCATCACCGTTTCGAGGTCGAAGGGCACGTGGTGGGCGTCATTGCCTTCGACCGCGAACTGCAGCTCGGTAAACGACGACATCAGGCCGGCGCCAAAGGCCTTTAGCGGCTGGCCGGCCTCCTGCATCAGGCCGTATTCGGCCGTGTACCAATAAAGCCGGGAAATCATCTCGTCGCCGCCCAGCGCGATGATGTCGCCGGCCTTCTCGCCATACATCTGCATGAAATCGGCGAACACCGGTTGCGACAGCGCCGGCACGTGGCCGAAGAAGTCATGGAACATGTCGGGCTCGACAATGTAGTCGAGCTCCTGCCTCGTCCGCAGCCAGTTGGTGACCGGGAAGCGGCGATCGGCGAGATGATCGAAAAACGGGGCCGCGGGAATGAGACCGGGCACCGCGACGATCTCCCAGCCGGTCAATTTGCGCAGCTTGGCGCTGACCTCGTCGAAATCGGGAATACGGTTGAGCAGGCCGAGTTTTTCGACGCCGTCGAGATAGGAGTGGTGGGCGAGCCTGCGCGTCAATTTGGTCTGGCGGTCGCACAGCGTGCGCCACACCGCCTGCTCTTCTTCGCTGTAATCGTAGCCCTGCGACACGGTGAAATCGGCGCGGCAGACCGAATAGTCGCCGCGCAATCCTTGCGCCGCGCAGTCGCGGGCATATTCGGCAACGCTCATCGTCGTCATGGTTTTTCTCCTCGCAAATCATGAATGGCTGACGTGCCGAAAAGGCTACCCCGATCTGCCGAGGCAAATCGGTTTTGATGATGGCTCGAACGGAATATTTGGGATAACATCCACTCACAAAACCCTCTATCGGAGTGAAAATGCCTCAATTCGACGATTTCGAGATCAAGATGCTCGATGTCCTGCAGCGCGACGGGCGCAAGCCGGTTTCCGAACTGGCGCAAGAGATCGGCCTGTCGACGACGCCGTGCGCGCGGCGCTTCGAGGCGCTGCAGGAGGCCGGCATCATCAAGGGATTTGCCGCGGTGATCAGCCGCCGCGCGGTCGGCCTGATGGTCGAGGTGTTCATCCAGGTGCGCCTGGTCAGCCACAGCGACGGCTCGCCCGAAAGCTTCATCGCCGCCGTGCAGCGCATGGACGAGGTGTCCTCGTGCTGGACGATGACCGGCGACCACGACTTTCTACTGCATGTCATGGTGCCGTCGGTCGACGAACTCAACGCCTTCGTTATGCACCGGCTGATGCGGCTCGACGGCGTGCGCGACGTCCACACGCAGTTGGTGCTGCAGAACATCAAGGGGCCGGGCCATGTGCCGCTCGGGCATCTCAGGCGATGACAATGCCTCTCTTCGCACTCCTTGGGGAAAAGCTGCACGCAAACTGCTGAAACGGGCCAATCGCGTGTCCACATCGCCGGCCAGCTTGCGCGGACCAACTGCCCAAGAGGTCCGCCATGAAAATCGTCCTGATCAATCCGCCGCACACCGCCATCGGCAGCCGCGTGCCCGACGATCATTTGCCGCCGCTCGGCCTGCTGGCGATCGGCGGACCGCTGATCGATGCCGGCCATCAGGTGCGGCTCGTCGACGCCGAGTTTGGACCGATGCCGCTCGATGACGTCGTACGCAACGCACTGGAGGACCACCCCGACTTCGTCCTGATCGGCCATTCCGGCTCGACCTCGGCGCACCCGACCGCCTTGCTGATCGCTGAGCAGATCAAGCAGCGGGAGCCGGCGACCATCATCGTCTATGGCGGCGTTTTCCCGACCTATCATTGGCGCGACATCCTGGCCGCTACCGATGCTTTCGACTTCATCGTGCGCGGCGAGGGCGAGGCGACCGTCGTGGCGCTGGTCGAGGCGCTGGAAATGCACCAGCCGCCGGCGAGCGTGGCCGGCATCGCCTATCGCGACGATCTCAGCCGCCCCTTCGCCACACAGGCGGCCATGACCATTGCCGACCTCGACGCCTACCGCGTCGGTTGGGAGCTGATCGACCATACCAGTTACAGCTACTGGGGCGGCAAGCGCGCCGTGGTCATGCAGTTTTCGCGCGGCTGCCCGCATCTGTGCAACTATTGCGGCCAGCGCGGCTTCTGGACCCGCTGGCGGCATCGCGATCCGGTGAAATTCGCCAGGGAGATCGCCTGGCTGCACCGCGAGCACGGCATCGAGCTGATCAATCTCGCCGACGAGAATCCGACGGTCTCGAAGAAGGCCTGGCGTGCCTTCCTCGACGCCCTTATCGCCGAGAACGTGCCGGTGCTGATCGTCGGTTCGACCCGTGCCGACGACATCGTGCGCGATGCCGACATCCTGCATCTCTACCGCAAGGCCGGTGTCATCCGCTGGCTGCTCGGCATGGAAAACACCGACGAGCAGACGCTTCAATTGATCCGCAAGGGCGGCAGCATCTCATCCGACCGCGAGGCGATAAGGCTGCTGCGCCTCAACGGCATCCTGTCGATGGCGACCTGGGTGGCCGGCTTCGAGGACGAAGGGCTCCGCGATCTGTGGCGCGGCTTTCGCCAGCTCATCGCCTATGACCCCGACCAGATCCAGGCGCTCTATGTGACGCCGCATCGCTGGACGCCGTTCTTCCGCATCGCGCGGGATCGCAAGGTGATCCAGCAGGATGCGCGCCTGTGGGACTACAAGCACCAGGTGCTGCAAATGACGAGGCTGAAACCCTGGATGCTGTTCTTCAGCGTCAAACTGATCGAACTGGCGGTGCAATCACGGCCGAAGGCGCTGGCCCGCATCCTATTCCACAAGGATCCCGAGCAGCGCCATTCGATGCGCTGGTACACGCAGATGGGCCGCCGCGTGTGGTTCCGCGAGGTCTGGGGCTTTCTGGTCCGCGACATCAGGGTGAAAGACGGCCCGACGCTGGCCGAATTCTGGGGCGCGCCGCAGGACGCCGAGGAGGAATCGATGTCCGTTCGACGCCCGGTACGCAAGCTGGCACCGCCCGAGGTCACGATTTTGCCGAGTGCCTGACTGTTGCTGTGCCCTGGTTAAGGGGTGTTGAGCTTCAGGTCAGGCCGAGCCGAAAACGGTGGCTTTCGAGAACCGGAGCGCAGCGGACGTTCGGGTCCGTGAGCACCGGAAGCGGAGAAAGTCGCCGTTTGCAGGCCGGCATCACCTGAATATTAATGCCCCTCAGGGCACGATCAGCGTGCCGGCGCCATGTTCGGTGAACAGTTCCAGCAGCACCGCATGCGGCGTCTTGCCGTTGAGGATGACGACGCCTTCGACGCCGCGTTCGATCGCTTCGATGCAGGTCTCGACCTTGGGGATCATGCCGCCCGAGACAGTTCCGTCCTTGATCAGCGCCTTGGCCTCGGCCACGGTCAGTTCGTCGATCAGCTTCTTGTTCTTGTCGAGTACACCCGGCACGTCGGTGAGGAACAGCAGGCGCGTCGCCTGGCAGGCGCCGGCAATGGCGCCGGCGAAGGTGTCGGCATTGATGTTGTAGGTATGGCCGTCGCGGCCTGGCGCCACCGGCGCCAGCACCGGGATCATTTCGGAGCGTGCCAGAAGGTCGAGCAAGGTGCGGTCGACCTCGACCGGCTCGCCGACGAAGCCGAGATCGAGCACGCGCTCGATGTTGGAGTCCGGATCGATCATGGTCTTGCGGGCCTTTTCGGCGAACACCATGTTGCCGTCCTTGCCGCACAGGCCGATCGCCCATTCGCCCTCGGCGTTGATCAGCGCGACGATCTCCTTGTTGATCGAACCGGCCAGCACCATTTCGACGATCTCGACCGTCTTCTGGTCGGTGACGCGCAGGCCGCCCTCGAACTTGGATTCGATGCCCATCTTGGCCAGCATGGCGCCGATCTGCGGGCCACCGCCATGGACGACGATCGGGTTGACGCCGGACTGCTTGAGCAGCGCGATGTCGCGCGCGAAGGCCTTGCCGAGCTCGATGTCGCCCATGGCATGGCCGCCATATTTCACCACGACCGTCTTGTGCTCGTAGCGCTGCATGTAGGGCAGCGCCCGCGACAACAGGGCTGCCTGCATTTCGGCGGTGGCGGTTATTTCCGTCATCGGCTTGGTTCCCGGCTTTTTATTTTAAGCACGTCGTTGTCCCAAAACCCCTGGACCCTTTTGGGCGACATGCATCAGGTAAGGACGGCGGCGTCTTAGCGGGAATTGGCGCCGCCCGCAAATGGCTTTGCTGTCATATTCAAGCGCTTCACGACCTCGTCATCGTGTCGGCACCATCAGCGGCGCCCTGCGGTCCAGCCAACCCGAGATCTTCTCCATCTGCGCGGCGAGCGACAAAAGCGTCTCCTCGTCGCCCGGACGGCCGGCCGCCTGGATGCCGATCGGCAGGCCGGCGTCGGTGACATGGACCGGCAGCGCGATCGACGGCTGGCCGCTGACATTCTGGATCGCCGGCCAATGGGTGAACCAGAGGCTCTTGTCCATCAGCTGGCCGAAGAACGGCTTCAGCTTCAGCAAGGGAGTGAGGTGAAGCTTGTCGAGCAGGTTTTCGATGAACTCGTCGGCGCCTTTCGGATCCATGGCGCCGCAGGCGAGCGGCGGGTGGGCAATGACCGGCATCAGCACGGCGTCGTACTGCACGGTCTCCGAAATCAGCTGCCGCGAGGCGGCATGCAGCCGCTGCAGGTCGGCATAGGTCTCGCCGGCCGACACTATTTCGCCGAAGCGGGCGAGCACCCGCGTCGCCCGCTCGATGTCGCCGGTAACGGAACGGCCGACACGCAGCGCTTCGGCCCGCATCGTGCCGGCGACTGCGGAGGCAACCGTCCTGCAGAAATCGGCGAAGAACTCGCGGCCGATAAAGGGTAGGTCGATCTCCTCGACCGTGTGGCCGCCCTCGCGGGCAAGCGCCATCGCCGTGTCGAGCGCCTTGAGCGTCTCGTCCGAGATCGGCAGGCCAAGCGGGGATTTGCGGTACACGGCCAGGCTGAGCTTGCCGGGATCGCGCGCGGCAGCGGCCGCGAACGTGCCCTTCGGCGGCGGCGCGGCATAGGGCGACAGAGGATCGGACCCATGGGTGAGGTCGAGCAGCAGCGCGCAATCACGCACCGAACGGGTGAGCGCATGGTCGACGACCATGCCGTACCAGCTTTCGCTCACCAGCGGCGTCAGCGGTGTGCGGCCGCGCGACGTCTTCAGGCCGACAAGCCCGGTGCAGGCGGCAGGCACGCGGATCGAGCCGCCGCCATCGGAGGCATGCGCCACCGGCACGACGCCGGCGGCGACCAGTGCAGCCGAACCGCCCGAAGAGCCGCCGCTGGTTTGGCCGGTGTTCCACGGATTGCGGGTGATGCCGAAGTCCCTGGATTCGGTCATCAATCGAAGGCCGTGCTCCGGCGATGTCGAGGTGACGATCGGGATAAGCCCGGCAGCGAGATAGCGGTCGGTCAGCACCGAATTGACATCGGCCAGCCATGCCGGAATGCGGCTGCCGCCATGCGTCGGCACGCCCTTGATGGCGATGCCTAGATCCTTGATGGCGAAGGGAACACCGGCCAGCGGCAGCGAGGGGTCGACGGTCTTGGCGCGGGCCCGCGCGGCATCGTAGAGCGGCTCGGCCGTGGCATTGATGTCGTGACGGGTGGCCTCGGCGCGGGCGATCGCGGCGTCGGTCAGCTCGACGGCCGAAACCTCGCCCTTGCGGACCAGATCGGCGAGGCCCGCGGCATCTTCTTCCCAAAGGATCCGTTCGACCGACATGCGCGCTCCCCCCCATCACTGAGGGCAAGCTAGCCAGTGGCGATTCCATTGGCAATCGGTCGACGGACCCGGCTGGCGACACACAAAAGCTTAGGCGTGCACAAGGTTATTTCCGCCGTTGCAAATACATTGCAATCGCCTAACTTGCCGCAGATGACGCCGCAGGACATCACCAAGCTGATCGTCCGGACTTCGATGAAGGATCGGGCCGCGTTCGATCTGCTTTACCGGCAGACCAGCGCGAAACTTTTTGGCGTCTGTCTTCGTGTATTGAACGACCGGGGAGATGCGGAAGAAGCGCTACAGGAAGTCTTCGTCAAGATATGGACGAAGGCGGATCGTTTTGCCGTCTCCGATCTAAGCCCGATCTCCTGGCTGGTGGCAATTGCGCGTAATCATGCGATCGATCGCATACGAGCGCGGCGCAAGCCTGCCGCAGACATCGATGCCGCGCTCGACGTGGCCGATCCGGCGCCGGGGCCTGAAGCGATGGCGGTGGCGGGCGAAGAATCCGAACGTATCCACCATTGTCTCGATGAGTTGGAGAAGGACCGGGCAGCCGCCGTCCGGGGCGCCTATCTCAAGGGCGAGAGCTATGCCGAACTGGCGGAGCGCCATGGCGTGCCGCTGAACACGATGCGTACATGGCTGCGCCGCAGCCTGTTGAAACTCAGAGAATGTCTGGAAAGATGACGCTGGCAGAAGACACAGGACCGGAACGTGGAGGCGACGACCTGCTCGCCGCCGAATACGTTCTCGGCGTGCTCGATGCCGACGAACGCCAGATCGTCTCCCGCCGCATCGATGCGGATACGGTTTTCGCCCGTCTTGTCGAGGGATGGGAGGTCAGTCTCTCACCGCTTGCCGCCGCCTATCGGGAAGTCGAGCCGCCGGTTTCGGTGAAGACCGCGGTCGACCGCCGCCTGTTCGCCAACGCTGCCGGGGTGACCACGCCCGCCGAAGTGCGCGGCGGCCTGTGGTCCAGCCTGGCCTTCTGGCGCGGCCTTGCCGCAGCCGCGGTTGCGGCACTGGCGATTTACATCGCCGTGCCCATTCTCAACCCACCGGTCGAGCAGCCGCAGGCGCGACTCGTCGCTTCGCTGGCCGCCGAAGGCAGTGACGTCAGATATCTTGCCGTCTATGATGCCGCGCATCACGAAGTCGGCCTGTCGCATGTCTCCGGTGAGCGTGCTTCCGGCAAGGACTTCGAGCTGTGGATGATCGAGGGCAAGAACCCGCCGGTCTCGATGGGCGTCATTCCGGCAGGTGCAACGGCGCATATCGTCGTCTCGCTGGCGGCCCAGCAGAAACTTGCCCAGGGCGCGGTGCTTGCCGTCAGCCTCGAGCCGTCAGGCGGTTCGCCGACCGGACAGCCGACCGGACCGGTGGTCGCCGCCGGCGACCTGAAGAGCATCTGACCGGCTCCGCGCGCCTGAAAAATCACAACAGACTATCATAAGTCTATCCTTCACTGAACATGCCCATAGACAGCATGTCGGCCGGCGGCCGATTGCTCGGGAAAATCCCTCTGCGCCAAAGATAAAATCAAAAATCACAATATTCCTGAAACTCGGGCGATTTTGTTCCGTATCTCCTCGCGTCCCCAAAAATGGGAAGAGAAAAACCCGAGGAGTTTGACATCATGCGTAGATACGCCACCCTTTTGCTCGCCGGCACGATCGCCGTTTCGGCCCTTGCCACCGCCGCCTATGCCGAAAACGCGATGGTTGGCGGCGCCGCGATGTATGCCAACAAAAACATCGTCGAGAACGCCGTGAACTCGAAGGATCACACGACGCTGGTCGCCGCCGTGAAGGCCGCCGGGCTCGTCGAGACGCTGCAGGGCGCCGGTCCGTTCACCGTGTTCGCGCCGACCAACGAAGCCTTCGCAGCCCTTCCGGCCGGCACGGTCGAGACGCTGCTCAAGCCCGAAAACAAGGACAAGCTCACCAAGATCCTGACCTGCCATGTCATCGGCGCCAAGGCGATGGGGGCGGATGTCGCCGCGATGGCCAAGGCTGACGGCGGCGCCCACAAGGTCAAGACGGTCGGCGGCTGCGAGCTGTCGCTCAAGGCCGACGGCGGCAAGGTCACCGTCACCGACGAGAACGGCGATGTCGCCAATGTGACGATCGCCGATGTCGAACAGTCCAATGGCGTCATCCACGTCATCGACAAGGTTCTTTTGCCGAAGATGTAACAAGGGGATTGCTGCCGGCGAACTGGCAGCAAGGGCCCTCCGTCGATTGCACGATCCCGCTCCCGTGATCCGCAATTGACCCGGGCACTCCGCGCCGCCCACATTCGGATGTGGGAGAGCGCGGAGTGTTCGTTCGAGGGGCTACCGTCACCGGCTTTTGATTTCCGCGCGACGGTATAGTTTGGCAAAAGGACATCAGGAGGAACTGGTCATGAACCGTCGCGACTTTCTTTTGAGCGGTGCCGCCGCCATCGGCGTCGTCGGGGCCGGGGCAACGCTGTTGCGCATGGGCGATTCGCAGGCAGCACAGGCCGCCGAGAAATTCGAAGTCACCAAGACCGACGCCGAGTGGAAAGCCATCCTGTCGCCTGCCGCCTTCGACGTGCTGCGCAAGGAAGGCACGGAGTATCCCGGCACCAGCTCGCTGCTCAACGAACACCGTAAAGGCATCTTCGCCTGTGCCGGCTGCGACCTGCCGGTCTATTCGTCGGAGACGAAATTCGATTCCGGCACCGGCTGGCCGAGCTTCTGGCAAGAGATCCCCAAGGCTATCGGCACGACCGTGGACCGCTCGCTCGGCATGACGCGCACCGAGGCGCATTGCCGCCGCTGCGGCGGCCATCTCGGCCACGTCTTCGACGACGGTCCAGCGCCGACCGGCCTGCGCCACTGCATCAACGGC
Organism: Mesorhizobium sp. WSM4808; assembly: GCF_055811675.1. NCBI lineage: Bacteria > Pseudomonadati > Pseudomonadota > Alphaproteobacteria > Hyphomicrobiales > Phyllobacteriaceae > Mesorhizobium > Mesorhizobium sp. WSM4808. The sequence goes on from NZ_JBVVQX010000007.1 coordinate 83,275, forward strand.
GTCGCGCTGACCTTCAAGCTCGCCACAGCCTGACAAATTCCAACTGGATATGAAAAACTCCGGGCTTGCGGCCCGGAGTTTTTTGCGCGGTCAGAGCTTTTTCGGGCGTGGACTGGAGGAGCTTCCCGAAACAGCTGCCCACGTATCTCTGTCTTGTCGCAATTCCTGACGGAAAACCGCCTTACACTTTTCCTGGAATTGCTCCGGTATCAGTGGCCGCCGCCACCACCTCCACCCGCCGCCGCGGCCGGCTTGCGGATCAACATGGTGAACAGGCCAAGCGTCGCAAACAGCACCGTCAGCATGAAGAACACATCCATGAATGACAGCAGCGCCGCCTGCTGCTGGACCATGCCCGACAGCTTGGAGATGGCGGCACTTGTCGCGTCCAGGCCGGGGGTTTGCTCGAAATTGAGCGTCATGTTCTGCAGCTTGGTCTGCGCGGCTTCACTGCCCCATTGCACATGCTCGGAGAGCCTTGCGTAGTGGAAGGCATTGCGGTCGATCAGCACGGTGTTAATCAGTGCGAGGCCAACCGCACCGCCAAGGTTGCGGGTGAGATTGAACAGGCCGGACGCATTCTTCAGCCGCTCGGGCGGCAAGGTGCCGAGCGCGATGTTGTTGATCGGCACCATGCACAGCATCATCGAACAGCCGCGCAGGATCTGCGGGATGAGCAGCTCGTTGAAATCCCAGTCGGCGGTCAGATGCGTCATCCACCAGGTGCCGGTGGCGAAGCCGAAGAAGCCGATCATCATCATCAGCCGCGGGTCCATCTTGTTCGACAGGATGCCCGAGATCGGCGCGGTGAAGAACATGGCCAGGCCGCTGACGAACAGCGCCTCGCCGATCATCATCGAATCGTAGCCACGGATGCGCCCGAGATACACCGGGTAGAGATAGGTCAGGCCGTAAAGGCCGATGCCGATGACGAAGGAAAACAGCGAGCCGAAGGCGAAGTTGATGTTGGTGAAGGCCTTCAGGTCGACGATCGGCTCCTCGGCGGTGAACACCCGCCAGAAGAACAGCACCGCGCCGATGGTCATGACAATGGCGCAGATGAAGACGCCCTGGTCCTGCAGCCAGTCATTGTTGGGGCCTTCCTCGAGCACATATTCCATGCAGCCCAGGAAAGCCGCCATGCCGGCGAGGCCCCACCAGTCGAACTTGCTGAACAGCTTGAGGTTGGGCTTGTCGAAGTCGATCAGCGTCCAGGCCGCCGCTGTCACCAGGATGCCGGGCACGACATTGACCAGGAACAGCCAGTGCCAGGACATGGCATGGCTGATATAGCCGCCGACAGTCGGGCCGATGGTCGGCGCCAACGTCGCCACCAGGCCGATCATCGGCGAGACGAAGGCGCGGCGCGAGGGCGGGAAGATGGTGAAGGCAGCGGCGAAGACGCTCGGTATCATGCCGCCGCCGATGAAGCCCTGGACGGCGCGGTAGACAATCATCTGGTCGATGTTGGTGGCAGTCGCCGCCAGCGCACTGGCCGCGGTGAAGCCCGCCGCCGAGATCGTGAACAGCACGCGCGTCGACAGCATCCGGCTGAGGAAGCCCGACAGCGGGATCATCACCACTTCGGCGATCAGATAGGCGGTCTGCACCCACGGGATTTCGTCGGAGCTGGCGCTCAGGCCGGCCTGGATTTCCGACAGCGAGGCGGAGACGATCTGGATATCGAGGATGGCCATGAACATGCCGAACACCATCGCCAGGAAGGCGATGACGCGCCGCGTCGAAATGGTGTCAGGTACAGCCGGCCTCGCCGGCGGCGCTCCTGCTGTCAGGGTTGCGGTTGCCATGGCATTGCTCCCGTCGCCGCTCAGTTCGCGGCCACTGGGCCCGACCCGGATGGGGCGGTGCGGCTGTCGACGTCGACGATGACGCTCAGGCCGGCGCGCAGTTTGCCGCTCTTCAGGACATCTGCGGGCACATCGATGCGGACCGGAACGCGCTGCACGACCTTGGTGAAGTTGCCGGTGGCGTTTTCGGGCGGCAGCAGCGAGAACACGGCACCCGAAGCCGGCGCCAGCGACGAGACGGTGCCCTCGAAGTCCTGGCCGTCGGTCGCATCGACCGAGATCTTCACCTTCTCTCCGGGCACCAGCCGGGCAAGCTGCGTCTCCTTGAAGTTGGCGACGATGTAGAGCTTGTCCATCGGCACGATGACGGCGAGCTTCTGGCCGGGGCTGACAAGGTCGCCCTGTTCGACCGAGCGGTTGCCGACGATACCGTCATAAGGCGCCTTGAGCACGGTGAAGGAAAGATCGCGCAGCGCCTTGTCATGGCTGAGCTGCAGGGACGCCAGCGTGCTCGCCGATTCCGCGCGTTGCGCCTGCAGCACGCCGATATTGGCCTGCGCGGCGGCGATCTGTGCGTCGGCGCCGACAAGGGCGGCATCGGCCTGCTGGACCGCCGTCTGGGCGTCGTCCAGCTGCGCCTGCGTGCCGACATGGGTCTTGAGCAACTGAGAGGCGCGGGCCGCGACCTTGGCCGCATTGTCGGCGGCGGCCTGGTCGGCGACCTTCTGCGCCTGCGCCTGCTGCAGCGAGGCGCGGGCCGCGTCGGTCTGGGCGTCGATACGGTCGAGCGTCTTGCTCAAAGTGGCGATCTGCGCCTCGGCCTGGGCGACGGCAATCTTGTAATCGCCGTCATCGACGACGAGCAGCGGATCGCCGGCCTTGACCAGCTGGTTCTCGCTGACCTTGACCTGATCGACATAGCCGGAAATCTTGGGCGATATGAACGCCATGTCCGCCTGGACATAGGCATCGTCCGTCGAGATCATGAAGCGGCCCGTGGTCCAGTAATCGTAACCATACCAGGCGCCGGCGCCCAGCAAGGCGACGCCGATGATCGGCAGCAGGAAGGAACGCACCGAACGCTTCTTCTTGGCCGGAGCCTCTGCCGGTGGCGACGAGACCGGCTGGACAGGCACTTCCGGGGCTTCCGTCGCCGGCGCAACCTTGGCGTTGGGAAAGGGACGGACTTCGGCAGTGGTCGGCGCGTTCGAGGACATGACATCTCTCTAAAGTTATAATATAATACTGAACCGTTCGGTTCGATCCGGCCGTTGACATAGCGCGTAAAGAGGACCATATCAAGGGCAATCGAACCGCTTGGTTCGAATTATTTTCGAGGTGTGACTTTCATGGCCGAGACCCCGCCCAATGTTGAAAACGAGTCGTGCGACGACCTGTTGGAAAGCTTGCGTCGTGGCCGCCCGGCCGCGGGGCAGGATCCGGTCAAGCGCAGCCAGATCATCGACGGCGCCCGTCGTGTCTTCATCGACAAGGGCTTCGAAGCCGCCTCGATGAACGACATCACCCGCGAGGCCGGTGTCTCCAAGGGTACGATCTACGTCTATTTCGCCAACAAGGAAGAGCTGTTCGAAGCGCTGATCGAGGAAGAGCGCGGCACAATCTTCAAGAACATGTATGACGTGCTGGACAATGCCGACAACCTGCGCGAGACGCTGGTGAAGTTCGGCAAGGTGCTGGCCCTCAAGATCACGTCGGCCAAGGTGATCCAGGCGCAGCGCACGGTGATCGGTGCATCCGACCGGATACCCGACATGGGCGCGCGGTTTTACGAGCGCGGTCCCAAGCGTGGCCACGACAAGGTCGCGGCCTTTCTCAATGCCGCCATCGAGCGCGACCTGCTGCGCATCGACGATGTCGATCTTGCCGCCTATCAGTTCACCGAACTGTGCCTGGCCGGTCTGTTCCGCCAGTGCATCTTCGCCTACCGCACCAAAGCCCCGAGCCAGGACGAGATCGACCGCATCGTCAGGTCAGGCGTCAGCATGTTCCTCAAGGCATACGGCACCGAAAGGCTTGTGGCGGAAGAAGGCCACCAGACGATTGCTATCGAGGCCAAGCCGTAGGCCATGCTCTAAGCTGTGGATGCTTAGCCGCCATTGGCGGCAAGCACGATGGCCGCCTGCAATTCCTGGAGGCCCTCGGCTTTTTCCGAAGACGTCGCCAGAACGAACGGGAACGCCGCCGGCCGCTTCTTGATCTTTGCCAGCGTCTCCTCGATCAGCCTCGGCACGCCGGCAGTCTTGATCTTGTCGGTCTTGGTCAGCACGATCTGGTAGGACACCGCCGCCTTGTCGAGCAGCGACAGCACTTCGTCGTCCTTGGCCTTGATGCCGTGGCGGGCGTCGATCAGCACATAGACGCGCTTCAGCGTGACGCGGCCCTTGAGATAGTCGAAGACCAGCTTGGTCCACTCGTCGACCTTCTCCTTCGGCGCGGTGGCATAGCCATAGCCGGGCATGTCGACCAGCGCCAAGGGCGGCAGGTCGGCGCCCTCACCCGAAAATCCGTCCGGCACGAAATAGTTGAGCTCCTGCGTGCGCCCCGGCGTGTTGGAGGTGCGCGCCAGCCCCTTCTGGTTGACCAGCGCGTTGATCAGCGACGACTTGCCGACATTCGAGCGGCCGGCAAAGGCGATTTCCGGCGGCCCTTCAGGCGGCAGGAATTTCATGGCCGGCACGCCGCGGATGAAGATCCAACCTCGCGTAAACAGTTCGGTGCCGATTATGCTGCTGTTCAGAGCGTTCAAGCTGCTGCCTCCAGAAGAGAGATATCGGCGCCCCGGATAGCATCGAGGTTGCGACTGACCTTGTCCACCGGCCAGTCCCACCACGCCACCGCCAGCAGCCGCCTGATTGTCCGGTCGTCGAAACGCATCTTCACCACCTTGGCCGCATTGCCGGCGACGATCGCATAGGGCGGCACGTCGTGCGTCACCACCGATTTCGCGGCGATGATGGCGCCGTGGCCGATTTCCACCCCGGGCAAGATCACCGCCTCCATGCCGATCCAGACGTCGCTGCCGACAATGGTGTCGCCGCGCACTTCCTTCGACCACGTCGCCGGGTCAAAACCCTTTTCCCAGCCATGGCCAAAGATATTGAACGGATAGGTCGAAAAGCCGGACATAGCATGGTTGGCGCCGTTCATCATGAAGCGCGCGCCCTCGGCGATGGCGCAGAACCGACCGATGATCAGCTTGTCGCCGATGAAGGGATAGTGGTGCAGGACGCATTTTTCGGCGAATTTGTCGGGGCCGTCCGGATCGTCATAGTAGGTGAAGTCGCCGATCTCGATGTTCGGCGCATTCACCAGCCCCTTGAGGAAGCCGACGCGGGTATGCATCGGGATCGGGTGCTTGATGTCTGGGTTGGGTCCGTCCATGTCGAAATCCGTCAGAGAAATGGCAGCCAGGCACATCCGAAACTCGAATGCGCCCGTTCAAAATAGCGTGATCCGCCCTATAGCACCAATCGGGCGACGAGCGAGCTTTCCTTGACGGCCTTGCTCATTTGCCGCCGCGACAGATCACGATCGGATCGGACATTGCGCTGTCGAAACCGCTGCCCTGATAGACGGTGACGTTCGCCGCGCCGGGCGGCAGCATGAAGCTGCCTTCGACGATTTTCTGGTCTCCGGCCGGCATGTGGAGAGCCCAGCTATAGGTGCAAAACTGAGGCGGCGCCTGGGGTTCGACGTGGCTGCAGTTCAATTGCGCGCCACCCAGCATCGCGGCGCCGCCGCAGCTGACGGCGTCCTTTGCGAGCGCAAGGCCCGGCCATCCCGCGATGGCCGCCACGGTCACGATCTTCAGCCAATTCATCGTCCTATCCTTGCCCGGCAACAGCCTGCTACCTGAGCCTTTTTATGGTGTCGCAGCACATGCGTCATTTTTTCCAGGCGGGCTTAGTCCGTCTTGCGCACCGCGTCCAGCGGGATTATGTGCATGATGATAATAAGCATGCTCACTAAAAGTTGCGCCTTAGAACCTCAGTACCTTCCATGCCATCGTCACCCAACATCAGCTTCGTGCTGCACGATGTCGCGCGCCTGCTTCGAAAGCGGTTCGAGCAGAGGTCGCGGGCATCGGGGCTGACCCGCGCCCAGTGGCAGGTGCTCGCCTATCTCTGCCTGCATGAGGGCATCCACCAGAACAAACTGGCCGATCTTATCGAGATCACGCCGATCACGCTCGCCCGGCTGCTCGATAAGATGGAGGCACGCGGCTTCATCGAGCGCCGGCCCAATCCCGCTGACCGCCGGGCATGGCTGCTCTACCTGAAGCCGCAAGCTTATCCGCTCATTGAAGCCATGCGCACCAATGGGCAGAAGACGCGGGACGAGGCCTTTGTCGGTCTTTCCGCGGATGCCCAGCTGCATCTGCTGCAAACCCTATCCCTCATCAAATCCAATCTGCTCGCGGCTTGCACCCAGCCTGCCGCCGACCGGAGAAAACACATGGCTGAATCAACCTCACCAAAGAAGCCTGTCGAAGAAGACGGATCCTCCGCCGGCCGGGCGCACGACCAGATCATCCGACTGGACAGCGAACGCGAACAAAGGCGAGCCGGCACCCTCATCGGCAATGACGAACTCGAAGCACCGGTCGCCCTGGAGCCGGCCGCGCTCGAGGCGCCGTCCAAGGAGCCACGGCAGGCCGGGGTTGCGGTGGCGCCGCCGGCGCCGGTCAAGCCCAAGCGCGGCCGGGCACGGCCGATCCTGTTTGCCCTGCTTCCGGTCGCGCTGGTCGTCGGCGGCTATTACTACGTCATCGGCGGCCAGGTCATGACGACCGACAACGCCTACATCCAGGCGCAGTCGCTCGGCGTTTCCACCGATGTCTCCGGCACTGTGTCCGAGATCGACGTGCACGAGAACGAGGCGGTGAAGAAGGACCAGGTGCTTTTCCGGCTGCGGCCGGCCTCTTTCGAAACCGCTCTTGCCGCCGCCCAGGCGCAGCTCGGCACTGTGCGCAACCAGGTGCTGACCTTGCAGGCGAGCTACCAGCAGTCGCAGGCGCTGATCGAGCAGGCGCAGGCCGACATCCCCTATTACGAGGCCGCTTTCCAGCGCCAGCAGGATCTGCTCAAGACCTCCACCTCCTCCAAGGCGACCTTCGACAGCGCCCAGCACGACCTCGTCGCCGCCCGCCAGAAAGTGTCCGTTGCCCAGGCGCAGGCACAGGCGACGCTTGCCCAGCTTGGCGGCGACGCCAGCCAGCCGGTGGAGAAGAATCCGTTCTACCTCCAGGCGCAGTCGGCGGTGGACGACGCCCAGCGCAATCTTGCCGATTCCATCGTCAAGGCGCCGTTCGACGGCATAGTCACCAATGTCGACGCGCTTCAGGTCGGCAAGTACCTGCCGGCTTCGCAGCCGGCCTTCAGCCTGATTTCGGCGACCGATCTGTGGATCGCGGCGGAGCCGAAGGAAACCGAACTGACTTATGTGCGGCCGGGACAGACGGCGACGATCAGCGTCGACAGCTATCCCGGCACCGTCTGGCACGGCACGGTCGCCTCGATCAGCCCGGCGTCGTCGTCGAGCTTCTCCTTGCTTCCGGCGCAGAACACCACCGGCAACTGGGTCAAGGTCGTGCAACGCATTCCGATGCGCGTGACGGTCGACGATCTCCAGGGCAAGCCGCCGTTGCGTGGCGGGATGAGCGTCGTGGTCGGCATCGACACCGGTCATGCGCGCGGCTTGCCGGACTTCGTGACGGACCTCCTCGGCCGGTTCGGACAAAAGTCATGAGCAGCGCGTCCGCGACAGGTGGCGTGGTCGCCAACCGCGGCGCCATCACCGCCTGCGTGATCCTGGCCGTGATCATGCAGGCGCTGGACACGACCATCGCCAATGTGGCGCTGCCCTATATCCAGGGCAGCGTTTCGGCGAGCGCCGACCAGATAAACTGGGTGCTGACGTCCTATATCGTCGCGGCGGCCGTCATGACTCCGCCTTCGGGCTATCTTGCCAATCGTTTCGGCCGCAAGCGCATCCTTTTGATATCCATCACCGGCTTCGTCGTCGCGTCGGTGCTGTGCGGCTTCGCGCAGTCGCTGCCGCAGATCGTCGGCTTCCGCCTGCTGCAAGGTCTGTTCGGCGCGGCCCTGGTGCCGCTGGCGCAGAGCATCCTGCTCGACATCTACAGCGTCGAGGAGCGCGGCTCGGCGATGGCGTTGTTCGGCGTTTCGGTGATGGTCGGGCCGGTGCTCGGGCCGGTCATCGGCGGCTGGCTCACCGAAAACGTCAGCTGGCGTTGGGTGTTCTACATCAATGTCCCGATCGGGGCCCTGGCTTTCGCCGGCGTCTCGATGTTCGTCCAGGAAACCAAGACGGACCTCAAGGCCAGGCTGGACTGGCTGGGCTTCGGCATGCTCAGCGTCACCATCGCATCGCTGCAGATGTTCCTCGATCGCGGCGAGCAGCTCAACTGGTTCTCGTCGTCCGAGATCATCGTCGAGGCGCTGATCTGCGCGTCGGCCTTCTACATCTTCCTCGTCCACACCTTCACCGCCAAAAACACCTTCGTGAACCCGCGGCTGTTCCTCGACAGGAATTTCGCCGTCGGCATGATCTTCATCTTCATCATCGGCATCACCTATCTGGCCTCGCTGGCCCTGATGACGCCCTATCTGCAGACGCTGATGGGCTATCCGGTGGTGACGGCCGGCATCGTCATGGGGCCGCGCGGTCTCGGCACCATGGCTTGCATGTTCCTGGTCGGCAGGCTGATCGGCAAGGTGGACACGCGCTGGCTGCTGTTGACCGGCCTGCTGGTCACCGCCTGGGCGATGTACGACATGACCGGCTGGACCCCTGATGTATCGCAATGGACGATCATCAGCACCGGCTTCATCCAGGGCGCGGGACTGGGCTTCCTGTTCGTGCCGCTGACCACCATCACCTTCGCCACGCTGGCGCCGGAGCGGCGCGCGGAAGGCACAGGCCTTTACAATCTGTCGCGGAACATCGGCTCCAGCGTCGGCATATCCGTCGTCACCGCGCTGTTGACGGAGAACGTGCAGATCAACCACGCCAACATCGCCACCTATGTGACGCCCTACAACCAGGCTTTCAGCAATCCGGCCATCTTCCAGGCGATGGATCCCTACAGCGCCGCGGGCCGCGCCGCGCTCGACGGCGTGGTGACGCTGCAGGCGACAATCATCAGTTATATGAACGACTTCAAGCTGATGATGATCCTGTCGCTTGCCGCCATTCCGCTGGTTCTGTTGCTGCGCAAGCCGGCCACTCCGGCCAAGATCGACCACAGCGCCGTGATGGAGTGATGTTTTGGTCGAGGGCCTTTTGTTGAAGCAAGTTTCGAATGCGTCACTGTCGACAAAATGGAAATACAACGTATGGCGACGTCGTCGGCTGTCCCGTTGCACGTGATGCTAGGTTGCCCAAGTATCCAGCTGATTGAGGACGGCAATCGCCGGATACGATTTCCTGCCGGGATAACTTTGGCGGTAGTAGGCATTCCAATAGCTTGTCGCCTTAGCGCGTATTGCACGCATTACCTGCCGGTTCTGCCGGACGAAACTGGCGTAAGCTGTCTGATCGAAATACGGCATCGCCAAATGGATATCGTCGAGAATTTCGACGACGTACTCGCCTAAGAGAAGAACGATGAATGGAATCGTCCAAGGCTCGTTCAGCGGAAGGATAATTTTGGCTGATTTTTGCCTCAGATAACCGTCTGTCGAACGTGTCAGCAAGCACTGCGACCCCGGCGAAAAGCTAGCGAAATCGACAGCTACGGTCGGCAGAAAATGCAACCGATAGGGAATGTAGATGCTGATCCCATCAGATGTGAGATGCCTCGAGGTTGTTCGGTAAGTGTCGTCGACGATGGGAGTCAATTCCTCAGCAGCTATATCGCCAAGCGCTCCAACTCCGAAAGCTGACTTTGCGGCATTTGGGAAAGGCTTGCGTTGGGTAAACCAATCCACGTCGTGTTCCTAACAAGGCTACGAAATCGATATGCAGTCAGTATGTCACATCTGCGGGCGCTAGGTGAGCGTTGTCTCTCTACCCCTCAACCGCGTTGGCAGTCGCATCGCGACGCCACATTCCGGTGCGCGGCGGTCCGTGCCAGCTTACGGCTAGCCGGCATCTCGGCTACCCGCTCCGTTCAGGTATTTGTTCTCTACGGTCTTCGGTCCATGAACCAAAAGAAACCGGGGTCCTGTGAGGGACGGGACCCCGGCCGATGCCGATACGACTTCCCAAGAAACATGGCACCTCGTCATGAGGTGGGGATGGCAGGCCCGAGAAAGCCCCGACGGACCTGCCTTGATCCCCTTTGCCGAAAGCCGTTACTTCGGCAACAGCACCTTGTTGACGACATGGATGACGCCGTTCGACTGGTTGACGTCGGCGATCGTCACTCGCGCCTCGCCGCCTGACTCATCCATGATGTAGAGCTTGTCCTTCTTGACTTCAGCGGTCAGCGTGTCACCGGAGACGGTTTTCATCTCGTACTTGCCGCCCATCGCTTTGGCCTTCTTTATCATTTCGGCGCCCGAAATCTTGCCTGCCACGACATGCGCGGTCAGCACCTTGGTGAGCTTGCCCTTGTTCTCCGGCTTCAGCAGCGTGTCGACGGTGCCCTTGGGCAGTTTCGCAAACGCCGCGTTAGTCGGGGCGAAGACTGTGAACGGGCCAGCGCCCTGCAGCGTGTCGACCAGGCCGGCGGCCTTGACCGCGGCGACCAGCGTCGTGTGGTCCTTCGAATTGACGGCGTTCTCGACGATGTTCTTGGTGGTGTACATCGGCGCGCCGCCGACATTCGGGTTTTTGGCATAGGCGGGCGCGGCAATCGCCACGCCGGCGACGAACGCGGAAAGGGCGATGGTCCTGAATGACGGCAAACGCATGTGGTCTTCCTCCGGGTGAGGGCTGATCGGAATTGATAGCCTTTGGAAACGCACAGGCAGTCACGCCGCCGACGGGGCGCAAGTTTCGCCGATCACGGGAACGTGATGCCGGAGCTGCTTAAACGAAAAGCCCCGCGCGAGGCGGGGCTTTGAAGGCTGGAGAAAGCGCTGCGTCTTCTATTCGGCCGGCGACGGTTTCTTTCGGAACAGCGCGACCAGATTGTCCCACAGCTCGATCTTGGCGCCCTGGCGCTTCATGATGATGCCCTGCTGGAGGATCGACAGCGTGTTGTTCCAGGCCCAGTAGATGACCAGGCCGGCCGGGAAACCCGCCATCATGAAGGTGAAGATGACAGGCATCCAGGTGAAGATCGCCGCCTGCGTCGGATCCGGCGGCGTCGGGTTCATGCGCATCTGCAGGAACATGGTGACGCCCATGATCAGCGGCCAGACGCCGATCATCAGCATGTGCGGCAGGGTGACCGGGATCAGGCCGAACAGGTTGAACAGCGACGTCGGATCGGGCGCGGCCAGATCCTGGATCCAGCCGAAGAACGGCGCGTGCCGCATCTCGATGGTGATGTAGAGCACCTTGTAGAGCGAGAAGAAGACCGGGATCTGCAGCGCCACCGGCCAGCAGCCGGCAAGCGGGTTGATCTTCTCGGTCTTGTACAGCTCCATCATCGCCTGCTGCTGCTTCATCTTGTCGTCCGCGTATTTCTCGCGGATCTCGAGCATTTTCGGCTGCACCTTCTTCATGTTCGCCATCGACGCGTAGGACTTGTTGGCGAGCGGATAGAAGATGGCCTTGACGATGACGGTGGTGGCGAGGATGGCCAGGCCGAAATTGCCGAAGAATTTGTAGAGCGTGTCGATCAGCCAGAACATCGGCTTGGTGATGAAGTGGAACCAGCCCCAGTCGATCAGCAGATCGAACCGCTTGATATGACGATCTTCCGCATAGGCGTTGATCTTGCCGACTTCCTTGGCGCCGGCGAAGATTTCGCTCTCCACCGTCGCCGACTGACCGGCATCGACGGTGATCGGATCGGTGAGGAAATCGGACTGATAGCGATGGCGGCCGTCCTCGAAATAGGCGTAGCGCGGCTGGAACGGCTGCTTCTCGGTCGGCACCAGCGTCACCGCCCAGTATTTGTCGGTGATGCCGAGCCATCCGTCGGTCGACTTGCCCGGCGTGAACTGCTTGTCCTTCTCGATGGACGCGTATTTGTGCTCCTGCAGGCCTTCGGTGCCGGTGAAACCGATCAGGCCCTCATGCAGCACATAGGTGCTGGCAACGAGCGGCTTGTCGAAGCGGGTGACGCGGCCGTAATTGGACAGCGATACGGCGGCCGTGCCCGCATTCTGCACCGTGTCGGACACCGTGAACATGTAGTTGGTGTCGACGGAAAAGGTGCGCTTGAAGGTAAGGCCCTTGTCGTTCGAATAGGTCAGCGTGACCGGGGTCGTCGGCGTCAGCGTCGCATTGCCGTCGACGGCCCACACAGTCTCGGGACCGGGCACCGCGCCAGTCTTGTCGTTGCCGACGAAGCCGATCTCGGCATAGTAGCCATTGGGCAGTGCCGCCGGGTTGAGCAGGCTGATCTCGGGCGAATTCTTGTCGACCGTCTCGGTGTAGTGCTTGAGCTTGAGGTCGTCGAGACGGGCGCCGGTCAGGTTGATCGAACCCTCGAGGCTCGGCGTGTCGATCCTGGCGCGGGTCGTCGTGGCGAGTGCCTGTTCGCGGCCGGCCGGCGTCACGGCGTCTGTTCCCGGTGCGTTGGGAATGGCGCCAGGGGCGGCGGGCGTTCCGGTGTCGGTACCGGGATTGGTGCCGGCGGCCTTCTTCTGCTCCTCGACGCGCTGCTGTTCGACGCGGGCGGCCTCGCGTTGCGCTTCGCTGCGCGGCAACACGTAAAAATATTGCCATACCGCCAGGATCAGCACCGACAGCGCGATGGTGATGAAGAAGTTCCGGTTGTTTTCCATCGAAAGCCCTTGGCCTATCGTGTTCCGCGCAGTCGGCGGGAAAGTTCGGCCTTCAACTGGCCGAACGGAGTGGTAAGCACGTCTTCGCGCCCGACGATGACATAGTCATTGCCAGGCGCCATGTCACTTGCCGCATGCGTGCGGACGGCTTCTCGCAACCGCCGCCGGACACGGTTGCGGACAACCGCATTGCCGACCTTCTTGGTGACGGTGTAGCCGACGCGCGGCGACAGGCCGTCGCCGCGGTCGAGAACTTCAACGAGAAAAAGCCGCCCGCGTCGCTTTTCACCACGACGGACGGCCAGGAATTCCGCGCGCTTCAGAAGCCGCTTGGGATTTGGTCCCACTGGCTTGCCGGTTGCGGGCAACGATCTCGTCTTCCGTTCAGGCGCTGAGCCGCTTGCGACCGCGGTTGCGGCGAGCTGCGACGACGCCGCGACCACCCTTGGTGGCCATGCGGGCACGAAAGCCGTGCCGACGTTTGCGGACGAGTTTAGACGGTTGGTAGGTACGCTTCATTTGTTTTAATACCGCGGGGTGCGGCCCTTCTTGATTCTGTCACTGTGTAACAGGAGCTTTGCCGGGCCGGCTTTGGCGCGATCGAAACCGCGCCGGGACGAATGGCCCGAGCGTGTGCGGGCTTATAGAAAGAAGGCTTTTGGAAGTCAATCCGGAGTCGTCGGGCGCAATCCGGCTCCGTTCAGGCCGGTTTATGTTTGCGACCAAGGATGAAATTGGCAAAAAAGCCGTAATCGCCTAATCTGCGTTGATCAAGTGATCGTGAAGACATTAGCCGCATGAGCGAAACCATACAGGCACAGGAAGGGATCGGCACGGCGGCGTCCACCGAGGCGCCAGCCGCCGTGCGCACGGTTCCGCTGTCGCGCGGCCTGTCGACCAAGCTGCTGCTGCTGACCATCGTCTTCGTGCTGTTGGCCGAAGTGCTGATCTTCCTGCCCTGGATCGCGAGCTACCGGCTGAACTGGCTGAAGGAGCGGCTGAGCACGGCGGCGGCGGTGTCGATCGTGCTGGTGCAAGGTGAATCCACCTCGCTGTCGCGCACGGCCCAGAACGACGTGCTGATGGCGATCGGCGCCAAGGCGATCGCGGTGCGCGACGGTGGCGTCTCGCGGCTGCTGGTGGTGGCCGAAATGCCGCCGAAGGTCGACGAGCACATCGATATCGCCTCGATCGGCATGATCAAGGGCATGACCGGTGCGCTCGACACGCTGTTTTTCGGCGGCGACCGGATGCTGCGCGTCTTCGGTCCGGTCGGCGACTCCGACAAGGAGTTCGAACTGATCATGCCCGACAACAGCCTGCGCAATGCGATGCTGCGCTATTCGCGCAACGTCGCCTTCGTCTCGCTGCTGATCTCGCTGTTCACCGCCATGCTGGTCTACGCCGCCATCGACCTGATCATGATCGGGCCGATCCGGACGATGACGCGCTCGATGCTGTCCTTCTCCGAGGCCCCCGACGATCCCGGACGGATCATCCATCCGGCTGCCCGCGCCGACGAGATCGGCGTTGCCGAGCGCGAGCTGTCGCAAATGCAGGAGCGGCTGCAAAAAATGCTCTCCGAGCAGAAGCATCTTGCCGACCTCGGCCTCGCGGTCTCCAAGATCAACCATGACATGCGCAACATCCTGGCCTCGGCGCAGCTGATGTCGGACCGCCTGCGCCAGGTCAAGGATCCGACCGTGCAGGCCTTCGCGCCGAAACTGCTGCGCGCACTCGACCGTGCCGTGTCCTATTCCGAAGGCGTGCTTCACTACGGCCGCACCCAGGAGCCGCCGCCCGCGCGCCGCCGGCTCCGGCTGCGGCAGCTGGTCGAGGATGTGCAAGGCCTGCTCGACATCGAGCAAGGCATCGAGTTCGTCAATTCGGTCGAGCCGGCCTTCGAGGTCGATGCCGATTCCGACCAGCTGTTCAGGGTGCTCACCAATCTGTGCCGAAATTCCGTGCAGGCGATGGCGGCCGACAGCGAAAACGCCCTGGTGCGCCGCCTGGCGGTTTCGGCCGTGCGTCTGGGCAGCGTCAGCCGCATCGCCGTCAGCGACACCGGACCCGGCCTGCCGCCCAAGGCGCGGGAAAACCTGTTCGCGGCGTTTCGCGGCTCGGCGCGCAGCGGCGGCACCGGCCTTGGCCTAGCGATCGCGCACGAACTGATCCGCGCGCATGGCGGCACGGTGGAACTGGTCGAGAGCATTGGCGGGCGCACCACATTCGCCGTCACCATCCCCGACCAGCCGGTCCGGCTCGACCAGGCCCGCAACAGCCTGCGCCGCCCCGCCTGACGGTTTAGAGCGCTGGGTCGCCCGGCCCTCTTGTCTTCTGGCCCGATTCTTCCAATGAGCAGGAACCGGCTCGACTTCGGACCGTTGCCAGGTGCCGGAATCTCCAGCGTTCATCGCCGGCCAAGGCACTTGTGACAAAACTTTTGCCGGATCGGCTTGCTTTTCCGAAATTCAGTCGCTAGGGAACACGTCTCGTCGCGACCGGTCGTTTACGATCGGATTGCGGGGTCATGGAAAGCATGGCCTGTTGCGCGCCCGTAGCTCAGCTGGATAGAGCACCAGACTACGAATCTGGGGGTCAGGAGTTCGAATCTCTTCGGGCGCGCCATTCCATCCAGCTGAAATTGCTTCCTTTCAGGCCTCGCCAATCAACCGCATCGGCATGATCGGGCTGGCGGTCAGCGCTGTCGCTGGGTACACGCATGAGGCACCGGTGTTGATGTTGCCGGCTCCCAACGCAAAACCTAGGGAATGACTGTCCGAAAAAGGCCGTTTTCAACTGCCGCCGATTCCTCGCGTTCTCATACATGCTGATCGGCGGGATGAGGCGCGCTCTCGCTCCGGCCCTCGCCCGCACCTCGAATTTGGTGCGCTTCAACTCCGGAAGAGTCTTCTGATGCTGCAGATGATCCAGCACGGTCTTCTGCGCGACGTTGCCAAACCCCCAAAGGCGCCTGCAAGCAGGGGCCTCTGTCTTCGACATGGGCCGTCACGTTCGATCTCGGTTGCCGGCGGACGATGCCGGCGCGCTCCCGGCTCGCACCTCCTGGAGCAGCAGCAACAGGTCTGCCTTGGCCCAAAGCAGATAGCAGACAAGCAATGTCAGCGGCGCTGCGACGAGCGTCCAGGAAGCGCCCGACCATACCAGTTGCAGGGCACCGCCGCTCCCCACCGCGGCCGAGACCAGCGCCGGCAGACGGCTGGCCAGAACGGCACTCCGGAACGGATTGGGCCAGTTGGCTGGCCAGCCGGGCAACGGCTTGCCGTCCTCGAAGGCGCTGCCGAACTTGCCGAGCGCATGCAGCAAGCCCGAGGTCGCCGCAAGCACAGGTTCGCCGAACAGGAACAGGGCGATGCCGAGTCCGATCGCCCCGACCCCTGACGTCATGTCGCCAAGGCGGTTTAGGGACACGTCTGGGGACGGCTTCCTGGCCCATGCGCGGCAGTAGATCTCGCCGCTCCAGAAGAAGACCAGCGTGGCCAAGGTGAGCGACAGGGCAGCGATGCTGCCAACGAAATAATCGAGGAGCGCGGCATGGCCACTCACGGCGGAACCCGGCGGCACGTCAACGATCTGGACCATGACGCCCGTCGCCAGCCCGAGCCCATTGCCGAGATTGTAATATCCTCCGGGACCTACCATGCGTGAACGGATTGCCGCGGCGAAACGCGACAGGCCTGAAGTGTCGCCCGGCTCTCCGGCGGCATCGGGAAGGTCATGCATGATCATTGATAACGAACCCCGCGATCAGGCAGCGCACGCAGAAGACGTGCTGGATCATCTCGATCCGAGCAGCAGACAGTTGGCCCGCACCTTCGACATATCGATGTTTCGACAAAAGCTGGTGTATGTGGCGCGCGGTGAGACCAGCTTAGATCAGGCCGCGGTCGATCGGGCTTGCTTCGGTGATCGGCTCGGTCGTCATCGTGCTCTCGTCGTCTCCCGCCCTGTTCAGATTGGCGCAGTGCGGGTGAGCGTTGGCGGGGACAATCTCATAACCGGCTGCGATCAACTGGAGACTCATCTCCTCGAAGTGACGCTTCGAGCCGCTGACGATCGATTCAGGCGTGTAGTTCCAGCCGTTGCTGGCAGCATTGGCCAAGATGCTGGCATAGGCATGCATGCTGGCGATTTTCACGTTTGATTCCAGCAACTGTCGGCACCCGCTTGCGAAAGAAGGTGACGGTTGGGCGGAATAGCCCAAGGCCGTGCATGCCAGCACTATGGATACAGGACGCATGGAACCCCCTTAGCCGATTGTTTGTTGCCGTTAGGGAAGCTTGCGCCGTGCGAGCCTGCGGCGGAATCGGGCAGATGCGGTATTCGGCCTAGTGCATTTGTAGCATTCTTCTGTAGCATTCTTCGGCTACGGAGGGGTTTCCAAGGACGGGGGTCCACAATGGTGCTCGGCGCTTCGAAAGCTCAAACGCTTGTCGCTTTGTCGGGTCGTGAGCGCGAGGTCGCGGAAAAATTCGCCGCCGGCCTGACCTATCGGGAGATCGGCAAGGCGCTTTTCATTGCTCCGGCCACTGTTCGCACTCACCTTGCGACCATCTACGGAAAACTTGGGGTGCGGACCAAGATCGGGCTCGCGGCGTACTTTGCCGGCGCTTCCGGCGCCCGGCCAGGCGGGCTGTCACCCCATCAAAGCGAAAAACCGCGGCTGGCGGTGATGCCGGTCAAGGGTCAGTTCGGCAAAACAAGGACCGATGCGGATGCATTGACGCGCGCGTTGACCGCAGAGCTCGGACGCTTCTCCCAGATCGGAATCGTCGCAGCGGCCACAATGTTCGCGCTCGCGAAGCGGCATCTCACTGTCAAGGAAATCGGCAGGACCACGGGAGCCAACTATGTCCTGGAGGTCGCGGTCCATAGCCAAGACAAAGCCATGCACGCCTTCGCGCATCTCGTGGACGCCGAGGAGGAAGTCGAGGTCTGGAGCGCAAGATATGATCTCGCCCAGACGTCATCGCATGACGAATTGACAGGCGTGATCAGCGGAAATCTCTTCCAGGTGTTGATGAAGCACGCGGCAGGCCCGCCCGCCCTCGAGGAAGCAATTCAGCACCACAAGCTCTATCTGAAGGCGTTTTACCACGTCGAACGGCCGACGGCGAAAGGCATGGTCGTAGCGCGGCGTCTCTGTGAAAGGCTCCTCGCCGCCGAGCCAGAGCATGCATTGATAAGGGAGACTCTTGCCTGGGTCGATTTCCACTCCTGCTTCAACGGATGGTCCATTGAACCCATCGAGGCCTTTCGCCGGGCTGGTGATGAGGCTCGGGCCGGACTTTGTGGCCATGACCGGGAAGCATCTCTGCACAGTGCTCTCGGATTGGCCGAGACTTATCTCGGAAACTTGCAGACGGGCCTTGGCTGCCTGTGGCGGGCCATCGCACTCAATCCGAACGATGCAGAGTGTCGTACCTGGCTGGGAATTGGGCTAACTTACGCCGGAGATCTCGAAGGTGCACAGGCAGCTTTCGCGCGGGCCGACCTTCTCAGTCCGAATTATCATCCGATCTTTCTGTTCAGGGGCGATGCCGAATACGCCGGCGGGAACTATACCGCCGCGACTGCCTCGTTTGATCGATTTCTGATGGTCCTGCCTGAATACCACTGGGCACGGCTCCTGCGGGCTGCATCATACATGGGGATGGGCGATCTCGAGTCTGCGCGGAAGGACGTGTCGTTCGTCTCGCGCGAGTCGCCCAGGTTGACCGGCGAGTATGTCGATCGATTGCAGCAAGCGCGCGGTCCGGAGTTTAGAAATAACCTGTGGTCACGCCTCAGCGCAGCAGGACTGCCATGGAAGTGACCTATCGAGGATGACATTGGGCGCATAGGGTCCGGTTGCGTGTCAACTTGCGTCATGGCGGGCTCCAACCCGAACGGCGGGAACGAGTGACGGCCTGCGACTGCACGGCGGTGGCAGGATGGCTGGTCAACACCGGCCACGCAATGGACTAAGCATTCGGGCGGCGCCTACGCGGGTCACCAGGACGAAGCTCGGCAAAGCGGCGCAGAATGCTGCAGAGCAAATCTTCGCAGCGCCGTCGTCCAATCTGCGTGGTAAGACCGCGACAAGGCGGAAACCAGCGGAGCCTGATTTGACCATTCCCCATACCCGCATCAAACGCGCACTTATCACCGGCGCGGGCGCGGCCGACGGCATCGGCTTTGCCATTGCCCGGCAGCTCGGCTATGCCGACCATGC
This sequence comes from Mesorhizobium sp. WSM4808, assembly GCF_055811675.1. Lineage (NCBI taxonomy): Bacteria > Pseudomonadati > Pseudomonadota > Alphaproteobacteria > Hyphomicrobiales > Phyllobacteriaceae > Mesorhizobium > Mesorhizobium sp. WSM4808. The sequence goes on from NZ_JBVVQX010000007.1 coordinate 102,207, forward strand.
CGTTTTTCTCACCGGTGCCAGTGCGCGTGTGCTCGATCGCGCCGTTGGGCTCCGTGCAGAAGGCATCGATGCCAAGGCCGTGGTCGCCGATCTCACCATGGCAGCTGGTGTCGCGCGGCTGCGGGCTGAAGTCGGCGCCGTCGACATCCTGGTCAACAATGCCGGCATGGGCTCGCTGGCATCGCCATCGGTCGACAAGGCGTTTCTCGCCATGACCGAGGCCGACTGGGATCAGGGGATCGACGTTAGCTTGAAGACGGCATTCCTCGTCACGAAGGCCTTTCTGCCGGCGATGGTCGAAGCGGGCTACGGGCGCATCGTCAATGTGGCGTCGGTCACCGGCCCGCTGGTATCTTTTGAAGGCACGGCCGCTTATTCCGCCGCCAAGGCCGGCATGGTCGGCCTGACGCGGACACTGGCGCTCGAAGTGGCCAAAAGCGGCATCACAGCCAATGCCGTGGCTCCCGGCTGGATCGAAACGGGCTCGTCGAGCGAGATGGAGCGGCAAGCCGCCCTACATACGCCGCCAGCGCGGGCCGGGCGGCCGGATGAGGTGGCCGCCGCGGTGGTATTCCTGGCCTCGGAAGGCGCCAGCTATGTCAATGGCGCGCTGCTGGTGGTCGACGGCGGCAACAGCCTTCAGGAGCGCAAGGGCTGAGAACTCTGCGACTTCGCCGGAACGACCGGTGTTCATGATCGGACAGCGGGTCCGTGCTCTCACTACATCGTGCGCCAGGGCAGCTTCTATCGTCACCGTCGACTGCTCGATCTCACTTGACCTTCCAGCTGCTGGAACCCTTAGGGTCACGCGAGGTCTTCCGGCGGGCCTTTCATCGAGAGCAAGGAGTGGAGAAATGCATCGACGCGGATTTCTGACGGCAAGCCTGGCGACGGTTCTGGCGAGCCCGCGTGCGCTGGCGCAGACGAAGATGGACGATATGTCGATGCCCGGCATGGGCGGCCATGCCGGGCACGACATGGCCGCGATGGTGCAAGACGCGGTCACCCTGCCCGAAGGCCAGGCGTTGCGCGCCCTGCAAGTGCTTGCCAACGAAGCCGACCGGCCGGGCCTGCTCAGGGCGAGGCTGACCGCGGAACCGGCCATTGCGAGGTTCGCCGAGGGGCGCGACACACCGATCCTCGCCTATAATGGCATCAGCCCGGGGCCGCTGATCGAGGCCTTCGAAGGCGACCGCGTCGAGATCACATTTGCCAACCGCATCGATAACGAGGTGAGCACCATCCACTGGCACGGCATGCCGGTGCCCGCCGACCAGGACGGCAGTCCGATGGATCCGGTTGCGGCGGGCACCGAGCGCGTTTATGCCTTCGAGCTGCCGGAAGGCTCCGCAGGCTCCTATTGGTACCACCCGCACCCGCACGGCAAGACGGCAGAGCAGGTCTATCGGGGTCTTGCCGGCGCCTTCGTCGTCAAGGCCAAGGCCGATCCCATCCCGGCCGAATATGGCGACACGGTGCTGGTGTTCACCGACCTCAGACTTGCCGCCGATGGCTCGATACCGAGCAACAGCATGAGCGATCTGATGAACGGCCGCATTGGCGACCACGTGCTGGTCAATGGCCAGAAGAATCCCAGGCTCTCGGTGGCAAAGGGCGCCAAGCGACGCCTGCGCCTCTACAACGCCACCAACGCACGGTTCCTGAAGCTTGCCTTCGACGGCGCGACGATAACAGTCATCGGAACGGATGGCGGGCTGCTCGCGGCGCCGGTGGCGGCGGACGAGATCCTGCTCAGCCCGGGCGAACGCCTCGAGTTGGTCGCATCCTTCGACAGGCCCGGCCCCATCACCCTCGATACGCTCGGCTACGACCGTGGCTGGATGGGTCCCGGCCGCCCGGCCGATGCGGGGCTGACGCTGCTGACGGTCGATGTCTCGGAGAGCGAAGCCGAGGCGGTGCCGCAGCTGCCGGCGCGGCTGCGGTCGATCGCACCGTTCGCTGACCCTGTCCTCACCCGGCGGCTCGTTTTAACGGAGACCATGGCGATGAAACCCACCGGCATGGAGATGGGTTTCCTGATCAACGGCAAGGCCTTCGACATGGAACGCGTCGACTTCGTCGCCAGGGCCGGCGAGATCGAGCTCTGGGAGATAGTCAACGAGGCCGACATGGACCATCCCTTTCACGTCCACGGTACTCAATTCCAGGTCGTCGAACATGAGCGCGACGGCGCGGTGTCCAAGCCGCCCTATCTCGCATGGAAGGACACGGTGAACGTCGCCCGCGGCGAGACGGTGCGGCTCCTGCTGCGCCAGGATAGGCCGGGGCAGCGCATGTATCACTGCCACATCCTCGAGCACGAGCAGCTCGGCATGATGGGCGTGCTCGATGTCATGGCATGAAGTTCGGCATCGCGTTCGGAGCGGTGGTGCTGGCGCTGGCCGGTTCGCTGAGCCTCTCCTCGCCGCAGGCGGTCGCCTCCAGTGATGAGATCGTGGCCGCACGCCAGGCCTCGATGAAGGTTATGGCGGCGGCAGCGAAAACCATCGCCGAGATGTTCGGCGGCAAGCGCGCCTACGACGCCGCCAGCTTCAAGGCGGCGGCGGAGGCGCTCAGCGCCCGTACCGGACCCGCCCTGATGGCTGAATTCCCGGCGGGCACGCTGGGCGCGCCGTCGGGCGCCAAAGCGGAAATCGATCAGGCGCGGCCGGAGTTCGAGGCGCTCGCCAGTCACATTGGCGAACTCGCCGATGCATTGGCAGCCAAGGCCGAAACCGCGCCTGCCCGGATCACCTCGGACATGCGCATGGGCGCGATGACGTCAATGGACGGGGGCAGTCTGCTCGGCAAGCGGCTGAAGACAACGGAGGCGGATCCGGCCGGATTGCCGGCGGAGCATCTTCTGCACCTTATCCTCCAGGATTGCTCAAGCTGCCATTCCAAGTTTCGGCAAAAGGTGAAGTGAGAACCGGCGATCACACCGCCATTTGTTGCCCTCTTGTGCAGCGATGCGGAATGCCAGGAAGGCCACCTGTATCAAGACGCCTTCGCCAGAAAATTCCGATAATCCGACTTGGCCTGCAGCAGGCGCAGCACATTGTCTCGCGAGCCGCGCACATGGGCGCGTGCCAGCGTGCCGGCTCGGGCGGCGTCGCCGGCGCAGATGGCATCGACGATCTCGGCGTGCTCGTCGCGGGCGATCTTCCATTCGTCCAGCCACAACAGTTCGGTCCAGACGTAGTGCTGGCACTTGTCGAGAATGCCGCACAGCATGTTGTGCAGCATCACGTTGCCGCTGATTTCGGCGATGACGCGGTGCAGGTCGATGCCGACTTCCAGTTCCTGGAATTTTTCCCGGTTCGTGCGTTCCGGAATGGCTGCCAGCCGTTCGCATTCGGCCAGCATGGCGCGCAGCCGCGCCTTGTCCTGTTCCGTCGCCGCCGTTGCCGCAAGTTCCGTCGCATGGCCGTCGAGCAGTTCGCGGATCTCGAAGGCCTCGTGGAACATGTTGATGTCGAACTCGGTGACGACATAGCCCTGGCGCGGCCGGCCGGTGACCAGCCCGTCACGCTCGAGGCGATTGAAAGCCTCGCGCACCGGGGTTCGGCTGACCGTCAGCTTCGCCGCGATGTCGTTTTCGGTGACGCGGGAGCCCGGCGGGATCTGGCCGGTCACGATCATCGCCTTCAGCGCGGAGTAGACCGAGTCGCGCAGCGTATTTTTGGTTTCCTTGGCCAAGCTTCCCTTCCCACTTCTCCGGCCTTTCAGCCGGAACACGCATAGCTGTAGCCGCAGTCGGCGCAATTTGCCACGCCTCCGGCGAAGCCGTCCCTCACCAACCTGGTCCGGCACGAAGCGTACATTTCGAGCGCGCCGGCGGTGTTGACAACATCGATCGCTAGGCTACACTCAAGATTGTATACAAAATAGCATGCCAAATCAAAAACAATGGGAACACCGGTTGGAGAGCCGAAAAATGAACAGAACCAGAAACGTTAGCATCGTTGCGATGGCGGGCCTCATGGCTTCGTTCGCAGCCCCCGCCATGGCGGGCGACACTATCACCGTCGCCTCATGGGGCGGCACCTACCAGGAGGCGCAGACCAAGGCGTTTTTCAAGCCGACCGCCGACGCGCTCGGCATCACCATCAAGGAAGACACCACCAACGGCCTCGACGACGTCCGGCTGCAGGTGACCGGCAATGCGGTGAAGTGGGACATCACCGAACTTGGCGCCGACGAATGTGCGCGCGGCTCGAAGGAAGGGCTGTTCGAGAAGCTCGACTACGGCATCATCGACAAGAGCGGCATCAACCCGAAGCTTGTCCACGACGACTGGGTCGGCATTTCCTACACCTCGGTCGTGCTGATCTACCGGACCGACGTCTTCGGCGACAAAGGCCCGAAGACCTGGGCCGATTTCTGGAACGTGGAAAAGTTTCCGGGACGGCGCGCGCTGAGCGGCAGCCAGGCGACGGAAACGCTGAGCGTTGCCGCACTGGCCGAGGGCATTCCGATCGACAAGGTCTATCCGGTCGATATCGACGGCGCGTTGAAGTCCGTCGACAAGATCCGCGGCAATGTCGACGCTTGGTGGACCTCCGGCGCCCAGGCCATGCAGCTGGTTAAGGACGGCGAAGTCGACATGGCGAGCATCTGGAACGGCCGCGCCGGCACCTTGAAAAAGGAAGGCGCGCCGATCAGCTTTTCCTTCGACCAGGGCGTGCTGACCGCCGACTGCATGGTCATCCCCAAGGGCTCCAAGAACAAGGAAGCGGCCATGAAGGCGCTGGCGATGTTCGTCAGCCCGCAATTGCAGGCCAATCTGCCGCTCTATGTCGACAATGGCCCGGTCAACGAGAAGGCTTTCGAGACTGGCAAGATCCCGCAGGACAGGATCAAGGACATCAATTCGGCGCCCGAAAACGTCAAGAAGCAGGTGTTGCAGGATGCAGAATTCTGGCGCGACAACCTGGTCGAGGCGACGGAAAAGTTCAACAATCTGATCCAGCAATAGGCTGCGGCCGCAATCCAAACCACGGCAGGGCGACGCCTCGCCCTGCTTTCGCCGCCTCAGCCCCTGGGAGAGAAAAATCTTGTCCATTGCGCCATCCGCGTTGCCGATCGGCATGCGCGGGATCGAGAAACGATTTGGCAGCGTGCCTGTGCTGCGCGACCTCAACCTCGATGTCGAGGCTGGTGAATTCCTGACGCTGCTGGGGCCTTCCGGTTCCGGCAAGACGACGCTGCTGATGATCCTGGCCGGTTTCGTGCGGGCCAATGCCGGCTCGATCAGGGTCGGCGGCGACGAGATCATCACCACGCCGCCGCACAAGCGCAACATCGGCATGGTGTTCCAGAACTACGCGCTGTTTCCGCATATGAACGTCTTTCACAACATCGCCTTTCCGCTGAAGCAACGCGGCGTCGCCGCCGCCGAGACGGCCGAGCGTGTCGAGAAGGCACTCGATCTGGTGAAATTGCAGGGACTGGGCGAGCGCCGGGTCGACCAACTCTCCGGCGGCCAGCGCCAGCGCGTGGCGCTGGCGCGCGCCATCGTCTTCGAGCCGCGCATCGTTCTTATGGACGAACCCTTGTCGGCGCTCGACAAGGGCCTGCGCGAGCACATGCAGATCGAGCTGCGCGCCCTGCATCGGCGGCTCGGCATGACCACCGTCTATGTCACGCACGACCAGCGCGAAGCCATCACCATGTCGGACCGCATTGCTGTCATGAACGGCGGACGCATCGAACAGCTCGACAAGCCCGAAAGCCTCTACGCCAGGCCGCAAACGCAATTTGTAGCAGGCTTCATCGGCGAATCGAATTTCATTCCGGTCGAGTGCCGCAACGGCTCCGTCTGGTACGAGGACCGAAGAATCCATACGGCGGCGGCGACGCCGGCGGCAGGCCAGTACCTGATGGTGGTGCGGCCGGAAAAGCTGCGGCTCTTGGCAACCGCCGAACCGACAAGCGGCGTCAACGTGCTCAACGCGACGCTCAGTGACATCATCTATCAGGGCGACAGCTTCGTCTGCTATGCCGTGCTGCGCGACGGCCGGCAGCTGACTTTGCGCGACTATTGCCGCAGCGATGTGCTGGCGAAAATGCCGGCGCCCGGCCAGCCAGTCTCGTTCGGTCTCGATGCGCAGGACACAATCCTGGTAGCGGCAGACTGATGAGCGCGCAGACCGCCGTCATGCAGGAGAATGCCGGCCGCGCGGGCCCGGATTTGAACACGCAGGCGCTGCGCACGGACGCGCGGCGCGAGTCGTTGCGGCTGCTGGCGCTGCTGTCGCCGAGCCTGTTGCTGGTCTTCGCCATCATCATCGTGCCCATCGGCTGGCTGTTCTGGCTGTCGCTGTTCGACGAAGCGGGCGGCTTCAGCGCCGCCAATTATGCGCGATTCTTCGAGCAGGCCTCCTACATCAAGACCTTTGTCACCACCTTCAAGGTCGCCTTCATCGTCACCGGCGCCTGCGTGCTGCTTGGCTATCCCCTGGCCTACATGCTGTCGCAACTGCCGCGCCGCGCAGCGTCGATCTGCCTGATCTTCGTCATCCTGCCGTTCTGGACATCGGTCCTGGTGCGCACCTATGCCTGGCTGGTGATCCTGCAGCGCAAGGGCCTGATCAACAGCTGGCTGATCGACCTCGGTGTGATCAGCCAGCCGCTATCGCTCGCCAACAATTTTTCGGGCGTCGTCATCGGCATGACGCATATCCTGCTGCCGTTCCTGGTGCTGCCGCTTTACGCCTCGATGAAGACAATCGACACCGACTGCCTGCGCGCCGGCATGAACCTCGGCGCCGGCCCGGCCGCCACCTTCCGGCAGATCTTCTTTCCGCTGTCGCTGCCCGGCCTCGCCTCGGGCGTGGTCATCGTCTTCGTGCTGTGCCTGGGCTTCTTCGTCACGCCTGCGCTGATGGGCGGCGGCAAGGTCATCATGTGGGCGATGCGCATGGAACAGACCACCAGCCTCTATTCCAACTGGGGCGCGGGTGCAGCACTCGGCGTGGTGCTGCTGGTGGTCACGCTGGCGCTTCTCGGCCTGTTCCAGTGGCTGCTCGGCGCGCGCGCCACAGGTGTGTGGAGTTCGCGATGAGCGAGGATTTTGGCCTGCCTATCTCGCACCGGCAACGGCTGTGGCTCTATTGCCTCGGCGGCCTCGTGCTTCTGTTCCTGATCGCGCCGTCGATCATCATCGTCATCATGTCGTTTTCGGACTCGACGCTGCTGCAATTCCCGCCGCAGCAATGGTCGCTGCGCTGGTACCAGACCTATTTCGGGTCGCTGGAATGGCGTGACGCCACGATCGTCTCGGTCAAGGTGGCTGTCATGACGGTGCTGGTGGCGACACCGCTCGGGACCGCGGCCGCCTATGCCATCAACCGGGGCACGCTGCGCTTCAATGGCACCATCAACGCGCTGCTGACGGCGTCGCTGATCGTCCCGGTGATCCTGATCGGCATCGGCACCTTCTTCCTCTATGCGCGCATCGGGCTCAACAACACGCTGACCGGCCTGGTCATCGCGCACACGGTGCAGGCGCTGCCGCTGGTGGTGCTGACCGTGCTTTCCGGGCTGCGCTCCTACGACATGAACCAGGAGCGGGTGGCGCGCAGCCTCGGCGCCGGCCGCGTCGCCGCCTTCTGGCAGGTGACGATGCCGCAGATCCGCTTCTCGATCGTCTCGGGCGCGCTGTTTGCCTTCATCACCTCCTTTGACGAAGTGGTGGTTTCGCTGTTCATATCGGGCGGCGAGACCACGACATTGACGCGCCGCATGTTCAATGCGCTGCGCGATCAGATCGACCCGACGATCGCCGCCATCTCGACCTGCCTGATCGTGCTCTCGGTCGTGCTGTTGTCGGTTGCGCAGATCTTCGGCCGGCGGCATTGATTCACCAGACGAATTCGCAGAAGTGACCCATGGGATATCCAGACAGAATGCGTGATTTCCAGTTTCCCGGCCGCTCGCCGGTTCGTGCCACCGAGGCGGTTGCCGCGACCTCGCATCCGCTTGCAACCCTTGCGGCCATCGACATGCTGCGCTCAGGCGGCAATGCCATGGATGCCGCGGTCTGCGCCGCCGCCGTGCAGGGCGTGGTCGAGCCGCAATCGACAGGCATCGGCGGCGACTGCTTCGTGCTCTATTCTCCCGGGGGACAAGGCAATGTGCTGGCCTTCAATGGGTCCGGCCGCGCGCCTGCCAGGGCGACAGTCGACTGGTACCGCGAGAAAGGCTTCGACCGCATCCCGTTGCAGGGGCCGCATGCGGTCACCGTGCCGGGTGCCGTCGACGCCTGGAGCCGCCTGCTCGAAGACCATGGCCGCAAGGGCCTTGCCGAGACGCTGGCGCCGGCCATCCACTATGCCGAGAACGGCTATGTCGTGCACGACCGCGTCGCCTTCGACTGGGCCGAGCCGGAAACCGACCTGTCGGCCGACGAGCATGCCGCCCGTATCTTCCTGCCCGGCGGCAAGGCGCCGAAGGCGGGTGACGTCCACCGGCAGCCGGAACTGGCGGAGACCTTGCGCATCATCGCCAAACACGGCCGGTCCGGTTTCTACGAGGGCGCGGTCGCCGACGATATGGTGAGCCGGCTCAACGAATTGGGCGGACTTCATACGGCCGAGGATTTCGCCGCGACCAGAGGCGACTATGTGGCGCCGGTCAGCACCTCCTATGGCGGCCATGACATCCACCAGATGCCGCCGAACAATCAGGGGCTGACGGCGCTTTTGATGCTCAATTTGCTGTCGGGCTTCGAGCTCGGCGGGCTCGACCCCAATGGCGCCGAGCGCCTGCATCTGGAGATCGAGGCCGGGCGCCTGGCCTATCGCGACCGCGACCGCTATGTCGGCGACCAGGACCATGTCCCAGTGCCCGTGAAGCAGCTCCTGTCCGGCGCCTATGCCGACCGGCTGCGCGCCGAGATCGACCGCGACCGCGCCATGACGCATCTGCCGCGCGTGGAGCTGCCCGGCAGTGACACGGTCTACATCTCCATCGTCGACCGCGACCGCAACGCGGTCTCCTTCATCAACTCGACCTATTATTCGTTCGGCAGCGGCGTCGTCGGCCCGAAGACCGGTGTCGTGCTGCAGAACCGTGGTTCCAGCTTCCGCCTCGACCCGGCGCATCCGAACGCGATCGCACCGGGCAAGCGGCCGATGCACACGATCATGCCGGGCATGGCGACGAAGAACGGCCGCGTGGTGATGCCGTTCGGGGTCATGGGCGGCGGCTATCAGCCGTTCGGCCATGTCCATCTGCTGACCAACATGATCGACTTCGGCATGGACCCGCAGCAGGCGCTGGATGCGCCGAGGGTGTTTTACAATGATGACACCGTGGAGGCCGAGCGTGGCGTTCCCACCGAGGCGATCGAGGGCCTGCGCCGGCGCGGCCACCGCATCGCCGAACCGCATCACCCGCTGGGCGGCGGGCAGGTGGTGCTGATCGACTGGGAGAAGGGGACGCTGACCGGCGCTTCCGATTCGCGCAAGGATGGTTTGGCGCTTGGCTACTGAGGCGATCCGTTGTCCAATGGCGTATCCGTATCGAGGCAAGCCCGTCAGAAGGGCTCCCGCCAGTAGTCGTTCGAAATCCAGCCGGTGATCATGACCCAAACTGAAACCCACGCAGATCTCTCCCGCCGTCTCGCCGCCGGCGCCGACGATGCGCCCGCCATCCTGGCACCCGACAGGGCGACGCTCAGCCATGGCGGATTGCGCAGCCTGATCGCCGATACTGCAAAACAGCTGCATGCGCGCGGCATCGGCCGGGGCGACAGGGTGGCGATCGTGCTGCCGAACGGGCCTGAGATGGCCACCGCCTTCGTCGCCGTCGCGGCCGCCGCCTCGACGGCACCGCTCAACCCCGCCTACCGGGCCGACGAGCTGGATTTCTACCTGACCGACATCGGCGCCAAGGCGATCCTTGTCGGGGAGGGCGAGACCGGACCGGCTGTGACGGTGGCCGAACGCCTCGGCATCGGCGTGCTGCGGCTTATCGTGCAGCCCGGCACACCCGCCGGCAGCTTCATGATCGAGGGCGCAGCGATCGGACCGCAGGCCGCGCCCGACATGGCGCAAGACAGCGACATTGCGCTGCTGCTGCATACCTCCGGAACGACATCGCGTCCAAAACTGGTGCCGCTCAGCCATGCCAACATCGCGGCCTCGGCTGCCCATATCGGCGGCACACTTGGCCTGACGCCAGATGACCGCTGCCTCAACATCATGCCGCTGTTCCACATTCACGGCCTGATCGCGGCCGTGCTGTCGTCGCTGGCTGCCGGTGGCAGCATCTACTGCACGCCCGGCTTCAACGCGCTGCGCTTCTTCCAGTGGCTGAGCGAGGCTCAGCCAAGCTGGTACACGGCGGTGCCGACCATGCATCAGGCGATCCTGCCCAGGGCAGCACGCAACACCGAGGCGCTGGCGGCGGCGCGTCTGCGCTTCATCCGCTCGTCCTCGGCGTCGCTGCCGGCACAGGTGATGACTGAGCTGGAGGCGACCTTCGGCTGCCCGGTTATCGAATCCTACGGGATGACCGAGGCCGCGCACCAGATGGCCTCGAACCGGCTGCCGCCGGGCCAGCGCAAGCCGGGCAGCGTCGGTGCCTCCGCCGGTCCGGCCGTGGCTGTCATGGCGCCTGACGGGCGGCTGCTCGCAGCCGGCGAGACAGGCGAGATCGTCATTCGCGGACCCAATGTCACGACGGGTTACGAGAAGAACCCGGATGCCAATGCCACGGCTTTCGCGCATGGCTGGTTCCACACTGGCGACCAGGGCGTGCTCGACGAGGACGGCTATCTCAGGGTCACCGGTCGGCTCAAGGAGATCATCAACCGCGGTGGCGAAAAGATCTCGCCGCTCGAGGTCGACGACGTGCTGATGGACCATCCGGCGGTGGCGCAGGTCGTCACCTTCGCCATGCCGCATGACAAGCTTGGCGAGGAGGTGGCCGCGGCGGTTGTGCTGCGCGAAGGCATCAGTGCCACCGAGGGCGACATTCGCGCCTATGCCGCGACACGGCTTGCCGATTTCAAGGTGCCGCGCAAGATCCTGATCCTGGACGAGATCCCCAAGGGTGCGACCGGCAAATTGCAGCGCATCGGCCTTGCTGCCAAACTCGGGCTTTGACGATGAAGATCACCATCTTCGGCGCCGGTGCGATTGGCGGCTATCTCGCGGCCAAGCTCGCCATCACTGGGCGGACCGATCTTTCGATCGTCGCGCGCGGCGCCCATCTGGAAGCCATCAAGGCGGACGGCCTGCGCCTGATCGAGGATGGCCAGGAGATTTCGGTCCCCGTCCGGGCCGCCGCCAAAGCCGACGAGCTTGGCGCCCAGGATTACGTCGTGCTGGCGCTGAAGGCCCATTCTCTCTCCCCAGCCCTTGACCAGATCGCGCCGCTGCTTGGGGACCACACATCAGTCGTCACCATGCAGAACGGCGTGCCCTGGTGGTATTTCCACGGCGTCGACGGGCCGCTCGAAGGCACCAGGCTGAACGCGGTCGACCCCGGCGGCGCGATCTGGCAGCGGATCGGACCGGACCGCGTTATCGGCTCGGTCGTCTATCCCGCCGTCGAGGTCGATGCGCCGGGTCTCATCCGCCATGTCGAGGGCAAACGTTTCTCGCTCGGCGAACCCTCCGGCGAGCGCAGCGAACGGGTGACGCTTCTGGCCGAGGAGATGGTCAAGGCCGGCTTGCAAGCGCCAGTGCGCGAGGACATCCGTAGCGAAATCTGGGTAAAACTGTGGGGCAACCTCTCCTTCAACCCGATCTCGGCGCTGACCGGCAGCACGCTGGCCGCGATCGTTGCCGACGATGGCACCCGCGCGCTCGCCCGCACCATGATGCTGGAGGCGCAGGCGATCGGCGAAAGCCTCGGCGTGCGTTTTCCCATATCGGTCGACCGGCGCATCAAGGGCGCCGGCGATGTCGGCGAGCACAAGACCTCCATGCTGCAGGACCTGGAGCGCGGCAGACCGATGGAGATCGACGCGCTGGTGAGCGCGGTGCAGGAACTTGGCCGGCTAACGGACAAGCCGACCCAGACCATCGATGCCGTGCTGGCGCTGGTGCGGCGGCTGGCGGTGGAACGCGGGTGTTATGGGTGAGATGGAAGGACAGGGCAAATCAGAGCCGTGGCGCGCGACGATCCAGGCCTTGAAGCGTCTTGGCCTCATATCCCGGCTTGACCAAGGTTAGCAGCATGCTGAACGCCATTCACCACGTCGCGCTCATCTGCACCGACTACGACCAGTCGCGACGGTTCTACGTCGAACTCCTCGGCCTCGATCTGATCCGGGAGGTTTATCGGGAGGAGCGGCAATCATGGAAGGCGGATCTGCGGATCGGGTCGGCCCAACTGGAATTGTTCTCCTTCCCTGCACCAGCGATGCGGCCATCCCACCCAGAGGCTACAGGCCTGAGACATCTGGCATTCGCTGTGGCTAATCTTGAGCCCGTAATTATCCGCCTGGAAGCCGCAGGCGTTGCCGTCGAGCCTATCCGGATCGACCCATATACGGACCAACGGTTTACCTTTTTCAGGGACCCGGATGGATTGCCGCTGGAACTCTACGAAGCCCCATAAGGAACGGTTCGCTTTCGCGACGGGCGCTGTGTACTGACGGTCTCGGTATCGGCGGACCGCGAATCTGTGCTAAGCGCCGCCCAACCAACCAAAGGACGACACCAATGAGCGAACTGACCGTGGCCGAGGCGACCGAGAGCATCTATGCCTCGCTCCGGGCGGACAATGCCGACATCGACACACATATCGCGGCGCTTAAGGCGGCGCTGACGCGAGAAGGGATCAAACAGGCGGTGTTCGATCCGGCCAAGCTGGCGCAGAACAACCGCTCGGGCCGCAAGTTGATGCAGGCTTATTTTCGGCAGCGCGGCGTGAGCGTGAAGTTCTCGGACCAGTAGAACCGCGCGGGCGATCTCAATCGCGCGATTTGGTTGGTTTCGGACGCAAGTTCCCCGACGCTTCGGGCCATCCCTTTTGACCGGCTCAATAACAGCGATCTGCCGCCGCAAGTGCATCGACGCGGTGAGCTTGGTCCAGTGCGCCAATCCGTCGGACTGACGCATAGAACCTGACATAGTCGCCCGAACACAAGTCGAACAGGCGCAGAAACGCGGTCACCCGATCGCTATAGACGGACGTCGCGGCGAGCTTTGCATTGTTGATCGGGGAAGCGAACCAGGCATCGTATCCCCGGTATCGGCCCCAGCGCCTGTCGCGCATGTGTCGGTAGCGCATCCGCAGCCGTTCAATCGCGGCCGTCTTCGCGGCCAGTTTTTGCTCCGAGGTGCCGGAGTTGGAATAGACTTGCGTCAGCTCGTCGCGGGTCCGCGACACCAGCGCAAGAAATTCAGCCTTGCGCCTCCGGGCAGCTTCGTAACGGCGCAATGCGGCGGTGTCGCCAGTCGCGCGCAGCCACTTTTTCACGCCGGTCGTTTCAACGGCGACAGCGAACGCCTCGTTGAATGCGGAATCGTCGTGCACGTAGACGCGCTGGTGGGCCAGTTCATGGAACACCAGCGCTGCGAGATTGGTTTCATCCTGGCCGAACATCGTGCTGAGCAGCGGGTCGCTCGACCAGCCAAGCGTGGAATATGCCGTGATGCCCGTCACATAGACGTCCATGCCCTGTCCTTGAAGTTCGACAGCGGTTTCAGTCGCGGACTTCCTGGAGAAATACCCCCGGTAGGGAACACAGCCGAAAACAGGAAAACACCATGTTCGCGGCGTCAGCGAAAATGCCGGCGCGGCGAAGACAGCCCATGTCACCGAATCCCGACCAATGTCGACATAGCTGCGGTAGCTGTTGTTGTCGGGCAGCGCCAGTTCATCCGTTGCGAACTGTCGTATAGCGCTCGCCGATGCCATTCGCGCGCGCAATGCCTTCGGCGTCGACGGATCCTCGATCAGTTTTCCGACATCCTGGCGCGCCGTCATGATCCGCAGATGGCCCTGCACGGATTGCGCGTAGTAGGAAATACTGGTGCAACCGGTCACGCCGGACGCCACGATTACAACGACAAGCAATCGAAAGAATGCGCGCATCACGATTTGCCCAAAGCAGTGCTCACCCGTTCCGATGGAGTCGCAATTGCCCCAGGTCGCAAGCAGTCGCATCGATTTGATCGAGGTCTATAGCTTTCTGAAGTGTCCGGACAGGTGCTCATTGGGGAGACGCATGCGTCATCACGCGCAAGCCGCGTCCCATCAACCTGCAGCTGATCAGTCCTTTCCCGCCCGCTTGAAAATCCGCGCGTAAAATTCGCCGACGATGCCGCGCCGGAAGACGAGCACGCACACCATGAAGATCAGGCCAGTGGCGATGGTCACCGGAAAGCCGGAAGTGGCAAGCGTGTTTTCCAGGCCTATGACAAGGCTGGCGCCGATGATCGGCCCGACCATGGTGCCGATGCCGCCCAGAAGCGTCATCAGGATCACCTCGCCCGACATCTGCCAGGTGACGTCGGTGAGCGTGGCGAACTGGAAAACGATCGCCTTGAGCGATCCGGCCAGCCCGGCCAGCGCCGCCGACATGACGAAGGCGCCGAGCTTGTAGTTGGCGACGGAATAGCCCAGCGAAATGGCGCGGTTCTCGTTCTCGCGGATCGAGCGCAGGATCATGCCGAACGGCGAATTGACGATGCGCCACATGGCGAAGACGCCGACGAGGAACACCGCCAGCACGAAATAATACATGTTCAGCGAGACGTTCAGGTCGAGGACGCCTAGCAGCATGCCGCGCGGCACACCTTGGATGCCATCCTCGCCTTGCGTGAACGGCGCCTGCACGCAGAAGAAGAAGAACATCTGCGACAGCGCCAGCGTGATCATGGCGAAATAGATGCCTTGCCGGCGAATGGCGAAGAAGCCCATGACGAAGCCAAGCAGGGCCGCACCCGCCATGCCGAGCAGAATGCCGGCTTCCGGCGGCCAGCCCCAGACCTTGACGGCATGCGCCGTGAAGTAGGCGGCGCCGCCGAAAAAGGTGGCGTGGCCGAACGACAGCAGCCCGGTGTAGCCAAGCAGGAGATTGAACGCACAGGCAAACAGCGCAAAGCACAGCATCTTCATCAGGAAGATCGGATAGACCAGGAAAGGCGCCACCAGCAGCGCCAGGATGCCGAGCCCGACCAGCGTCCATTCAAGCCGTGCCGAGGTTTTGGCCGATGTCTCGCGAAGCGTCAGTTCCGACATGTCAGATGTCTCTTCCGACATGTCAGGCGTCCCTTCCGAACAGGCCGGCCGGCCGGACCAGAAGCACGATGGCCATGATGACGAAGACCACGAGGTTGGAGGCCTCAGGATAGAAGACCTTGGTCAGGCCTTCGGCAAGGCCGAGCATGTACCCGGTGACGATGGCGCCAAGGATCGATCCCATGCCGCCGACCACGACGACGGCGAAGACGACGATGATGAGATCCGACCCCATAAGCGGGCTCACCTGATAGATCGGCGCTGCCAGAATTCCGGCAAGCCCAGCCAGCGCGGAGCCGAGGCCGTAGGTCAGGGTCAGCAGCAACGGCACGTTGACGCCGAAAGCCTGGACGAGGCGGGGATTCTCCGTCGCGGCGCGCAGGTAGGAACCGAGCCTGGTCTTCTCGATCAGCACCCAGGTTCCGAAGCAGACGATCAGCGAGGCAACGACGACCCAGCCGCGATAATTGGGCAGGAACATGAAGCCGAGATTGGTGCCTCCCGAAAGCAGCGGCGGGACGGCGTAGGGGTTTCCCGAGACGCCGTAATAGTAGCGGAAGATGCCTTCGAGCACGAGCGCGAGGCCGAAGGTGAAGAGCAGCCCGTAGAGCGGGTCGAGATCGTACAGCCGCGACAGCGCCAGGCGCTCGACCACGATGCCGAAGACACCGACGATCAGCGGCGCAAGGATCAGCGCCGGCCAGTAGCCGATGCCGAGATAGGTGAGCAGCAGATAGCCGACGAAGGCGCCGAGCATATATTGGGCGCCATGGGCGAAATTGATGACCCGCAGCAGGCCGAATATGACGGCCAGGCCCAGGCTCAGCATGGCGTAGAACGAGCCGTTGATCAGGCCGACCAGCAACTGGCCGAGGAAAGCCTGAACCGGGATTCCGAAGATCATCGTCATGGCGCCATCATACACCCAGGACTTCGTGGAGCTGCGTCATGCGGTCCGGCAGCTCGCCGACCGGGAACCCTGCCACCACCTTGCCGTGCTCCATCAGATAGAAACGATCGGCGACACGGCTGGCGAAGCGGAAGTTCTGCTCGACCAACAGGATCGTCATGCCGCGCTTTTTCAACGTCGCCAGCAACGCGCCGATGCGCTGCACGATGACGGGAGCGAGCCCCTCCGTCGGCTCGTCGAGAAGCAGCATTTTCACACCCGTTCTCAACATGCGCGCGATCGCCAGCATCTGCTGTTCGCCGCCCGACAGCCTGGTGCCGGGACTGTTGCGCCGCTCCTTCAGATTGGGGAACAGATCGAATATCTCCTCGACGCTCATGCCGCCCTCGGCCACGACCGGCGGCAGAACCAGGTTCTCGTCGACGGTCAGCGTGGCGAAAATACCGCGCTCCTCCGGCACGAAGCCGATGCCCTGATGCGCGGTGCGGTGCAGCGGCAGCCGCATCAGATCCTGGCCGTCGAAGGCGATCCCGCCGGTTCGCTTGCGGATCAGCCCCATGATGGCGCGCAGCGTCGTCGTCTTGCCGACGCCATTGCGGCCGAGCAGTGTGACCGTCTCGCCGGAATACACTTCCAGATCGACGCCGTGCAGCGCATGGCCCTCGCCATACCAGGCGTTGAGGCCGCTGACGGCAAGCAGAGGTGCGGTACTAGTCATCGGCGGTGCCCATATAGGCGATCTTGACGCGCTCGTCGCGGCTGACCGTGGCGTAGTCGCCGGCGGCCAGCACCTCGCCGCGCTGCATGACCGTTATCCAGTCGCAAAGGTCGGCCACCACAGTCAGATTGTGCTCGACCATCAGCACGGCGCGATCCTTGGCCACCGAACGGATAAGGTCGGAAACCGTGGCCACGTCCTCGTGCCCCATGCCGGCCATCGGCTCGTCCAGCAGCAGCACTTTCGGATCGAGCGCCAAGGTCGTGGCGATCTCGAGCACGCGTTTCCTGCCATAGGAAAGGTCGCCGGCGAGCCTGTTCCTGGCGTCGTCGAGACCGACCGAGCGCAGCAATTCCTCGGCGCGCGGCGTCAGCCGGTCGAGCGCCGCCAGCGAGCGCCAGAACTGAACGCTGAGCCCGCCCGGCCGCTGCAGGGCAACGCGCACATTGTCGAGCACGCTGAGATGCGGAAAAATCGCCGATATCTGGAACGAGCGCACCAGGCCCATCCGCGCGACCCTGGCCGGCGACGTGCGGGTGATGTCATGGCCAAGCAGCTCGATCCTGCCGCTGGTCGGCGCCAGGAACTTGGTGAGCAGGTTGAAGACAGTCGTCTTGCCGGCGCCGTTGGGTCCGATCAGGGCATGGATGTTGCCATGGCGAACATCCAGATCGACGTTTTTCACGGCGATGAAGCCGGCAAAGTCACGCCGCAACCCGCGGGCGGAAAGCACCACAGGCGGCTCGTTCGCGCTCAGGTCAGTCGGCGCCATCGGCCGCGCCGATCACTGGCCGGCCGTCGGACAGCCGCTTTCCTTTTCGCTCAGGAAGGCCTCGTTGCCAGGAATGGTGGCGAGATATTTGTAGTAGTCCCACTCCTTGGTGCTCTCGGCTGGCGACTTGACCTGATAGAGGTACATGTCGTGGACCATGTTGCCGTCCGCCTGCACTTGGCCGTTGGTTATCGCGGCGTCGTCCACAGGCATCGAATGCAGTTGCTTGGCGACGGCTTCGGTCTCGTCCGTGCCGGCCTTGTCGATCGCTTTCAGGTACTGCGTCACCGCCGAATAGGTCGAGGCCTGGATCATGTTCGGCATGCGGTTGGTGCGCTTGAAAAAGCGCTGCCCGAATTCGCGGCTCTTGTCGTCGCGATCCCAATAATAGCCTTCGGTCAGCACAACGCCCTGCGCCGCTTGAAGGCCAAGCCCATGCACCTCGGCCAGCGTGAAAAGGAGTGCGGCAAGACGCTGACCGCCCTGCACGATGCCGAATTCGGCCGCCTGCTTGATGGAGTTGGAGGTATCGAGGCCGGCATTGGCCAGGCCGATGACCTTGGCACCCGACGATTGCGCCTGCAGCAGGAAGGACGAATAATCGGTCGATCCCAGGGGATAACGCACCTCGCCCAGCACCTTGCCGCCATGGCTCTCGACGAACTTGGTGGTCTGATCCTTCAGCGAATAGCCGAATGCATAGTCGACGGTGACGAAGAACCAGCTGTCGCCGCCCTGCTGCACAAGAGAGCCGCCGGTTCCCACCGCTTGCGAATGTGTGTCATAGGCCCAGTGGAAGCCATAGGGCGAGCATTGTTTGCCGGTCAGCTCCGTGGTTGCCGCGCCGGTGACGATGTCGATCTTCTTCTTTTCCTTGGAGATCCCCTGGACGGCGAGCGCCACCGAAGAGGTGGTCAGTTCCATGATGGCATCGACCTGTTCGGTGTCGTACCACTGCCGCGCGATGTTGGAGGCGATATCGGGCTTATTCTGGTGATCGGCGCTGATGATTTCTATCGGCGCTCCCTGCACCTTGCCGCCGAAATCCTCGACCGCCATCTTGGCCGCCTCGACCGACCACTTGCCGCCGAAATCGGCGTAGACGCCCGATTGGTCGTTGAGAATGCCGATTTTGACCTTGCCGTCGGAAATTTCAGCGGCCGAGGCAGGGATCGCGGATGCGGCGAGAAGTGCCGCGGAAACGAAAAGGCTTACCTTCATGGTTGACTTCCTCCCATAGCGATGAATCCGACCGACCCTCCTACGATCGATCATCGCAATGGTATTGAACATGAGGAAGATAGGGACAGAGGGCAAGAGGCCGTTAGGGATTTCGTGCTCGAAGCGATACGGTTTGGCGGCGGAACGCGAGCCTTGAGCGCGAGATAGAGACACAAACACGTGAACCGCCGGCGGCAGTGCCGGCTCAGCCCTCGGCGGCGACGAGGTGGCCGTTGCCGACATCCCTCAGCGCCAGTTTCAACGGCGCCTCGCCGATCCTGCGGGTGGCGCTCGGGATCTCCTGGTCGAGGCGGGCGAAGCGGCTTCTTCGCTTGGCTGGATCGGGCACCGGCACGGCTTCGATGAGGCGTCTGGTGTAGGGGTGGCGCGGGTTGGAAAAGACCTGGTCGCGCGTGCCCATCTCGACGATCTGGCCGAGATACATGACGGCGACGCGGTCGGAGATGTTCTCGACCACAGCCATGTCGTGCGAGATGAAGAGATAGGCGACGCCGAATTCGCGCTGTAATTCCTTCAACAGATCGAGCACGCGCGCCTGCACCGAAACGTCGAGCGCCGAGACGCTTTCGTCGGCGATGATCAGCTTCGGCCGCAGCGCAAGAGCGCGTGCAATACAGACACGCTGGCGCTGGCCGCCGGAGAATTCATGCGGATAGAGCTCCATCTGATCGGCCGACAGGCCGACGCGCTCGAACAGCGCCGCGACACGGTCACTGCGCTCTTGCTTCGAGGCGATGCCATGGATCAGCAGCGGCTCGGCGACGAGTTCGCCGACGCGCATGCGCGGGTCGAGCGAGGCGTAGGGATCCTGAAAAATCATCTGCACGTCGCGGCGCACCGCCTTACGCTCGTCGCGACCAAGGCCGGACAGATTGCGCCCGCCAACCGCGATATCGCCGCTGTAGGGCACCAGTCCGGCCAGCGCCTTGGCGGTGGTCGACTTGCCACAGCCGGATTCGCCGACCAGCGCCAGCGTCTCGTTGGGCGCGATCGAGAAGGTCACGCCTTCCACCGCGTGGACGCGGCGGGTGACCCGGCCGAAGAAGCCGCCATGCAAGTCGAAGCGGACATGCAGATCGTTGACTTCGGCGACATTGGCCGGCATCGCCGTCTCGGCATCCCTGGATTTCTGGCGGCCGATACCGCTGCCGATGCGCGGCACGGCGGCCAGCAGCTCGCGCGTGTAGTCGGCTTGCGGCCTGGCAAAAATGTCAGCGGTTTTTCCCTCTTCGACCATGCGGCCATGCCGCATGATGATGACGCGGTCGGCCATTTCGGCGACGACGCCCATATCGTGGGTGATCAGGATGACACTGGTGCCGTGCTGGCGCTGCAGGTCGCGCAGCAGCTCCAGCACCTCGCCCTGCACGGTGACGTCGAGGGCCGTCGTCGGCTCGTCGGCGATCAGCACGTCCGGCTCGAGCGCCAGCGCCATGGCGATCATCACCCTCTGGCGCATGCCGCCGGAGAGCTCGTGCGGAAACTGCTTTAGCCGGCTTTCGGCTTCCGAAATGCGCACCGCCTTCAACGCCTCGATGGCGCGCTGACGAGCTTCGCCCTGCGACAGGCTGGTGTGTGCCTCGATGGATTCGGTGAGCTGCCGGCCGATCGACAGCACCGGGTTGAGCGAGGTCATCGGCTCCTGGAAGATCATGGCGATACGGTCGCCGCGAATGCGCCGCATCCGGCGCTCGTCGAGAGTCGTCAGATCTGTATCGCCCAAATGGATTTTCCCAGACGATATGCGGGCTGCGGGCTGCGGCAGCAATTGCATGATGGCCAGTGCGGTCATCGATTTGCCGGAGCCGGATTCACCGGCAATGCAGAGCGTCTCGCCGCGGCTCAGCGTGAGCGATAGGTCGGAGACGACCTCGCGCTCGCCATCCTCGCCGCGCACGCTGACGCAGAGGTTGGCGATGTCGAGGATGGATTTGGTTTCGCTGATCATTGCAGGCGCAACCCCCACCCGGACCTTCGGTCCGACCTCCCCACGGCGCCGACCTCCAGTCATTCAAACACGCAGCGCGGAAAATAGAACGACACCACCCAGTTCGGCATGTCGACGATCTCGCTGATCCTGAGATCGCCGCACACAGAGGCCAGCATATAGGCTTCGACCGGGTCGATCTTGTACCTCCCGGCGAGCAGGTCGACCATCTGCGCGACCGCTTCCCTGGCGCCCGCCATCAGGTCCGGGCCGATGCCCGTCGTCACCTCATAACCCTTGGCGTCGAGATGGCGCGTCACCGGGCCTGGCGTGGTGAAGCGCGGCGTCTTCAGCCTGGCGTCCTTGACCAGATCGAGCTTGAGCACGACGTCCATCGGGCTTTCGATCGCCGTGCCGCAGACCTCGCCGTCGCCTTGCGCGGCATGGGTATCGCCGACCGAAAACAGCGCGCCCGCCACTTCCACCGGCAGGTACAGCGTGGTGCCGGCGGCGAGATCGCGGATGTCGAGATTGCCGCCGACGCGCCTTGGCGGCACCACCGAATGGTGGCCCTTTTCCGCCAGCGCGTTGCCGATGGTGCCGGCGAAGGGTTTCAACGGCACACGCGCATTTTTGCCGAACAGCGCCGGCTCGAGCGAGACAGCGTCGTATTTCCAGATGTTCAGCGCCGGCTCCTTGAAGTCGTCGGCGAGCAGCCCGAAACCGGGAATGTTGGCCGTCCAGCCGAAGCCGGATGGTTTGAACATCTCGATCGTCACCTTCAGTGCATCGCCCGGCTCGGCGCCCTCGACGAAGATCGGCCCAGTCACCGGATTGACGGTGGCGAAGTCGAGCCTGGCGACGTCGGCGACCGTGCTGTCGGCCTGCAACTGGCCGCCGGAGGAATCGAGGCACTGGAACTCGATGGTCGAGCCGGGCGCCACCCGCTCGGCCGGGACAAACGAATTGTCCCAGCCGAAATGATGTTGGCGCCCGTGGATGGTGTAGTCGCAGTTATTGCACATCTTTTACGTACACATTGTCGTAGTTGATCGGGATATGGACCGGGTCGACATAGAGGTTGTCGGCGCCGCCCATGCGCGCCGATTTCATGGTGAAGCGCTGCTCGTTGAAGACCGGCGCCCAGGGCGCGTCTTCCATCACCTTGTCGTAGATGGCGCTCCACATCTTGTCGCGCTCGCCGGCCTTGGCCGGGTCGACCACCGAGTCGGCCTCGGCCGCCTTGGCGTCGAGATCCTTGTTGCAGTACCACGACCAGTTCCAGCCGCCCGGCACCGCGCCGGCGCAGCCGAGGATCGGGCCGTAGAAGTTCGACGGATCCGGGAAGTCGGCGATCCAGGCCATGCCGCCGGACCAGATCATCGGTGCGCCGGCCTTGTCGCCGCCGGCGGCAATGACGTTTGCCTGAGCTAGCGACTGGATGCTGGCCTTGATGCCGATCGCCGCCAGATCCTGCTGGATCGCCTGAGCGATGCGCGGGTTGGGATCGGTGTTCATGGCGAACAATTGCGTGTCGAAACCATCGGGATGACCGGCCTCGGCAAGCAGCGCCTTGGCCTTGGCGACGTCATAGGGATAGCCCTTGTACTCCTTGTCGTAGCCGGGCATCGACGGCGGCAGCGGCTGGTTGGCCGGCACAGCGCGGCCGTTGATGATCTGGATGATGCGTGCCTTGTTGATCGCCATGTTGACCGCCTGGCGCACCTTCACATTGTCGAACGGGGCCATGGTGGTGTTCATGGTGACATAGCCGGTGTGCAGCTGGCCGCCTTCGACGACGCGTGCCTTCTGCTCCGGATCGGCCATCACCTCCTGGAATTTTGCCGGCGGAATGCCGTCGCCGGGCACGTCGATCTCGCCCTTCTGCAGGCGCAGCAGCGCAACGATCGGCTCCTGGCCGATCTCGAAGGTGATCTTGTCCAGATGCGGCAGGCCCTTGTGCCAATAGTCCGCATTGCGCTCGAAGACGATGCGCTGGCCGAGTGTCCATTCGGCGAGCTTGAAAGCGCCGGTGCCGACCGGATGCTTGCCGAAATCGGCGCCGTATTTCTCGACCTCTTCCTTCGGCACGACATGCGAGAAGTTGATGGCCATGACATGCAGGAAAGTGGCGTCGGGCCGGGTCAGCTCGAACTTGACCGTGTAGGGATCGACGACGGTGACGCCGGAGAGGCTCTCGGCCTTGCCGGCGGCGACATCGTCATAGCCCTTGATCGAGCCGAAAAAGCCGGCGCCGGGGCTCTGGGTCTTGGGATTGGTGACGCGGTCGAGCGAATATTTCACGTCGTCGGCGGTCATCTCGCGGCCATTGTGGAATTTCACGCCATGGCGCAGCTTGAAGGTGAAGGTCTTCCCGTCGGGCGCTATCTCGTAGCTCTCGGCAAGGTCGGGCTTCAAATTGGTGGTGCCAGGTTCGTAATCCATCAGCCCGTCGAACAGGCTCTTGATCATCGACCAGTTCTGCCAGTCATACCCGATCGCCGGATCGAGCGTGGCGACATCGTCCTTGTAGGTGATGGTGATGGCGCCGCCCTGTTTGGCGTTCGGATCGACGGTGTCCTCGGCGCGAACACTTGTCATGCCGAGCATCAGCGCCAGCGCCGATGCCGCTACCGTGGATGCGAGAAACTTTTTCATTTTTATGTTCCCTTTCTCTGTTTGGTTTTCATTTCATCTGAGCTTGATGCGGGGATCGATGAAGGGCGCGATGACGTCGGCCAGCAGATTGCCGAGCACGATGGCGAAGGCCGACACCAGCGTGACGCCCATGATGATCGGGATGTCGACGCGCTGGATGGCCTGCCAGGCGAGCTGGCCGATGCCGGGCCAGCCGAACACGCTTTCGACGACGACGATGCCGCCCATGAAGATGCCGATATCGATACCGATCATTGCGATGACCGGCAGGATGGCGTTGGGCAAGGCGTGGCGGAACAGGATGGCGCGTCGCGCCAGACCCTTGGCGCGGGCGGTGCGCACATAATCCTGGCTCAGCACGTCGATCATCGACGAGCGCATCATGCGGGCGTACCAGCCGGCGCCGAGGATGCCCATGGTCAGCGACGGCAGCACCAGATGACGCCAGGTGCCGTAGCCGCCGATCGGAAACCAGCTGAGCCGCACGGCAAAGACATAGAGCAGCAGCAGGCCGACGACGAATTGCGGTGCCGAGACGCCGACGAAGGAGGCGACCATCAGCGTCTGGTCGGTGCCGGTGCCGCGCTTGACGGCAGCGATCAGGCCCATGCTCAGGCCGAGCAGCAGCTCGCACAGGATGGCGCCGACCATCAGCAACAAGCTGGCCGGCAGCCGTGAGACGATCAGCTCGGTGACCTCGGAGCGCTGGATGTAGGAGCGGCCGAGATCGCCGCTGACGAGCTTCGTGAGATAGCGCCAGTACTGGACGATGAAGGGCTGGTCGAGGCCGAGCTGCTGGCGGATGTTCTCGACCGTCTGCGGCGTGGCGCTGCGGCCGGCGATCTGGCGCACCGGGTCGGCCGGCAAGAGATAGAGCAGCGCGAAGGTGATCAGCGAGACGCCGAGCAGGATCAGCAGCGACTGGATCAGGCGGCGGCCGAGATAGGCGATCATGCCCGGCCCCTTTGCGTCGGATCGAGGATGTCGCGCAGCGCGTCGCCGATCAGGTTGAAGGCGAGCGCCAGCGCCAGGATCGCCGCGCCGGGAAAGAACACCAGCCAGGGTGCGGCCTGGAAATAGGTCTGGTTCTCGAAGATGATGTTGCCCCAGGACGCGGTCGGCGGCTGCACGCCAATGCCGAGGAAGGAGAGCGTCGCCTCCAACAGCACCGTGGTCGAAATGCCGAGCGTGCCCCAGACGATGATGGTCGGCAGGAGATGCGGCAGGATGTGGCGAAACAGGATGCGCGGTGCGCTCGCCCCGATGGTGCGCTCGGCGTCGATGAACTCGCGTTCGGCGAGCGAAGAGGTCTCGGTGTAGATAACGCGGGCGGTCTGCACCCAGTTGACCAGGGCGATGACCATAGCGACGATCCACAGGCTCGGCTCGAACACCGCAGCCAGGCAAATGGCGAGCAGCAGTGCCGGAAACGCCATCATCAAATCGGTGAAACGCATCAGCGCGCTGCCGATCCAGCCCCGGAAATAGCCGGCGAGAACGCCGACCAGCGTGCCGATGAACAGCGCCACGCCATTGGCGACGATGCCGATGATCAGCGAGGTGCGGGCGCCGTAGAGGATGCGGGTCAACAGGTCGCGGCCGAGCAGGTCGGTGCCCAGCCAGAATTTTGCATCCGGCGGCAAGGGCGAGCCCTCGATGGTCAGGCCGTCGAACATCTGCTCGTTGGGATCGTAGCCTGTCAGCCATGGCGCCAGCACGGCGCCGGCAACGACGATGGCCACGATGACCAGCCCGAGCAGCGCCAGACGGCGCCTGACCAGCCGGCGCCAGACGCCGGCGCGCGGCTTGACCGGCATGCGCCCTGGTGCGGTGAGATCAGGCGCGATGGGACTGGTCATCGCCGCCTTCTTCCCCCGTTGCTTCTTCACTTGTCATGGCCACGATCCGCCGCGCGGCATCCTCGACGCTGATCTGCCAGCTCATCGCCAGCGAGCGAAGCTGCGCATAGGCGCGGCCGTCATCGGCGCCTTTCGCCAGTGCCGTCACCGCGCGCACGATGGTCTGGCGCTCGGCGACGCGCTGGCGAAGCGAGGCAATCTCGCTGGCCAGATGTTTTCGCGCCTCGAAACTCTGCCTTGCGATCAGCAGCGCGCTATAGACGCCGGCATTGCCGACCGGCTTCAGCAGTTGCGCGTCGGCCTTGTGCGACAACGCCCATTCGATGCGGCCAGGCGCCTCCGAGCCGATCAGAGCCACCAGCGGCATCGGCGCTTCGCCCGGTTTCCACGGGAATTGCTCGTCAAAGCCGAGATCGGCGTCCAAGAAGACGAAATCAGCGGCCAACGCCTCGGGCGGCAATTCCGGCCAGCAGTCCAGTGTGATCAGGCCGATGGCCGACAATTGCCTGGTGATCGCCTGCACCGTCGGATGCGGGCGATGCAGGATGAAGGCCCTGGCGCCGCCGAGATTGGGGATGCGTGGGGTTCTCGTCACGATACCACCCTCAGGCGCGGGCGGCCGAATGTTTTTGCCGGGTCGTAGCGCGACAGATACGGGTCTGGCGCGACTTCGTCCTCGCGGCTGACGACCTCGAAGAAGCCATCGGCGATGCGCCCGATGATCACCGGCAGCGTCGCGTGCTGGGAATGCGCGTCGATGGCGATCGGCCCGAGCCGGGTGGAGAAGCGGCGTTCTGCGAAGGCTCTGGAAAATTCCGCCGGACCGGCTTCGGAATTGCTGGAGAGCACGTCGGCCATCACCTGCACGGAGGCATAGGCGGAGGCCTCGAAAGACGAGGCGAAGGCGGCCGGCCGCGGCGCGAAATACGGCCCGACCGACAGATGTCCCTTGCCGGATTCACCGATCGCCGGCAGCTCACCTTCGGTGAGGTTGCAGGAGATGACGGGACAAGTCTCGGGACTGAAGGCGGCATCCTCGTGACCCAGGTCGCGATAGGCCGCGAGGAAGGCGTAGGACGAGGTGCCGATCAGGTTGTTGAGGATGAAGTTCGGCCGCGTGGCGCGGATCTCCGCGATCAGCCGCGACACATCGGTCTCGCCGATGCGCAGATAGCGTTCGCCCAGCACCTTGCCGCCGGCATCCGCGATCAGGTCGCGCGCGACGCGGTTCATCTCCCAGCCCCAGATGTAGTTCGAGCCGAGCAGGAAACCGTTGGCGCCGAAACGCGGCACGACATGCGCCATCAGCGGCACCAGATGCTGGTTGGGGCAGGCGTGCATGTAGACGACGTGCTCGTTGGCCTCGAAGCCCTCATAGGGGCAGGCGTACCAGAGCATGCCGCCCGCCTTCTCGAGCACCGGAATGGCTTCCTTGCGGCTCCACGAGGTGACGCAGCCGACGACATGGCGCGCGCTGCTGGTCCTGAAAATATCCTCGCACAGCGTCGCGTAGCGGTCCGCATTGCTTTGCGGATCGCGCTCGACCGGCACCAGTTCGATGCCTGAGCTGCGATCGGCGTTGATGTCGGCGATGGCGCGCATGGCGCCGATGCGGCACGCATCGGAGACGAGCTGATAGCTCCCCGAGCGGGAATACAGGATGCCGATCTCGATACGCCGTTTCAAACAGATCCCCAAAATGACAATGCCTCGCAGCCAGCGCCGGAAGGGCGAGGCATACGAGGCATTCTTGCCGCCCGGCGATCAGAGCCGGTATTTTTGCGCTAGCGTATTCTGTCCGGCGGGTCAGTCAAGCCCTCAACGATGTTTGCGTGACCGTCATCGCCGTTTCGCTGCCGCCGGCTATCTGGCCGCCGGCCTCTGACCGTGTTGACGGGCATAGGTCACACAGGCGTCCACCGTGCTGACACAAAGCGCGTCGCGCCTGTTCGGCAAATTGTTGTCGCCGGCATAGGCAACTTCGGCGACGCGGCCGTCGACTATGCGAATTTGCGTGTCGCAATAACCGCCGGGAGCGACATTGACGGAGCCGCCGACCGCGGGGATCGCGCCGACCGCCAAAGTCGGAACCACAATGCTGAGATTGCCGCGCTGGACGATGCGCTTGTAGGTCCAGATCTGGCCCGATCGGCCGGCGTCGGCGGTGGCGGTCGGAAACCCGGCGCACATTCGAACATCGGCTTCGCTGAGGCCGACCATCTCCTTGCGGGCGGCCGCCGCCGTTGGATCAACCTTGGCGATACGCGACGTATCGTCGGGAACGACGCAGGAAGACTGGATGCCGACACAGAGAACAGCGAGGGCAAGCTTTTGAATGCAGGAAAATATCATGCCGACTGTCAGATTGGTCCGATGTCAGATTTGCGTGGCGCCCGCCGCTCCTTTCTACCTAGGCAGACAGGCGAAGGGATCAACCCGTTCAGCTTCACGAGAAAGTGGCTGTGGCTGCAACATGGAGAATTGCGCGTCACGGGTCTGCATTTCACGCAGGATCAATGGCCCTGCAAGTGCTTCCTACGCCAGGCGGCGGGCGCTTCGCCGACCCGCGCGCGAAAGAACCGTGAAAAATACGCCGGGTCGTCGAAGCCGATCTCGTAGGCGATGTCCTCCACCGTGCGTACGGTGAACAGCAGCAGACGCTTGGCCTCCAGCAGCCGCCTTTCGCTGACGACCCGCTTGACGCCGGCGCCCAGCACCGCATGGGCAGCCTTGTCGAGAAGATGCGGCGTGGTGGCCAGCGCCTCGACGTAGCGATCGACCGGCCAGTTGTCGCGGAAATGCGCGTCGGCGAGCCGACGCAGGCCCCGCGCCAGCGAAGCATCGGAAGAGGCGGCGGAGGCGGTCACGCCGGGGCTGAGGCGCGCGATGTGGGAGAGTGCGACGGCGATCAGCGACGGCAGGACCCTGTCATTGCCGGCTTGCGCCTCGGCATATTCGGCGGCGATCATCTCCAGCACCGCCGCCAGTCTCGCCCACGCTGCGTGTCGTGGCAGACCGTCGGCAAAGACCGGCCTGTCCAGCGGCAGCAGGCTGTGAGCGGCGATAGCCGCGAGCGCGCCGTCGGCGACCGAGACGACGATGGCGTCGGTGCCGGGTCCGATCGAGAAGCCATGCACGACAGCGCTCGGCACGAAGCTGACGGCAGGCGCCGAAAAGTCCCAGGATCGGTCTTCGATACGGTAGGTGCCGGAGCCGCTGGTCCAGTAGGTGATCTGGCCCATCTGCGGATGTTTGTGCGCCGCAACCTGACCAAGATGGATATTGCTGCGCGCAAGAACCGTCTCGACATGCAGGAAACCGACATCGAGCGGCCTCACCGGCTCGCCATAGACGAAGAAGTCGGGGATGGAATTCTGGCTCATGGCGCCTGAAAAAGTCCAATCGGTTTTGCCGTTCCGTCCATAACCGATGCATGTCCAAGGCGCTAGTGTTGCGACTCAAGAGGAGGACCATCATGCGATCAGAAGACTTCCGCACTGATAAGGCACGCCCGTTCACCGGGGCTGAGTATCTGGAGAGCCTGCGCGACGGCCGCGAGGTCTATATCAATGGCGAACGCATTGCCGATGTCACCACGCACCCGTCGATGCGCAATTCGGCGCGGTCGCTGGCGCGCCTCTACGATGCGCTGCATGATCCCCTGCGACGGGACACGCTGACCTCGCCGACCGACACCGGCTCGGGCGGCTACACCCACAAATATTTCCGCGTTGCCAAATCCTCTGGCGAACTCGCCGCCCAGCAGACGGCGATCGCCGAGTGGTCGCGCATGTCCTATGGCTGGATGGGGCGCACGCCCGACTACAAGGCGGCGCTGATGAACACGCTCGGCGCCAATGCCGACTGGTACGGGCCGTTCAAGGACAATGCACTGTCCTGGCACAGGCGTGCCCAGGAAGCCGCACTGTTCATGAACCATGCCATCGTCAATCCGCCGATCGACCGCCACAAGCCGGCCGAACAGGTGAAGGACGTCTTCGTCCACATCACCAGGGAGACGGATGCCGGCATCTATGTCTCCGGCGCCAAGGTGGTGGCGACGTCCTCGGCGCTGACCCACTACAATTTTCTGGCGCAGGGCTCGGCGACGATCACTGAGGATCCGTCGCTGTCGGTGATGTTCATCGTGCCGATGAATGCGCCGGGGATAAAGATGTTCTGCCGCGTCTCCTACGAGCAGACGGCCAACACGGTGGCGGCGCCCTTCGACTATCCGCTGTCGTCGCGCTTCGACGAGAACGACGCGATCCTGGTGCTCGACAATGTTTTCATCCCCTGGGAGGACGTTCTGGTGCTGCGCGACGCGCAGAAAATCCTGTCCTTCCACCCGGCGTCCGGCTTCATGCATGGCTACTGCTTCCAGGGCTGCACGCGTTTCGCCGTCAAGCTCGACTTCCTCGCCGGCCTGCTGGCCAAGGCGCTGCGCGCCACGGGCGGCGATGCTTTCCGCGGCAACCAGGCGGCACTGGGCGAGGTCATCGCGCTCAGGCACATGTTCTGGAGCTTTTCCAACGCCATGGCCTACAACCCGATCCCGTGGGCGAATGGCGCGGTGCTGCCCAATCTGGAAGCCGCGCTCGCCTACCGCACCTTTATGTCGGAAGCCTATCCGCGCGTCATCGACACCGTGCGCCGGGTGATCGCGTCCGGGCTGATCTACCTGCCGTCGTCGGTGCGCGACTTCAACAACCCCGAGATCGACAAGTATCTGGCGCAATATGTGCGTGGCTCCAACGACATGGGCCACATCGAGCGCATCAAGATCATGAAGCTTTTGTGGGACGCGACCGGCACCGAGTTCGGCGGCCGCCACGCGCTCTACGAGCTCAACTATGCCGGCGCGCCGGAAGAGGTGCGGCTGCAGGTGCTGAAAGGAGCTGAACGCGGCGGGCGGCTGAAGGCGATGGAAGAGCTCGTCGACACCTGCATGGCCGACTATGACGAGAATGGCTGGACGGGCGATACCTGGTTCAATCCGCTTGTCTCAACGGCCGAGTGAAACCAGATGGCCACGCAGATTTCGAAAGCCGATTTCCGCGACGCCATGGCGAGGGTCTGTGCGCCGGTCAACATCGTCACCACCGATGGCCCGGCAGGGCGCGGCGGCTTCACCGCCACCGCCATGTGCAGCGTCTCCGACGAGCCGCCGATGCTGCTGGTGTGCATGAACGGGCGCTCGACGCAGGCCGCCATGTTCCTGTCCAACCAGCGCTTCTGCGTCAACGTGCTGACGCATGACCACATGCATCTGGCGGGAAACTTCGCTGGCGCGGCCAGGGACATGGAGGCACGCTACGCCTCGGCGCGCTGGCAGACGCTGACCTCCGGCACGCCGGCACTCTCGGATGCGATCGTCAATTTCGATTGCGAGATCGAGACTGTACATGTCGTCGGCACGCACAATGTCATGATCGGCCGCGTCATCGACGTCCGGCACGGCAGCGGCGGCTCGGCCCTGCTCTATGTCGACCGCAGCTATACGCAGCCGACGCGGCTGGGCAGCTTTGGCGGGTGAAGCCGGGCGTCAGACGGTTTGGTGGCGGGAAGGCCTCCGCCTATCCCGTACGCGGCCGTGCCATCAGCCAGTCTTTCACCCCCGCCGATCCAGCCTCGCCACCAGCCGGTCCCCCGCCCACTGGATGCCGCAGACCAGGATGATCAGCACGATGACCACCGCGATCATGACGGACGTCTCAAATCGTTGATAGCCGTAGCGGATGGCGAGGTCGCCGAGGCCGGCCGGGCCCGGGGGGGCGGGCCAGGGCGGGGGCCCCCGCGGCGGGCCCCCCCCCCCCCGCGCGCCCCCCCCCCCCCCGCGCGCGGGGCGCGGCCCCCCCCCCCCCCCGGGGGGGGGGCCCCCG
>NZ_JBVVQX010000007.1:133391-349063 GCF_055811675.1 Mesorhizobium sp. WSM4808
CCACCCCTTACACCACCGCTATCTTTCGGCAGTAATAAATTGTTTTATAGCCTTTGTGTTTGGGGTGGGCGGGGTGGCCGCGGGCGCCTTTGGGGCGGGCCTTGGCCGCGCCACCGATCAGCGTCACCAGCGTCACCGTGAAGCCGGCGACGATGCCGGGCAGGGCTTCCGGCACCAGCACCTCGCGGATGATCGTCCAGCGGTTGCCGCCCATGGCGCGCGCCGCCTCGATCAAGCCACGGTCGACCTCACGCAACGACACTTCGGCAATGCGCGCGTAATAGGGTGTGGCGGCGATCGACAGCGGCACGATGGCTGCCCATGTGCCGATCGAGGTGCCGACGATCAGCCGCGTCACCGGGATCAGTGCCACCAGAAGGATGATGAAGGGCACCGAACGGAAGCCGTTGATGACGGCGCCGAGCGCCCGGTTCACCCACAGGCTTTCGGCAATCCCGCCGCGTTCGGTGGCGATCAGTGCCAGGCCGAGCGGCAGGCCGAAGACCAGCGAGATGAGGCCGGAGGCGGCTGTCATCAGGACGGTTTCCCAGATCGAACGCAGCAGAAGTTCAAACAGGATCGGCGACATGGCCAAGCACCTCCACCCGCGCCTGGCGGGTCTTCAGGAATGTGATGATGTCAGCGAGATGATTTGCATCGCTGCCGGGAACAGACAGGAACAGCGTGCCGACGGGCTGTTGCTGGATATGGTCGATGCCGCCGTGGATGAGGCGGAAGGCGCCTGGAACAGCCGTGGCAAGGTCGGACAGCAACGGGCCGCGTGCCGCATCGCCGGCCACGTCGACGCGCAGGATCGTCTCCGCGCCGGCCGCCGGCAGCAGCCGGGCCGCCAGTTCGGCTGGCAGCTGCGGCCGGATGGCGCCGAGCAGGCTTTTGGTGATGTCTGATTGTGGGTCGGCAAACACCGACCAGACCGGCCCTTGCTCGACGATGCGCCCGGCGTCGATCACCGCAACGCGGTCGGCGATCGAGCGGACCACCTCCATCTCATGGGTGATCAGAAGGATGGTCAGCCCAAGCTGCCGGTTGATGTCCTTGAGAAGGGCGAGGATGGAGCGCGTTGTTTCCGGATCGAGCGCCGAGGTGGCTTCGTCCGACAAGAGCAGCGCCGGGCGTGCTGCCAGCGCCCGGGCGATGCCGACACGCTGCTTCTGGCCGCCCGACAGTGACGCCGGATAGGCTTTTGCCTTCTCGGACAGGCCGACGAGGTCGAGCAGTTCGGCGGCGCGCTTCAGTCGCTCGGCCTTCGAGCGGCCCTCGATCTTCAGCGGCAGCGCCACATTGTCTTCGACGGTCTTGGCCGACAGCAGGTTGAAATGCTGGAAGATCATGCCGATGCGCCGCCGCAGCGGCTGCAGCTCGCGCTCGCCAAGCCGGCTGATCTCTCGGCCTTCGATGAACACCTCGCCGGAGTCAGGCCGTTCCAGCCCGTTCAGGCAGCGGATCAGCGTCGACTTGCCGGCGCCGCTGCGGCCGATGATACCGAGGATCTCGCCCTTGCGCACGGTCAGCGAGATGCCGTCGAGCGCCGCTGTCACACCGAAGCGGCGCTTCAGCTCGACGAGGCGCACGACGTCCTGAGACGCGTCGGGCCGGCCATGGGTCGGATCGGCGGTTTCTCCGGATGCCGTGATATGCTGGTTCATGATTGTTCCTGTTCCCGAAAACGCAATCGCGGCCCGCGCCTGAGCGCGGACCGCTGTTGCTCTCGAACCGGGCTTCCGGTCGACGATCGGATCAATAGGCGCTGAGGCCGGTGCCCTTGTAGACCTTGTCGAACTCGGCCTTCACCGCCTCGTTCTGATAGGAGGCGACCAGCGTCTTCACCCAGGCCTCGTTCTCGTTACCGGCCTTCACCGCGATGAAGTTGCGGTAGGGATTGTCGGCGATCGGCTCCTGCGCGATGCGGTTTTCCGGCGTCAGGCCGCTTTTCAGCGCCCAGTCGGTGTTGACCACGGCCGCGTCGAGATCCTCGACCGAGCGGCCGACAATGCCGGCGTCGAGTTCCTTGATCACCACCTTCTTCGCGTTCTCGGCGATGTCGACGGTGGTGGCGAGAATGCCGGTGCCGTCCTTCAACTTGATCACGCCCTCGTTCTGCAGCACGCGCAGCGCCCGGCCTTCATTGGATGGATCGTTCGGCACGCCGACGACCGCGCCCTCGGGCAGGTCGGCGACTGCTTTGTACTTCTTCGAGTAGAGGCCGATCGGCCACACGCCGGTATAGCCGACGCGCACGATATGATACCCTTGAGTCTTGATCTGGTTGTCGAGATAGGGCTGGTGCTGGAAGGCGTTGGCGTCGATTTCGCCGCGCTCCAGCGCCTCATTGGGCTGGGTGTAGTCGTTGAACACCACGGTTTCGATGGAGAGGCCCTTTTCGGCGGCCTGGGCGACGACGACTCGCCAGACATCCTCGTCCTCACCGCTGATGATACCCACCTTGATCGCCTTCTTGTCCTCGGCGAACGATGCGCCGGGCGCCATCAGGCTGCCGATCGCCACGGCCGAGGCGAACAGCAGAGCAAGGCCACTGCGCCGGTTGACGGTTGACCCCGGGGAAGATGGCAAAGTGTTCTTGAAGTCGGACATGATTGATCTCTGTGGTTGTGAAGTCATGGCAGCGAGGCGGATTGCCTAGCCTTGGTCACATCCTCAGAAATTCTATCGTTTATATCAAAGAACGGGTTTCGCCGTTCTCGCCAAAGCCGGGAATATTCTCTCAAAATTTTCAAGAGCGCGAGCAAAAGCCGCCGCTTGACCGGCCGCAGCGGGTCGCGGCGCGATCTTGCGCGCCTCTGGAGGTCGTCAGATTCTCAGAGAGCCCGGCGTGCCGTCAAAGCGCGATCCACGCCGTCTTCAGTTCCAAATATTTCTCCAGCGCGTGAAGCGACTTGTCGCGGCCGAAACCGGACTGCTTGACGCCGCCGAGCGGCACGGTGATGTCGGCGCCGCCGTAGGTGTTGACGTGGACGACGCCGGCATTGATGGCGCGCACCATGCGGTGTGCTGTGGAGAGGTTGGCGGTCCACACCGCCGAGGCGAGCCCGTAGACGGTCGAATTGGCAAGCCGCACCGCCTCCTCCTCGGTCTCGAAGCGCATGACGCCGAGCACCGGCCCGAACACCTCCTCGCGGGCAACCTGCATGTCTTGCGTGACATTCTCGAAGATCGTCGGCGCCATGTAGCTGCCGCCGGTCTCGGTGAGAATCCGCTTGCCGCCGGTGACGAGACGGGCACCTTCTTTCGTCACCCTGGCGACGAAACCGAGATTCTTGTCCAGCTGTTCGGCGCTCGATACCGCGCCGATGTCGCTGGAGAGATCGAGCGGGTCGCCGACTTTCAGCCGGGTCGTTGCCAAGAGAAGCTCGTCCATGAAACGGTCATAGACCGACGCCTGGACGAGCAGGCGCGAGCCGGCGACGCAGACCTGGCCGGAATTGCGAAAAATGCCGTTGGCCGAGACGACCGCCGCCTGTTTCAGGTCGGGAGCATCGGCAAAGACGATGTTGGGCGACTTGCCGCCGAGTTCGAGGAAGACGCGCTTCAGATTGGAGCGAGCGGAATATTCGAGCAGCCGTCGGCCGACCGGCCCCGAGCCGGTGAAGGCGATGGCGTCGACATCCATATGCAGGCCGAGCGCTTCGCCGGTGACCGCGCCACGGCCGGTGACGACATTGAGCACACCGGCGGGAAGTCCGGCCTCGCTTGCCAATTCGGCCAGCCGCAGCAGCGTCAGCGAAGCGATCTCCGGCGGCTTGACCACCACGCAATTGCCGGCGGCAAGTGCGGGCGCGATCTTCCAGGCACCGATCATCAGCGGAAAGTTCCACGGCACGATGACGCCGACGACGCCGAGCGGCTCCTTGTGGATTAGTCCGAGCACATTGTCGGCCGTTGGCGCGATCTCGCCGTAGACCTTGTCGATCGCCTCGGCATAGTAGCGGATGGTGCCGGCGGCCGAGAGCGGTTCGGCCTTGTAGGCCATGCCGATCTCGGTGCCATTGTCGCGCACGCCGAGCACGGCGAGCTCGTCGGCATGCTTTTCGACCAGCTCGGCGAATTTCGTCAGCACCTTCTTGCGAAAGGCCGGCGCTGATCGCGACCACGAGCCCTTCTCGAACGCCTTGCGCGCCGACTTCACGGCGCGGTCGATATCGGCGGCGTTGCCGTCGGCGATGCTGGCGAAAGGTCGGCCGTCGATCGGCGACGTCACCGGCAGGCTTGCGCCGCTTGTTGCCTCGATCTGCACGCCATCGATGAACAGGCCCCGTGCGCCGATCTCCGTCCTGCGCAGCGTGTCGATGGCATTCTGACTGATCATGGGTGACGGACTCCCAGGGAAACATGCAATGTGGTTGGCGCGCGGAATTCCCAGCCGCGAAACACCGGCTCCTTGCCAGGCACAAGGCTGAGATCGGGGAAGCGCAGGAGCAACAGCCTTACCGCAAGGCACATCTGCTCGCGTGCGAAAAACCGGCCCGAACAGAAATGATGCCGAAGCCGAAAGCGGCATGGTTGCCTTCGTCGCGGTTGATGTCGAAGCGGTCTGGATCGGCAAAGCGGCTCTCGTCACGGCTTGCCGAGGAGACAAGTGCGGCGACCGCGGCACCCGCCGGGATCGTCACGCCGCCAAGCTCCACCACCCGCGTCGTCTGCCGCGTCTGGGTGCCGATCGGCGCCACCCAGCGCAAGCCCTCGTCAACCGCCTTCGGCACGAAGGTGTCGGGATCGGCGAGCACCTGCCGCATCTGCTCCGGATGGGCCAGCAGACCGGCCAGGATCGAGCCGGCGCCATGTCCGGGCTCCTGCATGCCGCCAAGCAGGATGACCTTGATGCTTGGCATCAAAAAATCGATCGGCCGCGTCGTGCCCTCCGGCATGCCGTCATGTAGCATATGCGACAGCGCGGAATCATCCGGCGCGTGGACAAGCCTTTCCAGCGTCGGAAAGATGGCGTCGCCGACCTCGGCACTGATCGCGTCGGCGATCTCCTGCCGCTTCGGGTCGTTCTCGAAATTGATGGCACCCTGGGCAAGGCCATAGAACCAGCGGCGCAGCGTCGGCATGTCGATGTCGGCAAGGCCGAGCGAGCGTGCCAGGCTGAGCGTCGACACCGGTTCGAAAAAATCGGCCATCAGCTCGGCGGAGCCTTGGTTGGCGATCCGGTCGAGAAAAGGTTCGGCAATCGACCGCACGAGGTCGCCGGCATAGGCGGCGACGGTGCGCGGCCGGTATTTCGGATCGACGCCTTGGCGCAGTTGTTTGTGCGTCTCGCCATCGGTGGTCAGGATGGTGGGCTTGCCGAAGGAGCGCTCGACCGGCGACGAGCCGACGACGGCGGAGAAGATGTCGGGCGACTTGGCGACGCTCTCGACATCCTTCCAGCGGGTGACGAACCACAGGTTGACCGCGGGCACGAAAGCAACAGGCGCACTGCGCCTGAGCTCTGCATAGATCGGATAGGGATCGGCTTCCAAAGCCTCGACGGTGATATTTTCGGCAAAGCTCAAATCCGCCACTCCCCTTGTGGTGTAAGGGCGGCGTGGCACGCCGCCCCTTTGCTTTTCTCAATCTTTCAGCGGCTGGCCGAGGTTTTCGAAGGCTATGGGATCGCGGCTCTTCAGCGCGCTGGCCAGCAGCAGGCCGACGATCGCGGCGATCAGCACCAGCCCCGGCAGGAACACGCCAAGAAAGCCGCCCGCCCCGGACAGGCTGCCGAAATTGATGACGATCAGGTAGATGATGATGACGAAAGCGATGAAGGTCAGCCCGGGCAGGATGGTGGTCTTCAGCGCGTTCTCCTGGGCTGCCGGGTTGGCGCGGAAGAACATCACCACGGCCAGCGAGGCCACCGCCATCATCACGATGACGCCGAGCGTCGCGACATTGGTCAGCCACGAAAACAGCGCCAGCACCGGATCGAGGCCGAGCACGGCGAACAGGCCGACGACGACCGCAGCGAGCACACTCTGGATGACGGAAGCGACATGCGGGCTCTGGTGCACCGCATGCGTCACGCCAATCGTCTGCGGCAACAGTTTTTCGCGGCCCGAGACATAGATATAGCGCGCAACCGCATTGTGGAACGCCAGCACGCCGGCAAACAGGCTCGACACGAACAGGATGCTCATCGCCTGCGACAGCATCGTTCCGGCGTAGCGGTCGGACAGGCCGAACAGGAAGGTCGTCGGATCCTGCAGGCCTTGCAGCGTCGGCAGCAGCTTGTCGATACCGGCGCCGACCGCCATCAGCCATGCCGTGAGCATGTAGAAGACGCCGATCAGCACGACCGAAAAATAGGTGGCGCGCGGAATGGTGATCTTTGGATCGCGAGCTTCCTCGGCATAGATCGTCGTCGCCTCGAAACCGATGAAGGCGGCAAAGCAGAACAGAATGGCGATGGCCGGCGAGCCCGATGTGATCTGGCTCCAGCTGAACGGCGCCGCCGACAGGCCGCTATCGCCGCCGGTCTTGAGGATGGCGATGTCGAGGACCAGCACCACAAGATATTCGCACAGCACCAGCACCGTCAGGATCTTGGCGGAGAGGTCGACCTGCCGATAGCCGAGCACGGCGACCAGCGCGATGGCGATGAAACTCCACACCCACCAGGGCAGGTTGATGCCCCAGCCGGCGAACAGGCCTGACGTCGCGGAGCCGAGCAGGCCCATGACCCCGATCTGCATGGCATTGTAGGACAGGATGGCGATCAGCGCCGTGGCGCCGCCGGCCATGCTGCCGAGGCCGCGCGCGGCATAGGCATAGAAGGCGCCGGCATTGCCGACATGGCGTGACATGGCGACATAGCCGACCGCGAACAAAAGCAGCAGGATGGTGACGATCAGATAGGTGCCGGCAAAGCCGGCGCCATTGCCCATCAGCATGCCGAGCGGCGTGCCGCCGGCGACGGCCGTGAGCGGGGCGGCCGCCGAAATCACCATGAAGGTGATGGCGCCGACGCCAAGACTGTTCTTGCGCAGCCTGTTGGCCGGCGCCTGTTCTGCAACTGCTGTCATCGATCCCTCCTGTTTGCAAACCCTCAGGCTCGCCGGCCGAATGGCCTGTCCCATGCACTCTGGCGGTTGGTTCGTTATTTGAACCGTTATTTTGAATATAGACTTGCAAACAATGCCGATGCCTGTCAAGTTAATTCACACGTTAAATGATTGTCCCGAACCGGGAGGCAAATTTGAGTACGGTCGGAAAAGCGATCTCGCTTCTGGAGCTCTTCAGCGTCGACGAGCCCGAGCTCGGCCTGTCCGATCTGGCGCGCCGCTCGGGCTTCGACAAGGCGACGACACGGCGGCTGCTGGTTGCGCTGGCCGGCCATGGTTTTGTCGAGCAGGATATCGGCACGCGGCACTATCGCCTCGGCGCCGGCCTGTCGCGGCTGGCGCGCCTCCGCGAGGCGCGCTTTCCCTTCCTGCAGACAGCTGTTCCGCTGGTGCGGGAGCTTGCGGCATCGACGGCCGAGACCGTGCATTTGTCGGAATTCGGCGTCGACAAGCTGGTCACCGTCCATGTCGAGCATCCGGCATGGGCGAACCGGGTCAACATCGACATCGGTCAATTGCTGCCCCTGCATTCGACCGCGTCGGGTATCGCCTATCTGGCCTTCGCCCGCGACGAGACCGTCAAGGCGTGCCTGACGGGTTCGCTCGACGCCTTCACGGCCCATACGCTGATCGAGGCAGCGGCCATCTCAAGATCCATGGGCGAGGCGCGCGAGCGCGGCTATTCGATCTGCGACCAGGGCTATGAGGAAGGCGTGATCAGCGTCGCGGCGGCAATCCGCGCGGCGGATGGCTTTGCGCTCGGCACCATCGCGGTGGCGGCGCCAAAGGCCAGAACGACGGCAGCCGCGATCACGGAGCGGGGACTTGCCGTGAGGGAGGCGGCACGGGAGATTTCCATGCGCCTCAACGGCGAAAACCTGCAAATCTTGAGGAGGCAGGCCTGATGCCCTCGGAGACTGCGGCCCGCATCCTGGTCATCGGCACGGGCGACACAAAGGCCGAAGAGCTGTTGTTCATGAAACAATGCATCGAGGCATCGGGCGGCCGCGCCGTGATGATGGATGTCAGCGTGCTCGGCGACCCGCCCTACAGCCCGGACCACGACAAGCACGCCGTGGCGCGGGCGGTGGATGTGACGATCGCCGAGATCGTTTCGAGCGGTGATGAGAACACCGCCATGACGCTGATGGCCGGCGGCGCCGTCCAACTGGTTCGCAAGCTCTATCAAAACGGCGAGATCGACGCCTTCATCGCCATCGGCGGCTCGATGGGAACCGATCTGGCGCTCGACGTGGCGCTTTGCCTGCCGCTCGGCGTGCCGAAATTCGTCGTCTCGACCATCGCCTATTCGCACCTCATCCCGCCCGAGCGCGTCGCGCCCGACCTGATGATGATCCTCTGGGCGGGCGGACTGTACGGCCTCAACTCGATCTGCAGGCTGGTCCTGTCGCAGGCCTGCGGCGCGGTCGTCGGCGCGGCCAGGATCGTGCTTGAGGACCGCGCCTCGGCACCGGCCATCGGGCCGACCATCGGCATGACCTCGCTCGGCAGCAGCTGCCTGCGCTACATGAAGACGCTGAAGCCGGCGCTGGAACGGCGCGGCTATGACGTTGCCGTCTTCCACACCACCGGAATGGGCGGCCGCGCCTTCGAATCGATTGCCGGTCAGGACCACTTTTGCGCGGTGTTCGACTTCAGCCTGCAGGAAATCACCAATCATCTTGCGGGCTCTGTCGTCAGTTCCGGCACCGACCGGTTGGAGAATGCTGGCGCTCGCGGCATTCCGCAGATCGCCGCACCCGGGGCGGTCGACATGGTCGATCTGCCGACCTGGCAGGATTTGCCGGCTAAATTCTCGACGCGGCCGTTTCATGCCCACAACAGGCTGATCGCGTCGATCACCGTCGATGCCGACGATCGCCGCCAGGTCGCCAGGACCATCGCCGCCAAACTGGGTGCCGCGAAAGGCCGCTCCGCCTTCATCCTGCCTACCGGCGGCATCCAGGAATGGGATACGCAGGGTGAGCCGCTTTATGACCCCGAAGCCCTGGCTGCCTTCGCCGATGAAATGCGCAGGGCTATTCCCGCCGGGGTCGAGTTCCACGAGATCGACGCCCATATCAACAGCGACGACTTCGTCGACAAGGCGCTCGAGATCTTCGACCGCTGGGTCGAGGAAGGCATCATCCCGCGCGGCAAGCCGGCCGAGGGAGTGGCAGCGTGAGCGCTGTTCCGGCCCAGGCACTGGTCCTCGATTTCGGCGGCGTCGTCACCCGGACGCTGTTCGAGACGCATGCCTTGACCGAACAGGCGCTCGGCCTCGCGCCGGGGACGCTGCAATGGCGCGGGCCGTTCGATCCGGGCAGCGATCCGCTGTGGCGCGCCATGCAGGCCGACGAGATCAGCGAGCGCGACTACTGGCGCTCCCGCACCAGTGAGGTCGGTCAGCTCATCGGCGAGGACTGGCAGGCGATGGAGACCTTCGTCCAACGAGCGCGCAGCGCCGAGCCGGAAAAGGTGGTGCGGCCCGAGGCCGACAGCGCCATTCGCACGGTGCATGCGGCGGGTTTTCGGCTGGCGATCCTGTCAAACGAACTCGACCTGTTCTACGGCGCCGATTTCCGCCGGCGGCTGCCGTTGCTCGGCCTGTTCGACCTCATCGTCGACGCCACCTATACCGGCATCCTCAAGCCCGATCCACGCGCCTATGCCTTCGTCACCGAGGCGCTCGGCCTGCCTGCCGGCGCTTGCGTCTTCGTCGACGACCAGCGGCGCAATGTCGATGGCGGCTGTGCTGCCGGCATGCGCACGGTCCATTTCGACGTCGCTCGCCCGGCTCATTCCTATGCCGAAGCCCTCGGTCATTTCGGCCTCGTCCCAGTTGTCTGAGATTTTTTTGCGGAGCCTTCTATGCGCGACATCAATTTTCTCACCGAAACCAACGCCAAGCCAATCTGGCACCCGATGGCGCATCCAGCCGAGATGCGGGCCAACCCGCCAAAGGTGATCATGAAAGGCGAGGGTGTGATGGTCACCGACATCGCCGGCAACACTGTGCTCGACGCCGTCGGCGGCCTGTGGAACGTCAATCTCGGCTACAGCTGCGACCCGATCAAGCAGGCGATCGCCGACCAGCTTTCGGCGCTGCCCTATTATTCCGGTTTTCGCGGCACCTCGACAGGACCGTCGATCGAACTCGCCTACGAACTCTGCGAATGGTTCGAGCCGGAAGGCATGGTGCGGACCTTCTTCACCTCGGGAGGCTCGGATTCGGTCGAAACGGCACTTCGGCTGGCCAGGCAATACTGGAAGATCCGCGGCCAGGCCGACCGGACAAAATTCCTCGCCCTGAAGAAGGGCTATCACGGCACGCATTTTGGCGGCGCGTCGGTTAACGGCAACGCCAATTTCCGTCGCAACTACGAGCCGCTGCTGCCCGGCGTCTTCCACATTCCCGCGCCCTGGACCTTCCGCAACCCGTTCGATGAGACCAACCCAGCGCGGCTGGCGAAACTGTGCGCCAAGGCGCTGGAGGACGAAATCGCCTTCCAGGGCGGCGACACCATCGCCGCTTTCATCATGGAGCCGGTTCTCGGCGCCGGCGGCGTCATCGTTCCGCATGAGAGCTTCATGCCACTGGTGCGTGAGATCTGCGACCGCCACGAGATCCTGCTGATCGCCGACGAGGTGGTGACGGGCTTCGGCCGCACCGGCGCATGGTCGGGCTCGCGTCTGTCCGGCGTGAAGCCGGATTTCATGACCATCGCCAAGGCGATCACGTCAGGCTATTTCCCGCTCGGCGCGACCTTGATCGGCGGAAAAGTCGCCGATGTCTTCGAGGCCGACAAGACCAGTTTTGGTGCGATCGGCCACGGCTATACCTATTCCGGCCACCCGGTCGGCTGCGCGGCGGGTCTGGCGGCGCTTGCCGAGACCAAACGGCTTCGCCTGAACGAGAACGCTGCGGCACGGGGCGTCGAACTCGCGGCCACGCTGGAGGGGCTGAAGGCCAGGCATGCGATCGTCGGCGATGTCAGGTACAAGGGCCTGATGGCGGCGCTGGAGCTGGTCTCGGACCGCACGACGAAAAAGCCTGCCGACAAGAAGACCATGGCCGTGGTTTCGGAGGCCGCCTATGAGGCCGGCGTCATGCTGCGCGTGTCGGGCAACGCCATCATCCTGTCGCCGCCGCTCATCATCAGCGCTGCCGATGTGACGAAGATCGGCGAAGCATTGGATGCGGGCCTGTCGAAGGCCTGACGGGTTAGCTGGACACAACGGAGTTTCAAGACGCAATGAGCCAATCGCAAGAAGCACTGGTTAGCCGGCGTTCCCGCCTGCTCGGCGCGAAATCGCAATTGTTCTACGACGAGCCCGTGCATCTGGTTCGCGGCGAAGGCGTCTGGCTCTACGATGCCGATGGTCGGAAATATCTCGACGCCTACAACAATGTCGCACATGTCGGCCACTGCCACCCGCATGTGGTCGAAGCCCTGTGCCGGCAGGCCAGCCTGCTCAACACCCACACGCGCTATCTGCACACCGCCATCCTTGATTATGTCGAGCGGCTGACCGCGACCTTCGATGCCAGCCTGTCGTCCGCCATCCTGACCTGCACCGGCAGTGAGGCCAACGACATCGCGCTGCGCATGGCGCAGGCCGCCACCGGCCGCATGGGCGTCATCGCCACCGACGCCACCTACCATGGCAACACCACGGCGGTTTCGCAGCTCAGCACCCGCATGCCGCCGGTCGGTGGCCGCGCCCGCAATGTCAGGCTG
Organism: Mesorhizobium sp. WSM4808; assembly: GCF_055811675.1. NCBI lineage: Bacteria > Pseudomonadati > Pseudomonadota > Alphaproteobacteria > Hyphomicrobiales > Phyllobacteriaceae > Mesorhizobium > Mesorhizobium sp. WSM4808. Next base: position 145,213 of record NZ_JBVVQX010000007.1, read on the forward strand.
GTGCCGGCGCCTGACAGCTATCGCCATCAGGATGCGATGGCCAACGGCAAAGCCTTTGGCGACGCGGTGCGCGAAGCCATCGCCTCGCTGGAGCAGGATGGCATCGGCCTGTCCGGCATCATCCTGTGTCCGCTGCTCGCCAATGAAGGCTTTCCGACGCTCCCATCCGGATTTTTCGACCACGCGATGCGCGCGGTGCGTGACGCCGGCGGACTGGTCATCGCAGATGAGGTGCAACCTGGTTTCGGCCGTACCGGCAGCCATTTCTGGGGCCACCAGCGCGCTGGCTTCGTGCCCGACATCGTCACCATGGGCAAGCCGATGGGCAACGGCCATCCGGTCGCCGCGGTGGTCACCACCAAGGACACATTGGCGACCTTCCGCAACGCTTTCCGTTACTTCAACACCTTTGGCGGCAATCCGGTTTCCTGCGCGGTGGCCAATGCCGTCCTCGACGTCATCGAGCAGGAAGATCTCGTCGCCAACGCACGTGACGTCGGCGCCTATGCGCTCGGGCTGCTGCGCCCGCTGGCGGATCGGCATGAATGCATCGGCGAGGTCAGGTGCGCCGGCCTGTTCTTCGGCGCCGAGCTGGTCCACGACCGCGAGACGCGCGAGCCGGCGCCCGACATTGCCGAGCAGGTCGCCAACCGCATGCGCCACCGCGGTGTGCTCATGGGCAAGACCGGCATCCACGGCAATGTGCTGAAGATCCGCCCGCCCATGCCGTTCTCGCGCGACAATGCCGACGTCCTGATCGGCGTCCTCGACGAGGTGCTGGGTGAAGTCGGCGGAGTGAAGGCGTGAACGCTGTTTCCACGCAATCCGAGCCCGAGACGGCAGCCGATGTCACCGAGCTTGCCAGGCGTGCGCTCGCCCATTGGGGTATTCGTGAGGGTGAGCCGGAGCTGCTGAAATTCCGCGAGAACGCGGTGTTTCGCGTCATCTTGCCAACAGGCCAGCCGGCCGCCATGCGCATTCATCGGCTTGGCTATCACACGGATGCCGCCCTGCGCTCGGAACTGCAATGGATGGGCTTTCTGCAATCGGCCGGCATCGCCACGCCATCTGCGGTCGCCACGCCGGCCGGCGATCTGTTCGTGCTTGCCAGCGCGAACGCCTCAATGCAACCCCGGCAAGTCGATTGCCTGAGCTGGCTGGAAGGCCGCGCCGTCGGCGCGCGAGGCGTGCCGCTGGATTTTACGCCCGAGCAGGCTAGACAGGTCTTTACCGCGATGGGCCGAACCATCGCCCACATGCACAATGTCACGTCTGCCTGGACGCCGCCCGCCGGCTTTGCCCGCCATGCCTGGGATTTCGATGGCTTCTTCGGCGCGAACCCGAATTGGGGCCGCTTCGAGACCTCGCCCTTCCTCGACGGCCCTCATCGCGAGCTGGTTTTCCAGGCGCGGGAAAAGGCCGTGAAGGTGCTGTCGGAGCATGAACGCAGCGCCCGCAATTTCGGCATCATCCACGCCGATCTGGTGCGCGAGAATGTGCTCGTCCATGACGGCGCGATCCGCATCATCGACTTCGACGATTGCGGCCATGGCTGGCACATGTACGACCTTGCCGTCGCGCTCTACCAGAACCGCGATGAGGCGATCTATCCGCTGATCGAGGCCGCTTTGCTCGACGGCTATCGGCAGGAGCGGGCACTGACCGCGCGCGACATCGCCGCGCTACCACTGTTTTCGGCCTTGCGCGCCTTTGCTTTCCTCGGTTGGGTGCAGAGCCGCGTCGAAGGCGACATCACCAGGGATGTCGGCCAGCGTATGTCGGCCATCGCAGCCGATGTGGTGATTGCCTATCTGCGTGGCGAATAGGGCCGATCGATAAGAACTGGCGGGTCGTCAGCCCTTCGCGAAATGGATGCTGACCGTGCCCGAACTGCCGAAATCGGCGACGATCGTGTCGCCGGGCCGCGCCTCGACCGGGCGCACGAACGATCCCGAGAGCACCACCTCGCCAGCCGCGATCGACATGCCGTAGCGGGCGAGCCTGTCCGCCAGCCAGGCGATGCCCATGGCCGGGTGGTTGAGCACGCCGGCGCCGAGCCCGGTTTCCTCGACCTCGGCGTTGCGCGAGACGATGGCACCGATCCAGCGCATGTCGGCCTCATCAGGACGTTGCCGCCGGCCGCCGATGACGATGCCGGCATTGGCGGCATTGTCGGAAATCGTATCGAAGAAGGTGCGCACCTTCTTCGTCTCGGCATTGACGCGCTCGATGCGCGTATCGAGGATTTCCAGCGCCGGCGTGATGTAGTCGGTGGCGTTAAGCACGTCGGAGATGGTCACGCCGGGGCCTTTCAGCGACGCCTTCATGACGAAGGCGATCTCGGCCTCGACGCGAGGCTGGATGAAGCGGCCGGCCGGCACCGTCGCGCCGTCATTGAAGAACATGTCGTCGAACAGCACGCCCGAATCCGGCGTGTCGATGGCAAGCGCGTACTGCATTGCCTTCGATGTCAGCCCGATCTTCCAGCCCTTCGGCTTCAGCCCGGCATCGATCTTGCGCGCCACCAGCGCCGCTTGCACGCGATAGGCGTCTTCCATCGTCGCATCGGGAAAATCGAGGCTGAGCAGACGGATCTGGCGGCGCGACCGCTCGGCCTCGAACAGCCGTGCCGCGGCGTCCTCCACCTGTTCCGGGGTCATTGCGCTGCCTCGTCGACGACACCGTTTCTGAGCACGCCGATGCCTTCGGCCTCCACCTCGATCACGTCGCCGGGCTTCAGCCAGATCGGCGGCTCGAAGCGGGCGCCGGCGCCGGCCGGCGTGCCGGTGACGATGATATCGCCCGGCACCAGCGTGGTGAAGGTCGAGATGTAGTTGATGATCTTGCGGAAGGAAAAAATCATCCGGCTGGTGCGGTCCTGCTGGCGCAACTCGCCATTGACGCGGGTGGTCAGCGCGATATCGGCGATCTGCGCCTCTTCGCTGAACGGCACCAGCCATGGGCCGATCGAGCCGCTGCGGTCGAAATTCTTGCCTTGCGTGACGTTGAACTTGGCATGCCGCACCCAGTCGCGGATGGTGCCTTCATTGCACAGCGACAGCGCCGCGATATGGCCGAGCGCGTCGGCCTCGGCAATGCGCCGGCCGGCCTTGCCGATGACGATGACGATCTCGCCCTCATAGTCGAGCTGCGGTGATTCCGGCGGCCGCACCAGCGGCGCGCCATGGCCGACGAAAGATCGGGGGAAGCGGATGAACAGTGACGGGTTGGAGGGCGCTGCCTGGCCGTCCTTGTACTCCTCGTTGCGGTCCGGATAGTTGACGCCGACGCAGATGATCTTTTCCGGTGACGGGATCGGGATTTCATAGGCGATGGCGTCGAGCGGGAAATCTGGGGCGAAGGCCTCGGCCGCTTCCGCCAGCCGCCGCAAGGCGCCGGCCTCGATCACTTCACGCAGCGTCGGCCACTGGCCGTAACGAGCCGACAGGTCGATAACGCCCTTGCTCGTGATCGCGCCATAGCGCGCCTTGCCGCCGACGGTGAAGGTGGTGAGCCGTGCGGGATTCATGCTGCGGCTCCGGCGATGGTGGTGGGCGAGGGGGCGTGACGGAACGCTGACATTGATTAGAATCCCACTACGGCGCTATGATCGGCGACGCCGTCAAATCCGGCTGGCGTGCCTTCGCTCCGGCAAACGCACTGCCCTCCTCGAACCAGCTTTTCGGCGCCGGCGCGCCCCACAGCGTCTGGCGCTGCGGGTCCTTGAGGTCCCATTTGATCGGCTCGAGGTCCGGATCGACCGTCTGGTAATCCGAACAGTAGATCTCGATGCGGTGATTGTCCGGGTCTCTGACATAGAGGAAGAATGCGTTGGAAATGCCGTGCCGGCCGGGGCCGCGTTCGATGTTCGGCAGATAGCCCGTCGTTGCCATCAGATCGAGCAGGTCGATGATGTTGAGCGGCGTCGGCACCCAGAAGGCGACATGGTGCAGGCGCGGCCCGATGCCGTTGGTGAAGGCGATGTCGTGCACGCCGCCCTTGCGGTGCGTCCACGCCGCCCACAGCTTTCCGCTGCTGGCGTCCTCGGTATACTCGGTCACCCGGAAGCCGAGCTCGTTGTAGAAGGCGACGGACTCGTCGACATTGGGCGAGAAGCAGTTGAAGTGGTCGATGCGCAGCGGCTTGACGCCCTTGTAGAGCGCATACTTCTGGTGGATCGGCGGCAGCCGCTCCATCTCCGCGTAGAATTCAAGCGGAATGCCGTGCGGATCGCGGGTGCGGAAGGTGCGCGACTGGTAAGGCCGCTCGACCCATTCCACCGGCAGGCCCTTGTCCTCGAAGAAATGCACTGCCTTGTCGAGGTCTTCATCCGAGAAGACCTTGAAGCCAAGGTCGCGCGCTTCTGCCGTGGCCGCCTTCTTCAGCACGATGCAATGGTGCCCACGCTCCTCCAGCGCCCTGAGATAGATGGTGTCCGATGTCTCGTCGGTGACCTGCAGGCCGAGCGTATCGACATAGAAGGCGCGGGATTTGGCGAGGTCGGTGACGGCCAGCTCGACATGGCTGAGGCGCACGATGTTGAAGGCGGGGTAGAGATTGGGCTTGGGCAAGGGCATCTGATTTCCTCCGGTCAGCCGCCGAGTTTCTGGATCGCGTGCGCCGTCGTCGCAAAGGCTATGTTCTTCGTCTCCATGTAGAAGTCGAAGGAATGGTCCCCGCCGTCGCGGCCGATGCCGGAATTCTTGACGCCGCCGAACGGTGTCGGCAAATGGCGCACATTCTCGGAATTGACCCAGATCATGCCGGCATCGAGCGCGTCTGTGAAGCGGAAGGCGCGGGTGACGTCCGAGGTCCAGAGATAGCCGGTCAGGCCGTATTGCGTGTCGTTGGCCAGCACAAGCGCCTCGGCCTCGTCGTTGAAGGGAATGGCGCTCAGCACCGGCCCGAAAATCTCCTCCTGCGCAATGCGCATGCCGTTGGTGACGTTGGTGAACAGGGTCGGGCCGACATAACAGCCGCCGCCCGGCCCATCGACCTTGCCGCCGCCGACGGCGAGCGTGGCCCCCTCCGACCTGCCGATGTCGATATAGGACAGCACCTTCTTCTCATGCACCGGATGGATGAGCGGGCCGACCACCGTTTTCGGATCGAGCGGATGGCCGACGACGATGCGCTTCGCCCTCTCCGCGATTTTGGCGGTGAAGCTTTCATAGATCGAAGCTTCGACCAGCAGTCGCGACGACGAGGTGCAGCGTTCGCCATTCAGCGAATAGATCATGAATACGGCGGCGTCGGCGGCGCGTTCGAGATCGGCGTCGGCAAAGACGATCACCGGGTTCTTGCCGCCAAGCTCGAAATGCACGCGCTTCAGCGTGTCGGCGCCTTGTTTCATGATCATCGAGCCGGTACGGCTCTCGCCGACAAAGCCGATCGCCTTGATGTCGGGATGCTCGGTCAACGCCTTGCCGGCATCTTCACCCAGGCCGTTGACCAGGTTCCACACACCCTTCGGCAGACCGGCCTCCTCGGCGATCTCGACCAGCAGGCGGGCGGTCAGCGGCGAAAATTCAGCCGGCTTATGAACCACGGTGCAGCCGGCCGCCAGCGCCGGCGCGATCTTCCAGGTCGACAGCATGAACGGCGTGTTCCACGGCGTGATGATGCCGATCGGGCCGATCGGAACGCGCGTCGTGATGTTGACCTGGCCGGACGTCCGCAGCGTCTCGCCGTCTCGGGCTTCGGGTGCACGGTCGGCGAAGAAGCGGAAATTCTCGGCACCCCGCAACGCCGCCTTGGCCATGAACTTCAGCGCCTGGCCGGTATCCATGCATTCGACGAAGGCTATCTCCTCGGCACGCGCCTCGATCGCGTCGGCGATTCTGTGCAGCAGCTTCTTGCGCGCTTCGCCCGGCATGGCGGCCCAGGCCGGAAACGCCGCCTTCGCCGCCCTGGCGGCGCGGTCGATATCGGCAGCCCCGCCGCGCGCGACACTTGCCAGCGGCTTCAGGTCCACCGGCGACAGCGTTTCGAACGTCGTGCCGTCGAGCGCCGGCACCGCCTCGCCGCCGATCTGGTTCAACACGCCGTCGCGCCTGAAGCGGGCCAGATAGGCCTCGGCCTTGTTCAGATTGCCTTGCAGGTCGGACATGTCGGGTTCCGTCACTTGCCGCGCAGTCGCGGGTGGATTGCGTTTCTCTTCCAACTCAGCTCCGGGTCGATTTCCCGGATTTCGAGCGACAGGGCGAAATGCGGGGTCTCGAACAGCCCGGCGAGATATTCGCTCACCGCCGCGAAGACGGCTTCGCCGGTCCGCTTCTTCTCATCAGGGCTGCGGCCGGTGCCGATGCGAAACGACATGTCGAGAAAAGCGTTTTCCGGCAGACTGTCGGCCATCGCGTAAGCCTCGGCGCGAAAGGCCCGCACCCGCACGGCGCCGGTCTCGAACAGCCCGGTGTCCAGCACGGTGCGCAACACCAGCGCGCACAATTCGCCCATGTCGACCTTGGCATCGAGATTGGCTGAATACTCGATGGAGAAGTGAGGCACGGCGTTTCCCTGGTCTATTGCTTTTGTTGTAGTTAACGCGTTAATTACATGCAACGCCGACGAAGTCAAGTCTTGCATCGGCCTTGGCGCAACGATACGGGATGGCAGGAACGGGCCCTGGCAGGCGGATTCGGCTGAGGGAAGGCCTGTTTTCGATCGCAAGCGTGGGAGGCTCTTTTTCTTGCTGCCTGAAAACACCCGTCGTTCTCTGCCAATGGCGCTGCTTCATGCCCGCGAAGCGGTGATGGCGCGGTTTCGGCCGATGCTTGCGGCGCATGACGTGACCGAACAGCAATGGCGCGTGCTGCGCGTGCTGAGCGAAGCCGGCCCGGTCGAGGCGACGGAACTCGCCGACCGCGCCTCGGTTTTGCCGCCCAGCCTGACGCGCATCATCAAGGCGCTCGAGGGCCGCAAATTCATCACCCGCAACAAGGCCGAAGGCGACGGCCGACGCGTCGTTCTAACCATTGCGCCCGCCGGTTCCGCCCTGATCGACGCCCTGTCGCCGGAGCGTCGCGTCATTTATGACGACATCGAACAGCGCTTCGGCCACGAAAAGCTCGAGCAGTTGCTCGATCTGCTGGAGACGCTGATCGACGGCGAGAGCTGATCGTTCCGGCTACCGCAGAGGTTTCGACGGTCGCTTGGTTGACGGCCCGCATACCTTGAAAATGGCCGAAACACCCGATGGGGGTCAGCTAACCTCGCAACCTCGCCCCTTCCGGATCGAAGAACGGTATCGGCGCCGCGACCGCACGCGTCGGCTTACCACCGATATCAATGCTCAATTCGGTGCCGACAGCCGTGAAGGGCAGCCGCAGATGCGCGGTGGCCAGCACCTTGCCGAGGGAATAGCCGTGGTCGCTGTAGGTGACGATGCCGGCGTCCTCGCCATCGGCCAGAATCCTGGCATCGGCCGCGGCCGGCTTGTCGCCGTCGAGGATCAGTCCGACCCATTGCTCGTCGAGGCCCTTGTCGCGAACCTTGAGCAAAGCTTCGCGGCCGATGAAATCGCCCTTGTCGAACTTGATCCAGCGGTCGAGGCCGACATGGAACGGGGTGCGGGTCTCGTCCATGTCGATGCCGTGCGCCGGATAGGCCTTTTCCAGGCCCAGCGTGAACATCGCCAGCACGCCATAGGGTTTCAGGCCAAAGTCACGGCCGGTGCGCATCAGCGCGTCCCAGAGAGAGGCCGCCTCGTCGGCCGGCACGAACAGTTCGAAGCCGAGTTCGCCGGTGACGCCGGTGCGCGAGATCAGTACTCTCGTGCCGTTGATATGGCCCGACGTGAACGACCAGCGCTTCAGTCCATCCAGATCGGCATCCGCGATCAACGCTTTCAGCAGTTCGCGCGAGCGCGGACCCTGGATGGTCGGGAAGGCGATGGCCGCCGTGATGTCGGTGACATAGGCCTTGCGGCCCTGAGCGTGATGCTGCAGCCAGGGCAGCATCTTCAGGCGGTTGACCGAGCCGGTCACCAGCATGAAGTGCTCCGGGCCCAACCGAAACACGGTGAGGTCGTCCATGATGCCGCCATCCTCGCGGCAGACCGTGGAATAGCGGACCTGGCCCGGTTTCATGGCAGCGGCATTACTGACGATGACATGGTTGACCAGCGCCTCGGCCTCCGGCCCCTTGATATCCATCTTGCCCATCGTGCTGAGATCCTGCACGCCGACATTCCTGCGGGTGTTCAGGTGCTCGTCGGCAATGCCGGAATAAGTTTTGGCCGAGATGAAATCGCCCCCGACACGACCCATGGTCGCGCCCAGCCCGACGATGCTGCTGTAGAAAGGGGAGCGCCGCTCAGCCAAGGAAATCTCCATCGTTCATGAAAAACGGCAGCGCCAGGCAGCGCTGCCGGAAGGCATTTGTTGTCGTTCTCAGCTGCCGTAGACGTCGAAGGAAAAGTATTTGTCGTTGATTTCCTTGTACTTGCCATTGGCGCGCAGCGCGTCGATGGCCGCATTGAGCTTGTCGGCCAACTCCTTGTTGCCCTTCTGCAGGGCGATGCCGACGCCGGGGCCGTGTATGGCCGGATCGGCCGTCAGCGTGCCGAGCAGCTTGCAGCAGGCGCCGTCTGGCTTCTTCAACCACTCGGTCAGGATGATCGAGCCGTCCATCATCGCGTCGAGGCGGCCATTGGCCATGTCGGTGCGGGCATCGTCGCCCGTCGGATAGGCCTTGACCGTCGAGCCTGCATATTTCTGGTCGGCGAATTTCTGGTGTATGGTCGCGGTCTGCACGCCGAGCGCCTTGCCTTTCAGATCGTCCGGCGAGGTGCCTGATATGGTCGAATCCTTCGGTACGGCGATGGCCGGCGGCGTCTGGTAGTATTTGTGGGTGAACTCGATCTTCTCGGCCCGCTCGGGCGTGATGGTGATGTTGATGATGGCGTCGAACTTGCCGGCCTGCAGCGCCGGTATGGAACCATCGAAATCCTGCACGCTGAACTCGCACTCGGCCTTCATCTCGGCGCACAGCGCCTTCCCCAAGTCGATGTCGAAGCCGCCCAGCGTGCCGTCGGCACTGGCGTAATTGAAGGGCGGATAGGCGCCCTCGGTGCCGATCCTGAGTTTTTTGTCCTGGGCGGAGGCGGCGCCCGTGGCAAGGGTGAGAGCGACGGAAGCGGCAAGCACGGAACGACCGAAAAGACGCATGTTCGAGTTCCCCGTTGAAAGCGGGAAGTCTACGGGCTTTCATGATCCCGGCGGAGACGGAAACGACATGCGCTGCGGCGATCGCGGCGCGGCGAGCGGACCAAGCCCTCACGATTGGTCGTGCGTTAGCCGGCGCGCTGCTTGTTCGTCGCTGTCCGGTCGATGCCGAGTTCGCCTGCCGAGAGGACAACGCCAAATTTTTCGTTGGCTTCCTCGACCGTATAGTAACCCAACGCCACGTCGCGCAGCACCAGATCCGGATCGCGCTGCAGCGGATCGCCGTAGCCGCCACCGCCCGGCGTGCCGACACGCACGCGGTCGCCGGCCTTGAGCGCGATGTCCTGCTCCTTGGACAAATGCGGTGGTACATGTTCCTCGCCGTTGCGGAAGACGGTCACCATGTTGACCGCGCCATCCCTGCCGCCGAGTGCGCCTTGGGGGCCGAAACGGCCGTGATCCATGACGAAAGAAGCACGGGCGTCACCGCGCAGGATTTCGACCTCATAGGCGAGCCCGAATCCGCCGCGATGCTTGCCGGCGCCACCCGAACCTTCGCGCAGGGCATAATGGCGGTAGAGCACAGGAAAGGCCTGCTCCATGATCTCGACCGGCGGCGATTTGGAAATGCCGATGGTCGAGCAGCCATTGGTCAGCCCGTCATGGCCTGAATTGCCGCCATAGCCGCCGCCGGAGATCTGGTACATGACGTAGTCGCGGCCGCGCGCCGGATCGTTGCCGCCGAGCGCGAAATTGCCGCTGGAGCCGGCGGGCGCCGCCGTCACCTTGTCCGGCAACGCCTGCACCATCGCCGCGAACACCGCTTCCGCGATGCGCTGCGACACTTCGGCCGCGCAGCCCGATACGGGGCGCGGATATCTGGCATCGAGGAACGTGCCTTCCGGCCGCTTGACTTCAAGCGGTTCGAAGGCACCGGCGCTGATCGGCACATCAGGGAAAATGTGGCGCATGGCGAGATAGACCGAGGACAAGGTCGTCGCCAGCACACTGTTCATCGGCCCGGCGCAGGGCTTTGACGAGCCGGTGAAATCGAAGGTCAGCGTATTGCCTTTTTTCTCGACGGCGAGCGCGATGGTCAGCGGCTCGTTAACCACCCCGTCGGAATCGACAAACGCCTTGGAATGGTAGATGCCGTCGGGAATGGCTGAGATGTTGGCGCGCATCTGCTCGGCCGCGCGGCGGCGCAGTTCGGCGATCGCCTCGACAACCGTTTCATCACCGTAACGATCCAGGATCCCATTGAGCCGGTCCTGGCCGATCAGCAGTGCCGCAGCCTGGGCGCGGATGTCGCCGATGCGCTGGTCGGCAACGCGGATGTTGGAGCAGATGATGGCGTAGATTTCCGGATCGAGCACGCCCTTCTTGAACAGTTTGACCGGCGGCAGTCGCAGGCCTTCCTGCTCGACTGCGGTCGCCGAGGCCGAAAAACCGCCCGGCACCGAACCGCCAATGTCGGGCCAATGGCCGGTGTTGGACAGCCAGCAGAAAATCTTGCCGTCCCGGTAGACCGGCATGGCGAAGCGCACATCCATCAGATGGGTGCCGCCGAGATAGGGGTCGTTGACGATGTAGATGTCGCCCGGCTCCGGGGCCAAGCACCGGCCATCGGCGATCATCTCGATCACCGTCCTGGTCGAATATTGCATGACGCCGACGAACACCGGCAGGCCCTGGCTGCCTTGCGCGATCAGCGAACCATCGACGGCCGAATAGATGCCGTCGGAGCGGTCATTGGCCTCGGCGATGACAGGCGAGAAGGCGGCGCGCGAGAAGGTCAGGTCCATCTCGTCGCAGACCTGCTGCAGTGCCGCCTGCAGGACCGAAAGGGTGATGGCGTCGAGCTTTGCCCTATCAAGATTTGGCATCTCAGGCCTCGCCAATGTCGATGATGATGTTGCCGTCGGCGTCGCTGCGTGCGCGGTCGCCGGGCTCGAGCACGGTGGTGGCATCCATCTGTTCGAGGATCGCCGGCCCTTCGATTTCAGCGTCAAGCGGCAGCTTTTCACGCGCGTATACCGGCGTGTCGTGCCATTGGCCGGCGTACCAGACCGGCCGGATCTCGCGCCGCGCCTCGTCGAGCGTTGTTGCGCGCCCAGCCGGGTCGATCAGGCGCGACAGGTCTATCGACGGGCGGACGCCCGTCACCGAGGTGTTGAGATTGACAAGGTTGGCGCGGATTTCCGGCAGTTCGACCTTGAAGCGGGCAAAATAGGCCTTTTCGAAAAGCTGCTGCAGCGTTGCCCGCGTCACCGATGAGGACGGCAGCGGCACGTTGATGATGTGGGTCTGGCCGACGAACTGCATGTCGGCGGAGTGCGTGACGCGGATCGTCTCCGGCTTCACCGCTTCCTTGCCGATCAGCTCTTCGCCTTCGTTCCGGTGCCGTTCCAATACGGTGCGAAGCTGTGTTTCGTCGAGCACCGCCACCGGCTGGTTGACGGTGTTGACGAAATCATGGCGCAGGTCAGCGACGACGCAGCCGAGTGCGTTGGTGATGCCCGGACGCGCCGGTACCAGCACCTTGGGCAGGCCGAGTTCGCGCGCCAGGGCCGTTGCGTGCAGCGGGCCGGCGCCGCCAAAGGCGAACAGCGCGAAATCACGAGGGTCATGGCCGCGCGATACCGAGACCATGCGGATGGCGCCCGCCATCTTCATGTTGCCGAGCCGCAGCACCGCGCCCGCCGCCTCGACGCCGGACAGGCCGGTCGCCTTGCCTATCTTGTCTTCGAAAATGCCGGTGACGCGCTCTGATGTGACGGGATTTTGGACCGCCAGCAGCTTCTTCGGCGCCAGCCGGCCGAGCACCAGATTGGCGTCGGTGATGGTCGGCTCGAGACCGCCGCGTCCGTAGCAGATCGGGCCGGGATTGGCGCCGGCACTTTCCGGACCGATCTGGATCAGGCCGGCCGCATCGACGCGGGCGATCGAGCCGCCGCCGGCGCCGACCGTGTGCACCGCCACCATCGGCACATGGATCGGCATCGCATATTCGATCTCGATCTCGTTCGACACTGCCGGCTCGGCATTGCGGATCAACGCCACGTCGGTCGAGGTGCCGCCCATGTCATAGGTGACGAGGTTTTCGAAGCCGGCGCGTTTTCCCGTATAGGCGGCGGCGATGACGCCCGAGGCCGGGCCGGACATGACCGTCTTGGCCGATTCACGTGTGACGAAGCGGGCCGAGATCATGCCGCCATTGCCGTTCATGATCAGGAAGTCGCGGGCATAGCCTTTGGCGGCCAATTCCTTGCGCAGCCGCTCGACATAGCGCTCGAGGATCGGCTGCACTGAGGCGTTGACCGAAGCGGTCACGCCGCGTTCGAATTCGCGCGCTTCCGACAGCAGCGCATGGCCTGCCGTGATGTAGCCGTTCGGCCAGAGTTCGGTGGCGATTTCGACGGCGCGCCGCTCATGTGCCGGGTTGGCGTAGGAATGCAGGAAATGGATGACCAGGGATTCGCAACCGGCCGCTATCAGCGTCTGCACTGCGTCGCGCATCTCGGTCTCGTCGAGCGGCGTGCGCACCGCGCCCGATGCTTCGACGCGCTCCGAGACTTCGAGCCTGAGATTGCGCGGAATGATCGGCACGAAGCTGCCGGTCATGCCATAGGCCTGCGGCCGCGTGCGCCGGCCCAGTTCGATCACGTCGCGAAAACCGCGCGTGGTGATCATGCCGGTTTTCGCCAGCCGGCGTTCGAGCACCGCATTGGTGGTGGTGGTCGTGCCATGCACGATGAGGTCGATGCTATCGATGGCAAATCCGGTGGCGCCGAGTGCCGAAACCACACCGAAAGCCTGGTTGTCCACCGTGGTCGGCGTCTTGGCCAGATACACCCGGCCGCCGTCGCTTCCGTCGATCAGGAGCAGGTCGGTGAAGGTGCCGCCGACATCGATACCGGCGACGACATTTCCCCGGGAATTGCGCGCTTGCGCCGAAATATTCTCTTCCATCGTCGAAACCCGAAATGCGCGGACTACGGATATGCGCCAGTTTGGAAAGCTGTTTTAAGGGAGCATCTTGACGCAAATATCGTTTGTATACTAATAAATTCTGGACACAAGAGCTTGCCGCTTTGCAGTGTGCGAACAGCCCGCCGGGATCTGAATGGTCCGGGCGTGCAGGTGAAAGTTTGGCGCCCGCGTCCACGGTTGGGCCAGAAGGTTGGATTTGATGAACACCACATCCGCTCTCAACACCGCCGGCGCCCGACCGCTGCAGTTCCCGATTCCGGCCAACGTCTATGCCGAAACCGTCGTCTCGGTGAAGCACTATACCGATCGGCTGTTCTCGTTCCGCATCACCCGTCCGCAGTCGCTGCGCTTCCGCTCCGGCGAGTTCGTCATGATCGGCCTGCCCAATGCCGAGAAGCCGGTGTACCGCGCCTATTCGGTGGCGAGCCCGGCCTGGGACGAGGAGCTGGAATTCTTCTCGATCAAGGTGCCGGACGGTCCGCTGACCTCCGAACTGCAGAAGATCCAGGTCGGCGATACGGTTATCATGCGCCAGAAGTCGACCGGCACGCTGGTGGTCGACGCGCTGACGCCGGCCAAGCGGCTGTTCATGATCTCGACCGGCACCGGCATCGCGCCTTTCGCCAGCCTGCTGCGCGACCCCGACACCTACGACAAGTTCGATCAGCTGATCCTGACCCATACCTGCCGCGACAATGCGGAACTCACCTACGGCCAGGAGCTGGTCGCGGCGTTGGAAAGCGACCCGCTGATCGGCGAACTGACCACTGGACGCGTCACGCTCTACAATTCGACGACCCGCGAGGACTCAGCGCGCATGGGCCGCATCACCGCGCTGATCGGCTCCGGCAAGTTCTACAGCGATCTCGGCATCGACAAGCTCAGCCCGGAAACCGACCGCATCATGATCTGCGGCTCGATGCATATGCTGAAGGACGTCAAGGAACTGGCCGAAAGCCTCGGCTTCGAGGAAGGTTCGCTGAGCCACCCGGCGACTTTCGTGGTCGAGCGCGCTTTCGTCGGCTGAGCCGCACCTGAAATCTCGAAGTCTGCGTTTTTGACCATACGGTCAAAAACTGCTGCTTTCGCCGCCTTTTTCGGATATCACCGTCTGCAGGACTCGTGAAGTACGACTTCACGGGCTATCTTCGGCACACGTCGCTGAATGAAAGGGCAGGAGATGAGCAGCACAATCCGCGAAGCCGATGTTGGCTCGTCCAAGGTGACGCCACTGCCGGCGCGTGCCGCCGCCAACACAGCCGTTCCACCGGACCATCGCATTGCGCGCAATCCCGGCATGAAGCTCGATCTCGGCTTCATGGAATCGGTGCGAAGCGTCAACCGCTCGGCGCTGGAACGGCGCGTCGCCAGCTTGACCAAGCGGCGCTCTATAAAGGCCGACAACCAGGCGGCCTGGCTGCTGCGCGCCGTCGCCTGCATGGATTTGACGACGCTGAATTCCAACGATACCGAGGAGCGCGTGCGCCGGCTCTGCGCCAAGGCGATCAATCCGTTCCGCCGCGACATCGTCGAGGGCCTTGGCATATCGGGTGAAACCATCCGCCCGGCCGCCGTCTGCGTCTACCATCCCTTCGTTGCCACCGCCGTCGATGCGGTGCGCGGCACCGGCATCCATGTCGCCGCCGTTTCCACCGCCTTCCCGCATGGCCTTACGCCGCTGTCGACCCGCCTGCAGGAGATCGAGGCCTCGGTCCGCGACGGCGCCGACGAGATCGACGTCGTCATCCCGCGCGGCCTGGTGTTCGGGGCCAAGTGGCGGGAGCTTTACAACGAGATCGTCTCGATGCGCGCCGCTTGCGGTGACGCGCATCTGAAGGTCATCCTCGGCACCGGCGACCTCGCCACGCTGCGCAACGTCATGCTGGCCTCGATGGTGGCGATGATGGCAGGCGCCGACTTCATCAAGACCTCGACCGGCAAGGAAAGCGTCAATGCGACGCTGCCCGTCGGCCTCGCCATGGTCCGCGCCATCAGGGCCTATTTCGAGGAAACCGGCTATCTCATCGGCTTCAAGCCGGCCGGCGGCATATCCACGGCCAAGGCCTCGCTCGACTGGCTGGTGCTGATGAAGGAAGAGCTCGGCCGGCCATGGCTGGAGCCAGACCTGTTCCGCTTCGGCGCGTCGAGCCTCTTGACCGACATCGAGCGCCAGCTCGAGCACCATCTGACGGGACACTATTCGGCCAATCATCGCCACGCGATGGCTTGAGAGATTTACCCCCACCCCGATCGGCAAGCCGATCGACCCTCCCACAAGTGGGAGGGGTGAAGGAGGCGCCCAATGAACATTCTCGACCGCTACCACGCCATGGAATACGGCCCGGCGCCGGAAGCCCGCAACGAGGCCGACGCCTGGCTTGCCGCGCGCGATTTCGGCAAGGCGCTGTTCATCGGCGGCGACTGGAAAGCCGCGTCCGGCGGCAAGACCTTCAAGACCAGCGAGCCGTCTTCCGGCAAGCTGCTGGCCAACGTCTCGGACGCCAATGCCGCCGATATCGACGCGGCGGTTGCGGCCGCCGCCAAGGCGCTGCCGAAGTGGTCGGCAGCCTCAGGCTATGTCAGGGCCAAGGTGCTCTATGCCATCGGCCGCGCCATGCAGCGCCACCAGCGCCTGTTCGCGGTGCTTGAGACAATCGACAATGGCAAGCCGATCCGTGAAAGCCGCGACATCGACGTGCCGCTGGCGATCCGCCATTTCATCCACCATGCCGGTTGGGCGCAGGCGCTGGACAAGGATTTCCCCGGCCACAGGGGTGTCGGCGTGGTCGGCCAGATCATCCCGTGGAACTTTCCGCTGCTGATGCTGGCCTGGAAGATCGCGCCGGCGCTCGCCGCCGGCTGCACCGTGGTGCTGAAGCCGGCCGAGTTCACGCCGCTGACCGCTATCCTGTTTGCCGAGATTTGCGAACGCGCCGGCGTGCCGAAAGGCGTCGTCAACATCGTCCAGGGTGGGCCGGAAGCGGGCGCGGCAATCGTCAACCATCCCGGCATCCAGAAGATCGCCTTCACCGGCTCTTCCGAGGTCGGCAAGATCATCCGCAAGGCTACCGCCGGGTCAGGGAAAAAACTGTCGCTGGAGCTCGGCGGCAAATCGGCCTTCATCGTCTTCGAAGACGCCGATCTCGACAGCGCCGTCGAAGGCCTGGTCGATGGTATCTGGTTCAACCAGGGCCAGGTCTGCTGCGCCGGCTCGCGGCTGCTGGTGCAGGAAGGCATCGCCGACGCCCTGATCGCCAAGGTCAAGACGCGTATGCGCCGGCTACGCGTCGGCAGCCCGCTCGACAAGAACACCGATATCGGCCCGCTGGTCGACTTGACCCAGCTTGACCGCGTCAAGGGCCTGGTTGCCGAAGGTGCCAGGCAGGGCGCCGTCTGCTGGCAGCCGGATGCGGCGCTGCCGTCTTCCGGCTACTACCATCTGCCGACGCTCGCCACAGGTGTTTCGCCGGCTAACATATTGGCACAAGAAGAGGTGTTCGGCCCTGTTCTGGCGACCATGACCTTCCGCAACACCGAGGAAGCGATCGAGCTAGCCAACAACACGCGCTACGGGCTCGCCGCCTCGGTGTGGAGCGAGAACGTCAACCTTGCTTTGCACGTCGCGCCGCAATTGAAGGCCGGCGTGGTCTGGGTCAACGGCACCAACATGTTCGACGCCGCCTGCGGCTTCGGCGGCTACCGCGAGAGCGGTTTCGGCCGCGAGGGCGGGCGCGAGGGCATGTTCGAATATCTCACGGCAAAGCTGCCGCTCGGCCCGGTCATCAAGCCGGCGACGACCTCCGCACAGCCAGTCGAGCAGCCGGACGGCGACACGATCGACCGCACGGCAAAGCTGTTCATCGGCGGCAAGCAGGTACGGCCGGATGGCAATTATTCGCTCGCCATCGCCACCGCCAAGGGCAAGCTTGCCGGCGAGGTTGGGCTCGGCAGCCGCAAGGATATCCGCGATGCCGTCTCTGCCGCCCGCGGTGCCAAGGCCTGGCCGGAGGCGACCGCCTATAACAGGTCCCAGGTGCTCTATTATCTGGGCGAGAATCTTTCCGGCCGTGCCGGCGAGTTCGCCGCCCGTCTCACCGAATTGACCGGCGCTACGCCCAAGGCCGCGCGGGAAGAGGTGGAACAATCCATCGAACGGCTGTTCCTCTATGCCGGTCTGGCCGACAAGTTCGAGGGCCGCGTGCACCAGCCGCCGGCGCGTGCCGTGACGCTGGCGCTTCATGAACCGGTCGGCGTCGTCGGCATCGTCGCCCCCGATAGCTCGCCGCTGCTCGGCCTGATATCGCTGGTCGCACCGGCTCTGGCCATGGGCAACACCGTGGTCGCGGTGCCGTCGGAGCGCTACCCGCTGCTGGCGACCGATCTCTACCAGGTCATCGAATATTCCGACATTCCCTCAGGCGCCATCAACATCGTCACCGGTCGCAGCGCCGAACTCGCCGGCGTGCTGGCCAAGCATGACGATGTCGACGGGCTCTGGGTGTTCGCCGACGCAGAGACCTGCGCCAAGGCGGAGGCAGAGTCCATCGGCAACCTCAAGCGCGTCTGGAGCGGCAATGGCCGCAGCCTCGACTGGGCATCCGACGAAGCCGCCGGCGACGCCTTCCTGCGCCGCGCCGTCGAGGTCAAGAATGTCTGGGTGCCTTACGGCGATTGATGTCCCGCCGCGCCGTTGAGACGGTTCGGGGTTGACGCACGGACAGATGTTCTTTAACGAGAAAAAACATCTTTATCAGTGAACGGTCAGCGGCGCAGGCTGCACGATCACGCGTGACTGGCACATGACGCCTTGGCCAGCCGCAGGTAGACCCGGACTATCCCAGCGGACGAGGAGAACAGCATGGCGGATCTGGCAGGCAAGGTCGTTGTCGTCACGGCAGCGGCGCAAGGCATCGGCAAGGCGAGCGCACTGGCGTTCGCAAAAGCTGGCGCCATCGTCCACGCCACCGACATCAACGAGACACTACTGGCGGAACTCGCCAGGACGCCGGGGATCAAGACCCGCAAGCTGGACGTGCTCAACGACGAGGCCGTCAACGCCGCCTTTGCCGAGATCGGTGTCGTCGATGTGCTGTTCAATTGCGCCGGTTTCGTCCATTCGGGCTCGATCCTGGAGATGAAGGACGCCGATCTCGATTTCGCGCTGAACCTCAATGTTCGCGCCATGATCCGCACCAGCCGTGCCGTGCTGCCCGGC
Source organism: Mesorhizobium sp. WSM4808 (assembly GCF_055811675.1). NCBI lineage: Bacteria > Pseudomonadati > Pseudomonadota > Alphaproteobacteria > Hyphomicrobiales > Phyllobacteriaceae > Mesorhizobium > Mesorhizobium sp. WSM4808. Next base: position 163,585 of record NZ_JBVVQX010000007.1, read on the forward strand.
ATGCTGGAACGCGGCGATGGATCGATCATCAACATGGCCTCGCTGGCCAGTTCCACCAAGGGCGTGCCCAACCGCTTCGTCTATGGCCTGACCAAGGCCGCGGTCATCGGCCTGACCAAGGCGATCGCCGCCGACTATGTCGGCAAGGGGATACGCTGCAACGCCATCTGCCCCGGCACGGTCGAGAGCCCGTCGCTGCAGGACCGCATGCACGCGCAAGGCGACTACGATGCCGCCCGCGCCGCCTTCATCGCCCGCCAGCCGATGGGCCGGCTCGGCACGCCGGAGGAGATAGCGGATCTCGCCGTTTATCTGGCCGGCGCCACCTATACGTCAGGGCAGGCCTACAATATCGACGGCGGCTGGTCGATCTGACTGCGGAAATCTTGCGCGAGCCGGACGATCCGGCCCTTTCCCGGCGTTTGACAGGGGATCGAAGAGTCTGAAAATCCCGCGCGCCGGCTATCTCGCATGGCGATCGCGCTTGTCCCTAGTCAGGTCGATGGGTACGGTCCGCCGGTTCCTTGAAGGCGCAATCGCCTTGGCGGAAAGTTTGCAAAAGGCCACGAGGCCGCAATCAGGAGAAGGATTTAGATGAAACTGCTGCGCTATGGCGAGGTGGGAAGCGAACGTCCCGGCCTGCTCGATGCGGATGGAACGATCCGTGATCTCTCCGCTCACGTCACCGATATCGGCGGCAAGACGCTCGACCCGGCATCGCTGGCGGCACTGGCCAAGCTCGATCCCAAGTCGCTGCCGGCGGTTTCCGGCAGCCCGCGCCTCGGCGCCTGCGTTGCAGGCACCGGCAAGTTCATCTGCATCGGCCTCAACTATTCCGACCACGCCGCCGAGACCGGCGCCACCGTGCCGCCGGAGCCGATCATCTTCATGAAGGCAAGCTCGGCCATCGTCGGGCCGGATGATGACGTGCTGATCCCGCGCGGCTCGGAGAAGACCGACTGGGAAGTCGAGCTGGCCGTGGTCATCGGCAAAACCGCCAAATATGTCAGCGAGGCCGACGCGCTCGACTATGTCGCCGGCTATAGCGTTGCCCACGACGTCTCCGAACGCGCCTTCCAGGCCGAGCGGCAGGGCCAGTGGACCAAGGGCAAGAGCTGCGACACGTTCGGCCCGACCGGCCCATGGCTGGTAACCAAGGACGAAGTGGCCGATCCGCAGAACCTCAAAATGTGGCTGACGGTCAACGGCAAGACGATGCAGAACGGCTCGACCAAGACCATGGTCTATGGCGTCAAGTATCTGGTTTCCTATCTCAGCCAGTTCATGTCGCTGCACCCCGGCGACATCATCTCCACCGGCACGCCGCCCGGCGTCGGGCTGGGCATGAAGCCGCCGGTGTTCTTGAAGGCCGGCGATGTGGTTGAGCTCGGCATCGAGGGCCTGGGCCAGCAGAAGCAGACGTTCAAGGCGGACGTTTAGGCACTACATTTCGGGGTCAGCGCTGCCCCCTCATCCGGCCGCTTCGCGGCCACCTTCTCCCCGATGGGGAGAAGAGGTAAGCGGCGGCGCTGACAATCTCCTCTCCCCTCGGGGAGAGGTCAGCCGAGCGAAGCGGAGGCTGGGTGAGGGGGCTGCGCCGCCGCGCTACTTCAGCACCTTCCCATCGGCCCCAAACCGATAGGTCTTCGCCGGATCCGGCGTCGCATACAGCGTGGCACCCGGCTCGGCATCATAAACACCAAAAATCCGCACGGTAATCAGACCGGCCTTCTCGCAATCGAGATAGAGGTTGGTGTCGGCGCCGAGATGTTCGGCGTGAACGACCGTTCCCTTCCAGGCGCCGGATTTCGGATCGACGGTCAAATGTTCCGGCCGCACGCCGATGGTCTTGGCGGTTTCGCCGAGCCTGGCGCCGTCGACGAAATTCATCTTTGGTGAGCCGATGAAGCCGGCGACGAACTCATTTGCCGGCGAATTGTAGAGCTCCATCGGGCCACCGATCTGCTCGATTTTCCCTGCGTTGAGCACCACGATCTTGTCGGCCAGCGTCATCGCCTCGACCTGGTCGTGGGTGACGTAGATCATCGTCGCCTTCAGCCGGCGATGCAGCTGCGCGATCTCCAGCCGCGTGTTGACGCGCAGTGCTGCATCGAGGTTCGAAAGCGGCTCGTCGAAGAGAAAGAGCTTGGGTTCGCGCACCACGGCGCGGCCGATGGCGACACGCTGGCGCTGGCCGCCGGAGAGTTCGGCCGGCCGCCTTTCGAGATACGGCTCCAGCGACAGCATCGACGAGGCGATGCCGATGCGGCGCTCGATCTCCGGGGCGGGCGTACCGGCCTGCTTGAGGCCAAGGCCCATATTGTTCTTCACCGTCAGATGCGGGTAGAGCGCATAGGTCTGGAACACCATGGCGATGCCACGCTTGGCCGGCGGCGTGGCCGAGACATCCGCGCCATCGATGACGACGCGGCCCGAAGTCGAATCCTCCAGTCCGGCAATGACCCTGAGCAAGGTCGACTTACCGCAGCCGGAGGGGCCGACGAAGACAACGAACTCGCCGTCGTTCACTTCGAGGTTGATGCCCTTCAGCACCTCGACCGGCCCAAAGGCCTTCTTCACGTTCTCGATGTTCAGCGAGCCCACGGCTTCGTCCCTGTTCTAGAGTTTGACGGCGGTGCCACTGCGCACGCTCTCGTCGGCTGCAAGGCAGACGGCGAGCGATTTGACCGCGTCGTCCATATGTTTGGTGAGATCGAGATCCTCGCGGATCGCCTTCAGCACGAAGGCCTGTTCGAGGTCGCAGAGATCCTGATGGCCGGGTTCGCCCTCCATCGACAGCATCTCGTCGGCCTTGAGAAACTTGCCGTCCGCGCCGGTCGCCGCACTGTGCAGGCGGATGGTCGAGGTCTTGGTGTGGGTGTCGATGTCGTCGGACTTGACGCCCTCCTTCATGACGATCGACACGCAGCCATTGGGCGAGATCACGTCCTTCACGAAGAAGGCGGTTTCCGAAATCATCGGACCCCAGCCGGCTTCGTACCAGCCGACCGAACCGTCGTCGAACAGCACCTGCAAATGGCCGTAATTGTACATCGACTGCGCCACCTCGTCGGACAGCCGCACGCCCATGCCACGCACCTCGATCGGCTTGGCATCGGTGATCTGCAGCATCACGTCGAGATAGTGCACGCCGCAGTCGACGATCGGCGACGTCGTCTGCATCAACTGCTTGTGCGTCTCCCAGGTGTGGCCCGAGGATTGCTGGTTGAGGTTCATGCGGAAGACATAGGGGCCGCCGAGCTTGCGGGCTTCGGCGATCAGCCTGATCCAGGACGGGTGATGGCGCAGGATGTAGCCGATCACCAGTTTCTTGCCGTTGGCCTTGGCCGCGGCGACGACACGCCTGGCGTCGGCCACCGTCGTTGCCAACGGCTTCTCGACGAAGACGTGGCAACCGGCCTCGAAGGCCTTCACCGCATAGTCGGCATGGCTGTCGGAATAGGTGGCGATGCAGGCGACATCGGGCTTTTCGTCACGCAGGGCGTCATCGAAGGAGCGCCTGATGCCGTAATCCGACAGCCCGTCCGGCAGCGGCACGTCGGAGCGATTGATCAGCGCCGCGATCTGGAAACCGGGATTGGTATGATAAGCCAGCGCATGGCTGCGGCCCATATTGCCGAGGCCGGCGACAACGACACGAAGGGGTGTTTCAGAGTTCACTTGACGGCTCCGGACGTGATGCCGCGGATCAGCTGCCGCGAGAAGATGACGTAGAGGATCAGCACCGGCATGATCGCCAGCGACAGGGCAGCGAGAATGGCGTTCCAGTTGGTGACGAACTGGCCGAGGAACAGCTGGGCGCCGAGCGTCACCGTCTTGGTTTCTTCCGACGGCGCCAGGATCAGCGGGAACCATAGGTCGTTCCAGATCGGGATCATGGTGAAGACGGCGACGGTCGCCATCGAGGGCCTGACCAGCGGCAGCACCAGGCGGAAGAAGATGGTGTATTCCGACAGGCCGTCGATGCGGCCGGCGTTCTTCAGATCGTCGGACACCTGCTTCATGAACTCCGACAGGATGAAAACGGCAAGCGGCAGGCCTTGCGCGGTATAGACCAGGATCAGCGCCGTCAGCGTGTTGACCAGCCCGCTCGCCACCATCAATTGCAGGATGGCGACGGTGCCCAGCCGGATCGGGATCATGATGCCGAGCGCCAGATAGAGCCCCATCAGCGAGTTGCCGCGGAAGCGGTATTCCGACAGGGCGAACGCCGCCATGGCGCCGAACAACAGCACGAAGAACAGCGAGGCGACGGTGACGACGAGGCTGTTCTGGAAATAGTGGATGAAGTCGCCCTGGCCGATGACGGTCGTGTAGCCGATCAGGTCGAAGGTTTTTGGCGTCGGGGGCGTCAAAGGCGCGCCGAAGATGCCGGCGCGGGACTTGAACGAGTTCATGATGACGAGGATCACCGGAAACAGAGCGATCACCGTGTAGGTCAGCAGGATCGCGTGGGCGCCGATGGTGCGGGGCACGGAACGGGTGGCGGTGCTCATCTCTCGGCCCCTCAGAACTGATAGCGACGCAGGCGCGTCTGGACGAGGAAGAGGTAGACGCAGACGCCGCCGAGGATAATCAGGAACATCATCGTGGCGATCGCCGCGCCCATATTGGGGTCGCCGACCTGGAGCTGGAAGCCGAAGAAGGCGCGGTAGAGGAAGGTGCCGAGAATGTCGGTCGAATAGTTTGGCCCGGCGAGCGCGCCTTGCGCGGTGTAGATCAGGTCGAAAGCGTTGAAATTGCCAACGAAGGTGAGGATCGAGATGATGCCGATCGACGGCAGGATCAGCGGCAGCTTGATCTTCCAGAACTGTGAAAGGCCGGTAATCCCGTCGCATTCGGCGGCCTCGATCACCTCTTCGGGGATCGACAGCAGGGCGGCATAGATCAGCATCATCGGGATGCCGACGAACTGCCACACCGAGATCAGGCTGAGTGCGGTCAGTGCATATTGCTCCTTGCCGAGCCACGGCGTGAACAGGCTTTTCAGGCCGACGATATCCATCAGATGCGGCGCCACGCCCCACAACGGCGACAGGATCAGCTTCCAGGCGAAACCGACGATAACGAAGGACAGGATGGTCGGCACGAAGATCGCCGTGCGGTAGAAAGCCGCGAATCTCAGTTTCGGGCTGGACAGCAGCGCCGCCAGCATGACGCCGATCGGGTTCTGCACGATCATGTGGATGATGAAGAACCAGACATTGTTTCTCAGCGCGTTCCAGAAACCCACCGACCAGTTGGGGTCGCCGAACAGCGTGCGGAAGTTTTCCAGCCCGACGAAGACCTGGTGCTGCTCGATGTTGCGGAACAGCGACAGCTGCAGCGTGCCGGCGAGCGGCAGGATCATGATCGCCGTGTAGACGAGCACGGCCGGCGCCAGGAAGATGCCGATGTGCCAGCGGAACGGTCTTTTCGGTCTGATATCTGCGGCCATGAGTTCGGTCCCCGCCGTCTCTCGGTTCCAAAGGGTATCGATCTAGATGATGCCTCGATGCACGGCCCGAACATTCCTGCCCGATGCGGCAAGAACAAAGGCCTGCGACTGATCAGCTAGCCTTCCCCGATGAGAGGGTAAGGCCGGGAGGCGGTGCCGACAATCGCTATCTGAATAAGCGCACTCTGAACGAGGTAGTCCGGAACCGGCCAGGCCTGCGCCCGGCCGGTTCCGTTGCCTGAGCTCTTACTTCGCCGGCTTGTACCAGCTGTCGAGACCGGTCTGCAGCTTCTTGGCCGCGGCTTCCGGCGTATCGGTGCCGTTGATGACGTTGGCCGATTCAACCCAGGTCTCGTTCTCGAGGTTCGGCGTGCCGCGCGACAGGATCTGGTAGGTCGAGCGGATGGTCGACTTGCACTTGCCGCGCCAGGAGACGAATTCCTGCGCCAGCGGGTCTTCCATCTTCACCGGCGCGGAGTTCAGGCTGAAGAAGCCCGGCAGCGCGTTGGCGTAGATGGTGGCGAAATCAGGCGAGGCGACCCAGGACAGGAAGGTCTTGGCCGCATCGGCGTTCTTCGAAGCCGCATTCAGGCCCATGCCGATATCGGTATGGTCTGATATGTAGCAGGTGTCGCCGGCCTTCTCGACCGGCGGCGGGAAGGCGCCCATCTTGAACTGCGCCTGGGTGTTGAACAGGCCGATTTCCCACGAGCCGGCCGGGTAGATGGCGGCGCGGCCGAGCGTGAACAGGTTCTGGCTGTCCGGATAGGTCTGCGCCTCGAAGCCATCGCCGAGGTAAGGCTTCCACTTGGCCAGTTCCTCATACGGCGCGACCCAGTCCTTGTCGGTGAGCTTCTGCTCGCCCTTGATCAGTGCTGCGCGGCCGTCCTCGCCCTTCCAGTAGTTCGGGCCGATGTTCTGGTAGCCCATGGTCGCGGCTTCCCAGAGATCCTTGGTGCCCATCGCCATCGGGATGTAGGTGCCGTCGGCCTTGATCTTGTCGAGTGCGGCGAAGAACTCGTCGCGGGTCTCCGGCACCTTGATGCCGAGCTTGTCGAAGGCATCCTTGTTGTAGATGAAGCCGTGGATGACCGATGCCATCGGCACGCAGAAGCTCGCCTTGCCGTCGTCGGTCTGCCAGGCGGACTTGGCCACCGGCGAGAAGTTCTCCATGCCGGGCAGCGCCGAGAGATCAGCAAGGTTGCCCTTCTTGAACAGCTCGAGCGACTTGTCGAACGGGCGGCAGGTGATCAGGTCGCCCGCCGAGCCGGCGGCGAGCTTGGCGCCGAGCGCTGCGTCATATTCGGTCGGAGCCGATGGCGCGAACACCACCTTGATGCCTGGGTTCTTGGCTTCGAAAGCCGGGATCAGCTTGTCCTTCCAGATGGCAAGGTCGTCGCCGCGCCAGCTTTCGATGTTGAGCGTTACGTCTTCGGCATAGGCAACCCCGGCCGAGCCGAGAATGCTGGTGCCCAAAAGCAGTGCCGTCAATAGTTTCGTTGTCATGCTCAGTCTCCCTGTTGACCTTTTTCAGGTTCGGTTTTGATGAGAACGGAGGCAGCGCGCCCTTTGCTCCCCTCGATCGCGGAAAGGGCCGGCCGCAGCTTCTGGCCGGCCTCTTCCAGTATCTTCTGCGCCGCGTCAGTGCTGTCGGCGCCGGCGGCGAGCAGAATGGCGGTCTTGACCGCGCCGCCGCTCTTCTCGAGCAGGCGGGCCGCCTCGTCCGTGCCGCGCCCGCTGACGGCGGCGACGATGCGCGCCGCGCGGTCGCGCAGCTTGATGTTGTCGGCCATGAGATTGACCATGTAACCGTCATGCACATGGCCGAGATGGATGGCGGTCAGCGTCGACAGCATGTTGAGCGCGATCTTCTGGGCGGTGCCGGCGCCCATGCGCGTGGAGCCGGCGATCAGTTCCGGCGGCGTTTCGAGCAGGATGGCGGTTTGTGCCTGGCGCAGCAGCGCAGAATCCCTGTTGTTGGCGATGCCGATGGTGGCAGCGCCGCGGCGGGCAGCCTCCTCGATGGCCCGCACGGCATAGGGCGTCGTGCCGCTGGCGGAAATGGCGATCAGGCAGTCGCCCTTGCCGAGGCCGGCCCCGGCGACCGCTGCCGCAGCCTCCTCGGTATCGTCTTCCGGCCCTCCGGCCAGCGTGCGGAAAGCGTCGTCGCCGCCGGCGATCAGGATAGCGATGCGGTCGCGGTGAATGCCGAAGGTGCCCGGCAGCTCCAGCGCATCGGCCAGCGCCATCAGGCCTGAGCTGCCGGCAGCGGCGTAGGCGAGCTTGCCGCCGCTCTTCAGCCTGACGGCAATGATCTCGGCGGCCCTGGCGATGGATGGAATGGCATGGCGCACGACCTTGGCGGCTTCGATCTGCGCATCGGCCAAATAGGAAAGGACGGTGTCCGGGGCCTGGATATCCAGCCCCTCGGCATTTTTGTGAAGCGCTTCGGTGCGCGTTTCGGCCATCCCGGTTCCTCCAATACCAGAACAATACCAAAAAAATACCACTTGTCCACACGCATTAACGAATTCGTCGGTCGGAAATCGTTGAGTCGACAAAATACGTAGATTTCTTATTGAAGTACGGCTTAATCTTTTTGAAACGGAAATTAACCCTTGGCTATTGGTATTTTATTGGTATTATCCGCCCGGAGGAGAAATCACGTGAATTTCGTGCTCGGAATCGATGGCGGCGGCACCAGCTGCAGGGCCGCCCTGGCAACGGCGGACGGCACGGTGATCGGCCGCGCCAAAAGCGGCGCCGCCAACATCCGCACCGACCTGACCGGCGCCCGCTCGAACATCGTCGAGGCCGCGCGGCAGGCGTTTCTCGCCGCCGGGCAGGATCCGGAACTGATCCCGCAGACGCCGGCCATTCTCGGGCTGGCCGGCGCCAATGTCGGCACCTATCGGCAGCAGCTCGAAGCGATCCTGCCGTTCAGCATCAGCCGCGTCGAGACCGACGCCGAGATCGCGCTGGAGGGCGCTGTCGGCTCGGGTGACGGCGCCATGGCGATCCTCGGCACCGGCACCGCCTATATGGCGCGCAGACAAGGCAAATCGCGCGCCATCGGCGGCTGGGGTTTCCAGGTTGGCGACCAGGGCAGCGGCGCCCGCATCGGCCGCGACCTGCTCGAACAGACACTGCTTGCCTATGACGGCGTTCGCGCCGGTTCGCCGTTGACGCAGAGCATGCTGGCCGTCTTCCGCAACAACCCGGAGGACGTCGTCGAATTCACCACCAATGCCAAGCCGGGCGACTTCGGCGGCTTCGCACCCAAGGTGTTCGAGCATGCCGAGAAGGGCGACAGCGTCGCCAACTGGATCCTCGACAGGGTGGTCGCCGATGTCGAAGCCTCGCTCGGCGCGCTCGACCTTGCTGACGACGCGCCGCTCTGCCTGCTCGGCGGGCTGGCGCCGCTCTACGCGCCGCGCCTGTCTGACCGCTACCAGGCACTGCTGAAGCCGCCGCTCGACGACGCGCTGGGCGGCGCGGTGCAGATGGCGGTTCGCCTTTTCGCCGGACACGCGGAGGCAACTCGATGAGCGAGGCCGCCGACCAGATCTTCGCCACGCTCAAACATCAGGCGCAAAGCGGCGCGCCGCTTTATCTGCAGCTTCGCAAGAGCATCGAGGACGCGGTCAATCGCGGCCTGATCGGGCCGGGCGACGCGCTGCCTTCCGAGCGCGACATCGCCACCAAGGCCGATATTTCGCGGGTCACCGTGCGCAAGGCGGTGCAGGATCTGGTCAAGGGCGGCATCCTGGTGCAGCGCCACGGCTCCGGCACTTTCGTGGCGCCGCGCATGGAGCGTGTCGAACAGTCGCTGTCGCGGCTGACCTCGTTCACCGAGGACATGGCGCGGCGCGGCATGGCTGTGCGTTCGGCATGGCTCGACCGCGGCCTTTACGCACCTTCGCCCGACGAGATGATGGTGCTCGGCCTGTCCTCGAGCGAACTGGTGGCGCGCGTGGCGCGCCTGCGCATCGCCAACGACACGCCGCTGGCGATCGAGCGCGCCTCGCTGTCGGCCAGCGTGTTGCCCGATCCGGCTGATATAGGCTCCTCGCTCTATGCGGCGCTGGAATTGACCGGCAACCGGCCGGTGCGGGCGGTGCAGCGCATTTCCGCCGCCAATCTCGGCGACAGCGACGCGCGCCTGCTCGAAGTGCCGCCAGGCATCGCCGGCCTGCACATCGAACGCATCTCCTATCTGGCGAGCGGCAAGGTGATCGAATTCACCCGCTCCATCTACCGGGGCGACGCCTATGATTTCGTCGCCGAACTGCGGCTGACAGGGCCGAGCGAAGAGGGCCGACCATGAGCACGACAGAGCCGACCATGTCGGCAGAAATGACCCATATGCGGCGCGAGATCGAGGAGGTCCCGCAAGCGGTCGCCCGCCTGCTCGACGGCTCCGGCGCCGTGCTGACCGAGGCCGGGCGCGGCATCCGCGAACGCGACCCGCAGTTCGTCGTCACCGTGGCGCGCGGCTCGTCCGACCATGCCGCCACCTTCATGAAATACGCCGTCGAGCTGACCGCCGGCCTGGCCGTCGCATCGGTCGGCCCATCGATCGCCTCGATCTACGGCCGCAAGCTCAGGCTCGCCGGCTCGGCCTGCCTGGCGATCTCGCAGTCGGGCAAGAGCCCCGATATCGTCGCTATGGCCGAAACCGCGCGGGCGGGGGGCGCGCTGACCATCGCCATCACCAACACCGCCGATTCGCCACTGGCGCGCGCATCGGACTATGCGATCGATATCCTGGCCGGCCCCGAGCGCAGCGTGGCGGCCACCAAGACCTTCATCAATTCCACTGTGGCTGGTCTTGCCTTGATGGCGCATGCCACCGGCGACGATGCGCTGTTGGCCGCACTTGCCCGCCTGCCGGAACATTTCAGCAAGGCGATCGCCTGCGACTGGATGAGCGTGCTGTCTGAGACGATCGAGAAGCAGAAGTCGCTGTTCATCCTCGGCCGCGGACCGTCGGCGGCGATGGCCAATGAGGCGGCGCTGAAATTCAAGGAGACCTGCGGCATGCATGCCGAGGCCTATAGCGCGGCCGAAGTCATGCACGGCCCGCTGGCGCTGATCGGCCCCGATTTTCCGGTGCTGGCGCTGGCTGCGCGCGACGCCTCCGAACCGTCCATTGCCGAGGCCGCCGACAGCCTGGCGGCCAAGGGCGCGCCGGTGTTCGTCACCTCCGCGCTTGCCAAACGCGCCGTGCGCCTGCCGCATGTTGCCACCGGCCATCCGCTGACCGATCCGCTGACGCTGATCGTCTCCTTCTACATGTTCGTCGAGGCCTTTGCCCGCCATCGCGGTCTCGATCCGGACACGCCGCGCAATCTTCGCAAGGTGACGGAGACAGTATGAGCGATCGCTTTGCCCTGACTGGCGCCCGGATTTTCGACGGCGACGACTGGCATGAAGGCCACGCACTTGTCGTGCGCGACGGTCTCGTCGAGGCCATTCTGCCCACTGGTGCCATCCCCTCGGATATCCGCGTCGTCGACACCGGTGGCGGCCTTCTGGCGCCGGGGTTCGTCGACCTGCAGGTCAACGGCGGCGGCGGCGTCATGCTCAACGACCACCCCGATGTCGCTTCAATCGAGACCATCTGCCGCGCGCACGCGCCCTTCGGCACGACGGCGCTGCTGCCGACGCTGATCACCGACACGCCTGCAATCACGGCCGCCGCTGTCGCCGCCGGCGAGGCAGCGGCGCGCCAGAAGGTGCCTGGGTTTCTCGGACTGCATCTCGAAGGCCCGCATCTGTCGGTCGCCCGCAAGGGCGCGCATGATCCGGTGCTGATCCGGCCGATGACGGATGCCGATCAGGCGATGCTGATCGCCGCGCGGCAAAAACTACCGGTGCTGCTCACCACCATTGCCCCTGAATCCGTCGAGCCGGCGCGCGTCGCGGTGCTCGCCAAAGCGGGCATCATCGTCAGCCTTGGCCACTCCGATACCGGCTATGCCGCCGCCAGCGCCTTTGCCGAGGCCGGCGCCTCGATGATCACCCATCTGTTCAACGCGATGAGCCAGATCGGCAACCGAGAGCCTGGCCTGGCGGGCGCGGCCATCGACATCGGCACCTTGTCGGCCGGTCTCATCGCCGACGGCATCCATGTCGACCCGGCCACCATCAAGATCGCGCTGCGCGCCAAGCAGGGGCCGGCCAGGATCGTGCTGGTCACCGACGCCATGGCGACAATCGGCACCGAGATGACGTCGTTCACGCTCAACGGCCGCACCATCTATCGAAGGGACGGCAGCCTGAGGCTCGCCGACGGAACGCTGGCGGGCGCCGATCTCGACATGATCTCGGCCGTTCGTTTCATCCACCGCGTCGTCGGGGTCGAGCTTTCCGAAGCTTTGCGCATGGCCTCACTCTATCCGGCGCAAGCAATCGGTCAGTCGCACCGGCTTGGCCGATTCGCCAACGGCACGGCTGCGGATATTGTCGCTCTGTCGGACGATCTCGACACGAAGGGCGTCTGGATCGGCGGCGAAAAGGTTTTTGCGGCCGGCTCCGACACTGTGCGTTGATATCAGGTCAAGTCGGCTGACGTCATGAAACCTTTTGATTTTGAGGTCGTTGTCGGAGCGTATGTCCGAGGCGAAACCCAAATTGAAACAGGCCGACGGCATCAAACCGCGCGGTGCCTTGAAGCCGCCACAGAAAGCGCCGCGTGACCAAAGGCCACGCCACGAGGAGCTGCGCGAAAAAAAGCTGTCGAGTGCCGAAGCTGCCCCGGAGGTCGACGGCCAGCCGGGGCCACCACCGGATGCTGTCGAGCCCGATCCGCAACTGACGCCCGAAGGGGCCGAGCAGGAGCGCAAGAAATATCTGCTGCGGCGTTTCTGGATCAGCGCGCGCGGTTACTGGAGCCGGCGCGGCGACCGGCTTGCCTGGCCATTGACGATCGGGGTGCTGCTGCTGATCTGCATCAATATCGGCTTCCAGTATGGCATCAATGTCTGGAACCGTTCGATGTTCGATGCCCTCGAGCAGCGCAACGCCCGCAGCGTCTATTTCCTCAGCGCCGTCTTCGTGCCGCTGGTAATCTGCAGCGGCAGCCTTGTCGTCGCGCAGGTCTACCTGCGCATGACGATCCAGCGCCGCTGGCGTTCCTGGCTGACCACCGCGGTCATCGCGCGCTGGCTGGCAGGCGGCCGCTACTACCAACTGAATCTCGTCGGCGGCGACCACCAGAACCCCGAGGCCCGCATGACCGAGGATCTGCGCATCGCCACCGAGTCGCCGGTCGATTTCATCGCCGGCGTCCTCAACGCGTTCCTGTCTGCCTCGACCTTCATCGTCGTGCTGTGGACCATCGGCGGCGCGCTCACTTTGCCGATCGGCGGCGAGAGCATCACCATTCCCGGCTTCCTGGTCATCACCGCGATGATCTATGCCGCCATCACCTCGACCGCGATGGTGGTCATCGGCCGCAATTTCGTCCAGCTCTCCGAGCGGAAGAACCAGGCGGAGGCCGAACTGCGCTACACGCTGACGCGCGTGCGCGAAAACGGCGAGAGCATCGCCTTGCTGGGCGGCGAGGAAGAGGAGCGCAGCGGCATCGACAGGAATTTCGGCCATGTGCTGAGGCAATGGGCGCTGCTGACGGGCCAGCACATGCGCACGGCGGCGGTGTCGCAGGGATCGAGCCTGTTTGCGCCGGTCGTGCCGATCCTGCTGTGCGCGCCAAAATTCCTCGAAGGCTCAATGACGCTTGGCGAGGTGATGCAGGCAGCGTCCGCCTTTGGCATCGTGCAAGGCGCGTTCGGATGGCTGGTCGACAACTACCCGCGTCTTGCCGACTGGAACGCCTCCGCGCGGCGCGTAGCTTCGCTGATGATGTCGCTCGACGGGCTCGAGCGTGCGGAGCAGAGCGATGCGCTTGGACGCATCCAGCACGGCGAAACCGACGACGGTGCCATGCTCAGCCTCGACGATCTCTCCGTGACGCTCGACGACGGCACCGCCGTGGTCAAGGAGACCGAGGTTGCGATCGAACCCGGTGAGCGGGTGCTGGTGGCCGGCGAATCCGGCTCGGGCAAGTCGACGCTGGTGCGGGCCGTCGCGGGCCTGTGGCCGTGGGGCGGCGGCAGCGTCAATTTCCACGCCGACAGGCGACTGTTCATGCTGCCGCAACGCCCCTACATCCCCTCGGGCACGCTTCGCCGCGCGGTCGCCTATCCCGCGGCGGCGGACAAGTGGACGATCAAACAGATCAAGGCCGCCCTCGACAAGGTGGGCCTCGCCTACCTTGCCGAAAGGATCAAGGAAGAAGCGCCATGGGACCAGACGCTGTCGGGCGGCGAAAAGCAGCGTCTCGCCTTCGCGCGCCTGCTGCTGCACCGCCCCGATATCGTCGTGCTGGATGAAGCAACCTCGGCGCTCGACGAGAAGAGCCAGGACACCATGATGGCGACGGTGATCCGCGAATTGCCTGATGTCACCATCATCAGCGTGGCGCACCGGGCCGAGCTGGAAGCCTTCCACAGCCGCAAGATCACCCTGGAACGGCGCGAGGGCGGCGCCAAGCTTGTCAGCGACATCAACCTCGCCCCACGCAAGCGCAACCTGCTGAAGCGTGCCTTGTGGGGTTCCGGCAGCCGGGCCGAAAGGCCGCGCAAGGAGTAAGGCGCCCTGCCCCAGGCACCGCCCAACTATGGTGCGTATATGTCCTTGTAGGTATCGCGCAGCACGTTTTTCTGTACTTTGCCCATGGTGTTTCGCGGCAGTTCATCGACGAAGATCACCCGCTTCGGGTGCTTGTATTTCGCCACCCGCCCGGCGATGGCGCCGAGAATTTCGGCACCGGTGATCCGTGATGACGGCGCACGCACGACGACAGCGGTGACACCTTCGCCGAAATCCGGATGGGCAACGCCGATGACGGCGCTTTCGCTAACCCCGTCGAGCGCGTCGATCTCGCTTTCGAGTTCCTTCGGATAGATGTTGTAGCCGCCCGATATGATAAGGTCCTTGCCGCGGCCGACGATGTGGACGTAGCCGTCGGCGTCGATCATACCGAGATCGCCCGTGATGAAAAAACCGTCGGCTCGGAATTCCGCCTTGGTCTTCTCCGGCATGCGCCAATAGCCGCCGAAGACGTTTGGGCCCTTCACCTCGATCATGCCGAACTCGCCCTGCGCAAGCGCTGCGCCGCTGTCTGGATCGGCGATGCGAAGCGTGACGCCGGGCAAAGGGAAACCGACGGTACCGGCGCGCCGCTCGCCCTCATAGGGGTTCGAGGTGTTCATGTTGGTCTCGGTCATGCCGTAGCGTTCGAGGATCGCGTGGCCGGTGCGCTCGCGCCAGGACTTGTGCGTCTCGGCCAGCAGCGGCGCCGACCCGGAAATGAACACACGGATGTTTTTTGCCGCCTCATGGTCCAGCCCATCCTGCTGCAGCAGGCGCACGTAGAAGGTCGGAACGCCCATCAGGGCCGTGGCACGCGGCAGCAGCGAGACGATGCGGGCCGGATCGAACTTCTGCTCGAACAGCATCGAGGCGCCGGCCATCAGGACGACATTGGTGGCGACGAACAGGCCGTGCGTGTGGAAGATCGGCAATGCGTGGATCAGCACGTCGTCTCCAGTGAAAAGCCAGTGCTCGACCAGCACGCGCGCGTTCGAAGCAAGATTCTCGTGGCTGAGCATGGCGCCTTTCGAACGGCCCGTGGTTCCCGACGTGTAGAGGATCGCCGCGAGGTCATCCGGCCCACGCGCTACGTCATGAAAATCCATCGGCAGCCGCGAGGCCTGATCGGGCAGCGATCCCTGGCCGTCCCGGCCGAGCGTGACGGTGACGGCGCCCGACTTTTCCGCCAGCGCGCCGATGTCGGCCGCTCTTGCCGGATCGCAGACGACCAGGCGTGGTTCTGCGTCGCCGAAGAAATACTCCAGCTCGGCCAGCGTGTAGGCGGCGTTGAGCGGCAGGAAGACGGCGCCGGCTCGCAGGCAGGCGAGATAGAGCATGACCGCTTCCGGGCTCTTCTCGACCTGCACGGCAACGCGGTCACCGGGTTCGACATCGAGTTGCAGGAGCGCATGCGCAAGCTGCGCCGAGCGGGCCAGCATATCGCCATAGGTGAGCGAGCGGCCATCATCGGTTTCCATCAGCAAGCGCGCTGGCGCCGGCATCCGGGACCGGAACGCATCGAACAGATGATTGCTCATGAAGACTTCCCTGGGTGCGGCGGCGCCGAGCATGCGCCTGTCGCGGCATGCCTCGGCGGCGAGAGTTCGCGGTTCTTGGCCACGCCGTCAAGCCCGCCGACAGCGGTTCACGCCAGCCGCGCTCGGCGCGGATTGCGAGCAAGAAACGAGCGCAAGAGCCCGCCAGGACACGACTGCTATCGCCGAGCGCGTTTGCGGGCGAGTTCCTTCGTTTCGTCGTCCTGCTCGAAGCGCTTCATGCACATGGCGGCAGTCAACTGGTAGTGATTGAGCAGTGCCTCGACGGCACCGTCGGCATTGCCGTCCAGGGCACATTCGGCGATCAGGCGATGCTCGCCGAAATCGTCGCGCTGGACGCCTTCGCCATCAATGGCCATTTGCCGGTAGCGATACGCGTGATCGGAGAGCTGGTCGCAAAATCCCACCAGCCATTGCGACCGGCAGGCCGAAATCAGCACCCTGTGGAAGATACGATGCAGCCTCTCCCAATCGGGATTGAGCGAAAAGAGATCCTGCGGAGACAGGCGTGACGCGCGTCCCAGGCGATGCAGCGCCAGCACGAGCTGTTCTTCCCATTCGGCGGTGCGGTGGGCGATGGATTCGCGAAGCGCCCGCTCCTCGAGCCAGCAGCGGGTGCGCGTCAGCTCCTCGAGTTCCGACGCACTGACCGGCATGATGAAGAAGCCGCGCTGATCGTGCCGGCCGAGAAGTCCTTCCGAGGCGAGGCGATTGAGAGCTTCGCGGACAGGCGAGGCGCCGGCTCCATATTTGGAGACCACCCATTCGACCCGCAGCTTGCTCTCGGCCTCAAGAACACCACCGAGAAGATCGTCCCGCAATTGCTGATAGACCGTACTGGCAAGCGTACTCTTCGGTCCCGCAGCGTCGTCGTTCAGATTGGCAGCTCCGTATGTCATAGCGACTCCTTGTCCCCAAGACTTGTCTTGGGCGATTCGAGTCCGAAAGCATTCGCCTTCTCGTACTTGTACCATAGAGTGCGGGCATTCGCCTGCTCAAGCACAAGATCACGTTATTGTACTTTAGCACGAAGGAATATGCGGCATCTGGAGCTCAATGCTGTAATTCCGCTCATTTTCACAACCTGCGGGAACTTAACATGTTTTGTATGCACGCAGGAGAATCTGTTCTTTCTGTTCTTTTGTATGCGCGCGGGATCAACTGTCTGCTGTGAGGACCCTTGAGGCCGAATCAGGCAGCCGCTCCAGATCCGATACCGTTGCGCATCAGACCATCACAAGCCTCGGCCGGTACCAGAACCTTGGCCGGCATGCCGGGCTGAACGCGGGAAAAGCGCTGGTTAGCCGGCTGCGTGGTCGGCTGCCGTCCTGATCGCCTGGATGTTCTGACGGTAAGCCTCGACGCTGCCGCCTTTGAAGATGGCGGCGCCCGCCACCAGCACGTCGGCGCCGGCGGCGGTGACCAGCGGCGCGGTTTCGGCTGAAACACCGCCGTCGATCTCGATGCGGATCGGCCGGCCGCCGATGAGGGCCTTGACCCGCTTCACCTTGTCGACGATCGCCGGGATGAAGGCCTGGCCGCCGAAGCCCGGATTGACGGTCATGATCAGGATCAGGTCGAGCCGGTCGAGCACATATTCGACCACGCTTTCCGGCGTCGCCGGATTGAGCGACACACCGGCCTTCTTGCCGAGATTCCTGATGGTCTGCAGCGAGCGGTCAAGATGCGGGCCGGCTTCGGCATGGACGGTCAAACCATCGCAGCCGGCCTCGGCGAAAGCGGCCAGATAGGGGTCGGCCGGGGCAATCATCAGATGGCAGTCGAAGAAGGCCTCGGTGCGATTGCGGATCGCCTTGATCACCGGCGGGCCAAAGGTGATGTTGGGCACGAAATGCCCGTCCATCACATCGAGATGGATCCAGTCGGCGCCGGCCGCCGCCACCGCTTCGACCTCATCGCCGAGTTTGGAAAAATCCGACGCCAGCACCGACGGTGCAATCAGGGTCTTTCTGCTCATGGATGCGGCCTTTCCGAGTGCCCTTCTCGTTCGGCCGCTCTATCGACTGCCTAATGCGCTCCAGCCGACTTGTCGAGGGCACGGGCGCGGCGGCTGCACGGGCGGAGGTGGCGTTGCGGCGTCCGCGATCCTGTTGCAGCCAATTTCCGCTTGCCTCGGAGCCATAAGAAAACCCGCCGGATTGCTCCGGCGGGTTTCTGGTCTGGCGTCGAGCAGATCGTTATTGCTGCTGGAGTTTCAGGATTCTGTCTGGAACCGGATCCTGCTGCTGTTCGACCTGCGGCCTGCGCCGTGGCAGTACCTGCTGCAGCAGCAGGCCGGGGTTGAGCTCCAGCGACGGTTGCCCGCGGAGCGGCCGGCAGTTCGGATAGCGTCCGATCGTACCTTCCGGGCAGCGCCGCCTGATGATCGGCTGGCACTGGCCGTTGATCATCTGCGAGCCCGGTGCGCATTCCACCTCTTGCCTGGGCTTGCGGCATGCGCCGTTGATCACCTGCGTCCCACGCGGACAGACACACTCGCCACGCTTGTTGTGGACCTGGCCGCGTATGTCGCATTGCTCCTGCGTCGGCTGCTTGCGCCGGCAGGCATTGCCCCGCACCTCGGTACCCCTCGGGCAGACACAATTGCCCTTTGCGTCATGGACCTGGCCACGGATCGTGCATTGCTCAGGCTTCGGCCGGATCGGGCGGCAGGCTCCGTTTCTGACCTCGGTACCCCTTGGGCAGACACAATCGCCGTCGGCGTCGTGAACCTGACCACGGATCGTGCACTGCTCGGGCTTTGGCCGCATCGGACGGCAGGCGCCATTGCGCACCTCGGTCCCTCTCGGGCAGACACAATCGCCATCCGCATTGTGGACCTGGCCACGGATGGTGCACTGCTCGGGCTTGTCGGTCCTGACACATCTGCCGTTCTCAAGCCCGGTTCCGCGTGGGCAGACGCAACGTCCGTCCTCGGTGCGGATCTGGCCTTCGAGCAGCACACAGCGCTTCGGCTGTTCCGGCTTCGGCACGATACCGCCGCCCGGCGAGCACTGGCCGTTGCGGTAGGTGGTGCCTTCCGGGCAGACGCAGCGGCCGGCACCGTTCATGACGAAGCCTTGCGAGCATTCCTTCTTCGTCTCCTGGCTGATGGTGAAGGGATGGCAGGCATAGGCCTTGCCGCGATCGCCCTGCACATTGGCCTGATCGCCGCCAAGCACGTCGCCACCGCCTTGCACCCGTGTGTCGGGAGAGAGCACGCCGACGCAGTTCTGGCCGCTGACATTGCCCTGCAGATTGGCCAGACGACCGTCGTCGGGAATGACCACGGTGACATGATGCACCCGGCTTTCGCCGGCGCCGAGCGACAAATTGGCAATGCAGGACGCAGGCAAGGTTGCCGGTTCCGGCGAGCAGCCGAAGGGCGGATCGATCGACGTGATCTCAACGCCTTCCAGCCTGCCGAGACCCTCCACGCCGATCGCATCGCCAATGCGGACCGGCCCGGAGAAGGCGGTCGCTCCGTCATTGGTGACGGTGATCTCGAACGAGCAGGGTTGGCCGAGCGTGCATTCGCGGTCGCCGGTCTTTTCGACACGGATGGTCGAGGCGCCGCCGCCCTTGGCGCAGGCCTGGCCAAAGGGATAGACGACGTCGTCGCCCGGTGCCGGCCCATAGGAGCCCCGCGCGCAGTTTTCGAACGCGCCATTGGCCGAAACCGTCACGTCGAAGTGGCGACTGGTTCCAGGTGTCATGACGGCACCGGGAATCTGGCACGACAGCGCGTTGGCCGGAACCGGTCCGCACGCCCATTCCGCGCCGTCAGGGGTGACGGTCTGGATCTGGACAGGCGCGCCGCCGGCCACCAGCGTGGCGGCATCGTTGACCCGCACCGGACCGGTGGGGGCAGCGGTGCCAAGGCTGATGACGGTGATGCGGCAAGAGATCAGCGCGGCACCGGCGAGCGAGCCGTTGCAGACCTTGGTGATGCGCAGGGTCGGCTTGCCGCCATTGGGATGGCGGAAGCGTTCCTTGGCGCAGGCCTTGTTGTTGGTGAGGTCGTTTTCGCCGGGGATGGGCTTCACCGTCGCGCAATTCTCGACAATGTCCGACTGATAGCCGGCCGGCATGACCGCCTTGACGACGATCGGCGTCGAGCCGCCCGGAGGCAGCGAGATCCCCGCATGGTCGCAGCGGAACAGGCCGGGACCTGTCGGTACGCAGGTCCATGGCGGGCTTGGGCCGAAGGTCGAGGAGGCCGGCGCGCCGGCCGGGTAGCTATCGATCACCGTCAGCGGCCCGTTATAAGTCGATGTGCCGTTGTTGATGATGTCGATCACGAAGTGGCAGATGCCGTCGGCCGTGCAGACCGGGACGCGGGCACGCTTCTTCAGGATCAGGTCGACCTTCTTCTCGACCGGCGGCCGGCAGTCGCGGTCACGATCGCCACGCCGGCAGATCGGGATCGAGGCGCAGCCGCGATCGTTCGACTGGCTGCCGAACAGCGGCTTGCCGCTGGCGCCGTAATTATAGGTGGCGCAGTTACGCAAGACGCTGCCTTGCCAGCCTCCGGCCGGCTTGAAGCCGAGCTTGAGGTTGACGGAGGCCCCCGGATTGAGCGTGGTTACTGGGTAGGTGCAAATCATCGGGGTGGCGCCGGGTACGCAGACCCAGGGCGGATTGGGTCCTGAATCGAGCGTCGATCCGGCCGGCAGCGTCACCTCGTCGAGCACGATCTTGCCGTGGTAGGCACCGGTGCCGACATTGGTGACCCTGATGGTGAAGTCGCAGCCGCCACCCATCGTGCAACGCGTCACGTCGGCGCGTTTCTCGACCTTGAGGTCCGGCTCCTTGTCCTTGGGCGGGCACCTCTGGTCACGCGGGATGACGATGTCGATCGTCTGCGTGCAGCAAAGGCCCCAGCCTTCCTTCGAACCGGCATAGGTTTCGATGCCGGTGACGATGAGGTGGATGACGTCGCCGGGCGATGCGCCGACGATCTTCCAGTTGAGCACACCGCCGCCCGCCGGCACCAACTGGGTGTCGGGGATGATGGTGACGCCTGATGTGGTCGTCGACACCTGCACCCACTTGCCGCCCATCTCCGGGCCGACCGGCATGTGGTAGATGAAGGCGCCGCCGCCGGGCACGCAGTCCACCGTGCCGCGTTCCACCTTGAAGCATTCCCGGTCGGGAGGCGGTGGCCGCTTATCACAGTTGGTGAGGTCGATCTTGATCGAGGTCTTGGCCCCGGTCTTGTAGTCGCCATCGTCGGGCTTGCCCGGATCCTGCGACGGGATAATGGTCCCGGGGCCGGCTCCGTTGCTGACCTTGATCACACCCTGGTTGTCGATCACGGTCGGCGAAGGAAACGCCGCATGGTCGATCCTGGCCGTGATCTGGAAGTTGATGACGCGTTCATTGGCGGCACCGGCGCCGTCGAGATCAGCGGCGGAGAGCCGGAAATTGGACACCGTTGCCGTGTCGTTCGGACCGGCCGAGGTGCTGATCGAAACGCCGGGCAATGGTCCGCCCGAAGCGTCCGTGCCGTCGCCCGACACATTCGCGCTGACGATCGAAAGGCCGTGTGGAAGCTGGTCCTTGAACTCGATCTTGAGCGTTTTCAGCAAGGCTGTCAGGTCGGCGAAGGCTTGCGCATCGCCGCGCAGGCCAAAGCTCAGGGAGTAGACGACATAGTCGCAGCTCCGCTGGGTGCCTTTCTTGGTGAAGAAGGGCACCGCCCGCTCCGGCCTCGGATTGACGATCTTCGAATTGTCGAGATCGAGCCTCAGTTCCGGGGTGATCGGGGCGGCGTCTTCCGCGTGGCTTGCCACAGGGGTGAACATGGCGACCGCGATACCGGCCGCCATCAGCCAGCGCGCGCCGCGCCTGGCGTATGACAGGGGTTTCATGATCGTCTCCATGACTGTGGATTGCGAGCTCGTCGTGAGCGGGGAGAGTGCGAGATTTTTCATCTTCCCCTCCTCAACGTTCGCAGCTGACGGCTGGGGTTCGGAGCGGCAAGATCATCTTGCAGCAAGGGTAGTAGCCACCCTTGTCCTTGTCGGACTTCCTGTAGAAGCAAAGTCCAACATCCACTCTGTCGCCCGGATAGTGGCCGGTGATGTCGACCGTGTAAGGCTTGCCGGGCGCATGCGACTGGGATGATGTCACCCCGACGCCTGGCGTCCTGGACTTTGTCTCATTCGAAGGTTGGGCCTTGATCGAATCGCCGCCGAAGCCGGCGTGGTCATGGAGATAGAGATCGGCCTGGAGGCCGCGAGGCGTACAGTAATACCTGATATCCTCGACATCGATGCACGGAGGCAGGTTGCCGGGTGGCGGGAAATCCGGCGGGTAGAAGGGGGGCAGGTAGCCGCCCGGGATTTCCTCGTAATAGCCGGCGCGGCCCTCGCAAGGATGCCAGACGGCAACGTCACCGACATGGCCCTCGACCTCCGGATCTTCAAAATAACCGTCGAAGTCGACGAACCAGGAGCCGAAGGGCGGCACGTTGGCCGGCTTGACCAGCTCTTTCGGCGTGATCTGGACGCCATGCACGGCCAGCGGCCCGCCGGCGGCGAGCCGTTCGGCGAGTGAAGGATTGTCGCGCAGCTTGTCGCCAGTGTTGACCAGCGTCTGCGTGCAGACCGATGTGTCGAGATTGCCGTCGGAATCATAACCATATTGCAGGTCGAGACCGCCGGCGGCCTGCCGGTTGCCCTGCGGGAAACCGACCGCATATTCCTGCGGCACTTCGACCCAGACCGATTCCGTCTCCGGATCGTCCGGGTTCTCTCGGAAGTAGCGGATGACCTCGCCTTTGCCGGAATCGGCGAATTGGCTGTAATCGTAGCGGTTCTCGACTGGGCCGCGCTGGGCCAGGTACATGAAGCCGCTATTGTCGAAGCCGATGTCGGTGACGGCGTAGTCCTTGTCGGCCTTGACCGTCAGTTCCCAGCGCGGGTCGCCGACAAAACTGCCGTCGCGGGCGATGCCCACCGACCAGATTTCCGACTTTTCGCCGACCGAGTAGTAGAGCCGGCCGCCATGGTAGGAGACGCCCCAGACGCGGCGCTCGTCCTGCGTGTAGCCCCAGCTGTCGGGGTCTTCGCTGTCGAAGGTCGCTCCCTTTATGTCCATCACCGAACCGTCGTCGGCGACTGGAGCAAGCCCATGCGCGGGACGGCCGGCAACGCCGTGATCGAAGCTGTCGATCAGCCTGCCTTCGGCATCGATGCGATGGATCAGGCCGGTATCGAGATCGGACGCGAAGAACTCGCGATGAGTGGCGTCGAAAGTGAGATTGCCAATGCCGGGACCGCTGTTGGTGTCGATGTCGGCGAATTTGGATACCTGGCCGGTGATGCCGTCGATCTTCCAGACGGTGCCCGGCCCGCCGCCGTTTTCGGTGCCGAACTGGCCATCCATGAAGATGGCGCCGGCAGCGCCGCGGCGCTGCCGCTCGGGGCGGCCGTCATCGTCGGCGTCCGGGGTGACGATACGGATGCCGTGCAGCGAGGTGGCGCCGGCATAGAGATTGGGAATGCCCGTCGGAACGCCGTCGCGCACGCCGTCATCGTAGGTGACGCCGAACACCTGGCCGACCTGCTCCGCCGTCACCTCGAAGGGCGGTGGCGTGTTGACGAGCTGGCCGGTGGCTGGTCCGCCCAGTTGCGAGACGTCGAAGACGCGCAAGGTGGCGCGCGTGGTGTCGATGAAGGTTTCGTCGACCGGATCGACGCCGGGCGGCAGTCCCTCTTTTTCGGAATCAGGGGGGTCGAAATTGGGAATGATGGTGCCGGAAAATCCGGTCACCGCCATCGAACCGGGATAAATGATCCGGGTTTCCTGCGCCTGTGCGGCGCCCAGCCACAGGCCGAGTGCCAGCAACCCGCCTGGATGCACAGCGCGGCGCAAGCCGCCAGCAAGAGACGACACAAACGAGCCGCGGATGCGAGACATGACACTACCCCCCGTAGTCGACGGGAGAACGTCGGGTCTGGCCGCGCAAATCAGGGCAAGGCGCGGCGGTCCGGCTCGTTCTTCCCTGATCGAATTGTCTGCTTTCCTCAAGATGACGATACGCCTGCTCTTACGCAGGGTCAACGGAATCAACAGAAAGCCCAGCGCATCGACCTCGTCCCGAAGGCGGTGGTCGCGCCGAGCTCCTGTTGTTCCCGGAGACCTGGGAGTCTCTGGGTTATTGGTCATGGGGGCTTCCTTTCCGGGCCGCACCATGCGGCACCTGGAGATCAGTCGCGGGCGGAGGTGGAAAGGTTCATGGAAGCCTTGCGCAGAATGCTTGCGCGCGATGCCGCCTGTTCTTATATACGCGCCAAGCCGTTCGGCGCCGGAATGCCGGTTGCCGGAACGGGATTTCTTGTGAACAGGGGCTTTCGTCGGAACGCCTGTACGGGTCCTGATAGCCTGCTTAGCGGAGAGACTAGAAAAATGGCAAAAGTAATCGGTATCGACCTCGGCACCACCAACTCGTGTATCGCCATCATGGATGGCAAGGAGCCCAAGGTGATCGAGAATGCGGAAGGCGCGCGCACGACGCCTTCCATCGTCGCCATTTCGGGCGACGACGAACGTCTGGTCGGCCAGCCGGCCAAGCGCCAGGCGGTCACCAATCCTGAAAACACCATCTTCGCGGTCAAGCGCCTGATCGGCCGCCGCTATGACGATCCGGTGACGGAGAAGGACAAGAAGCTTGTCCCCTACAAGATCGTCAAGGGCGACAATGGCGATGCCTGGGTCGAAGCCGGCGGCAGGAAGCAGTCGCCCTCGCAGATCTCGGCCATGATCCTGCAGAAGATGAAGGAGACGGCGGAAGCCTATCTCGGCGAGAAGGTCGAGAAGGCGGTCATCACCGTTCCAGCCTATTTCAACGACGCCCAGCGCCAGGCGACCAAGGACGCCGGCAAGATCGCCGGCCTTGAAGTGCTGCGCATCATCAACGAGCCGACCGCGGCAGCGCTTGCCTATGGCCTCGACAAGAAGGAAGGCAAGACCATTGCCGTCTATGACCTTGGCGGCGGCACGTTCGACATTTCGGTGCTCGAAATCGGCGACGGCGTGTTCGAGGTCAAGTCGACCAATGGCGACACTTTCCTCGGCGGCGAGGATTTCGACATGCGCCTGGTCGAATACCTGGCGGCCGAGTTCAAGAAGGAACAGGGCATCGACCTGAAGAACGACAAGCTTGCCCTGCAGCGCCTCAAGGAGGCGGCTGAAAAGGCCAAGATCGAGCTGTCGTCGACCACCCAGACCGAAATCAACCTGCCCTTTATCACCGCCGACGCGACCGGGCCGAAGCACCTGACGCTGAAGCTGACGCGCGCCAAGTTCGAGCAGCTGGTCGACGACCTGGTCCAGCGCACGATTGCCCCTTGCAAGGCTGCATTGAAGGATGCCGGCCTGAAGGCCGGCGAGATCGACGAAGTCGTCCTGGTCGGCGGCATGACCCGCATGCCCAAGATCCAGGAGATCGTGAAGCAGTTCTTCGGCAAGGAGCCGCACAAGGGCGTCAATCCGGATGAAGTCGTTGCTCTCGGCGCCGCCATCCAGGCCGGCGTGCTGCAGGGCGACGTCAAGGACGTGCTGTTGCTCGACGTGACGCCGCTGTCGCTCGGCATCGAGACGCTGGGTGGCGTGTTCACCCGCCTGATCGAGCGCAACACGACGATCCCGACCAAGAAGAGCCAGGTGTTCTCGACGGCCGAGGACTCACAGTCGGCCGTGACCATCCGGGTCTTCCAGGGTGAGCGCGAAATGGCCGCCGACAACAAGGCGCTTGGCCAGTTCGACCTGGTCGGCATTCCGCCGGCGCCGCGCGGCGTGCCGCAGATCGAGGTCACCTTCGACATCGACGCCAACGGCATCGTCAACGTTTCGGCCAAGGACAAGGGCACCGGCAAGGAGCACCAGATCCGCATCCAGGCATCGGGCGGTCTTTCGGACGCCGACATCGAGAAGATGGTCAAGGACGCCGAGGCCAATGCCGAGACCGACAAGAAGCGGCGGGCGCTGGTCGAGGCCCGCAACCAGGCCGAAGCGCTGCTGCATTCCTCGGAGAAGTCACTGAAGGAATATGGCGACAAGGTTTCGGAAGGCGAGCGCACGGCGATCTCCGACGCGATCGCGGCGCTTAAGACCGCGACCGAAGGCGACCACCCGGCCGACATCGAAGCCAAGAGCCAGGCGCTTGCCGAGGCTTCGATGAAGCTTGGCCAGGCCATGTACGAGGCTTCGCAGAAGGAAGCGGCGGAAGCCGACGCCAAGGCGGACGCCGCCAAGGACAGTGACGTTGTCGACGCCGATTTCGAGGAAATCGACGAGGACGACGACAAGAAGAAGTCGGCCTGAACCGTTTGACGGCAAGATAAGCGAAAAGCCCGGCGAAGGCCGGGCTTTTTTGCAACCCCTTGCAGAAAAACAGCGGGCCTTGCTGAAAAAATGCAGGCAAAGCCGCGTCGACACTGGCATCCCCCTTCCATCGCACCTAAATCGAAACGTCAGTGCCGGCAAGAGACGCAACAATGCTTCAAGACGTTGAGCATCCGGACAGCGGGAAAAAATGAAAGCTGATTTCTACGAGACGCTGGGCGTCCAAAAAGGCGCCGACGAGAAGGAGCTCAAGAGCGCTTTCCGCAAGCTTGCCATGCAGTTCCATCCCGATCGCAACCCCGGCGATCATTCCTGCGAGCACAAGTTCAAGGAAATCAACGAAGCCTACGAGACGCTGAAAGACCCGCAGAAGCGCGCGGCCTACGACCGCTTTGGCCACGCCGCCTTCGAACAGGGCGGCATGAATGGCGGCGCGCAAGGTTTTGGCGCCGGCGGTTTCGCCGATATCTTCGAGGACATTTTCGGCGACATGATGGGCGGGCGCCAGCGCCGTTCGTCGGGCGGCCGCGAACGCGGCGCCGACCTGCGCTACAACATGGAAATCACCCTGGAAGAGGCTTTTGCCGGCAAGACCGCGCAGATCCGGGTGCCGGCGTCGATCTCCTGCTCTGAATGTTCGGGCAGCGGCGCCAAGCCCGGCACCCAGCCCGTCACCTGCTCGATGTGCAACGGCCACGGTAAGGTGCGCGCCACGCAAGGTTTCTTCTCGATCGAACGGACCTGCCCGCAATGCCAGGGCCGCGGCCAGACGATCAAGGATCCGTGCCCGAAATGCGCCGGCCAGGGCCGCGTCACCGAGGAGCGTTCGCTGTCGGTCAACATCCCGGCCGGCATCGAGGACGGCACCCGCATCCGCCTTGCCAATGAGGGCGAAGCCGGCCTGCGCGGCGGGCCATCGGGCGACCTCTATATTTTCCTGGCGGTCAAACCGCACGAGTTCTTCCAACGCGACGGCGCCGACCTGTATTGCAAGGTGCCGATCTCGATGACGACGGCAGCCCTTGGCGGCTCCTTCGAGGTGACGACGCTGGACGGCACGCAGACAAAGGTCAAGGTGACCGAGGGCACGCAGAACGGGCGCCAGTTCCGTCTCAAGGGCAAGGGCATGCCTGTGCTGCGTCAGCCCAATGTCGGCGACCTCTACATCCAGACCGCGGTCGAGACGCCGCAGAACCTGACCCGCCGCCAGCGTGAGCTGCTGGAGGAGTTCGAACAGCTCTCCTCGCAGGACAATTCGCCCCAATCGAGCGGCTTTTTTGCCCGCATGAAGGATTTTTTCGAGTCCTTCGGCGAACGTTGATGCACTTTGGCCAGCCTAAGCCGATTTGCAACGCGTAAATCCTTGAATCGCGTCACCCCTTGAGACGCGACGAAAATTATCTTATCCACGACATGCGTCCGGCCGCGCCTTGCCTAGCACCGCTCAGGTGCTAAGTAACTTTGCGGGGAGCGCTGAGGAGAGCTTGCATGACACGTGGCCCTGGACTGCGGAAGGCGCTTGTCGAAAAGTTCGACGACGAACTCAAATTCTTCAAGGGCTGGATCGACAAGCCGAAGGCGGTTGGTTCGATCGTGCCCACCAGTTCGGTCACCGCGCGCAAAATGGCCTCGATCGTCAATCCTAAATCCGGCCTGCCGGTGCTTGAGGTCGGCCCCGGTACCGGCGTCATCACCCGCGCCATCCTCGCTCAGGGCGTGCGGCCCGAAAACCTCTACGCGGTCGAGTATTCCGCGGATTTCGTCCGTCATCTGCGGCGGCTCTATCCCGGCGTCAACGTCATCGAGGGCGATGCCTTCAATCTCAACGCCACGCTTGGCGACAAGAGCGGGATGATCTTCGATTCCGTCGTTTCCGGCGTGCCGCTGCTCAACTTCCCAGTCGCCCAGCGCATTGCCTATATCGAGAGCCTGCTCGACCGCATCCCGGCCGGACGGCCGATCGTGCAGCTGACCTACGGCCCGATGTCGCCGATTCCGGCCGGCCGTGGCAATTATACGGTCAAGCATTTCGATTTCATCCTTCGCAACATCCCGCCGACCCAGCTGTGGATCTACCGCCGCGAAGCGCATTAATTTGTCGGCGCGGGGTTGTTCGCGGATCGCCAGTGCTCACCGCATACCTTGGCAATGGCGGGAACGTCCCTCGCTTCGTCATCCACGGGCGGAGCAAGGAGCGTAGCGACGCAGCGCAGACCCGAGGATCCATGCCGCGACTTCCGAGCGCCGCTACGGCGCAGAATTCTGTTCCGCTGCACTCCTGGATAGCTGTCACGGAATGGATTCCAGGGTCTCCACGACGGAGCTTCGCTCCTGCTTCGCCCAGGGATGACGAAGTTGGCGTTGATTTGCTCGGTCCTTGGCTGTACCTGTCCGGGAACAAGGGTGGCCAATGGCAGTGATCCCGAAAATCCTCGTCTTCGCCGGCTCGGTGCGCAGCGGCGCCTATAGCGGCAGGACGGCCGACGTGGCGCAGAAGGAACTTGCCATGCAAGGCGCCGAGGTGACCCGCATCTCGCTCGCCGACTATCCCTTGCCGATCCTGGACGAGGATCTGGAAAAGGAAAAGGGTGTTCCCGAAAACGCCCAGAAACTCGGCCGTCTGGTGATCGCCCATGACGGGCTGCTGATCGCCACGCCCGAATATAACGGCTCCATTCCGCCGCTGCTCAAGAACACGATCGACTGGGTGAGCCGGGTGCGCAGGGATGGCGGGCGGCCGGTGAGGCCACTTGCCGGCAAGGTCGTTGGCCTCTGTTCGTCCTCCAGCGGGCACTTTGCCGGCATCCGCTGCATCAACCATCTGCGCGCCGTGTTGGTACGTTGCCGGATGGAGGTGGTGACGCCGGAATGCTCGGTGCCCGAGGGTGGCAGCGCCTTCGACGAGGACGGCAATTTCCGTGACGAAAGACTGTACACATCGATGGAGCATCTATGCCGCACGCTGATCGAAACCTCGCGCATGCTGTCCACCCGGATAGAGACATGATTGCCAGCACCTTGCGGGCCCAATCCATGCAGGAAAGGCTGATCGTCGGCCTCGACGTGCCGACAGTGAGAGAAGCCGAGCAGGCGGTGCGCGAACTCGACGGCGTCGTCTCCTTCTACAAGATCGGCTACCAGCTTGCCTTCGCCGGCGGGCTCGATTTCGCCAGGGAACTGGCCAGCGGCGGCACCAAGGTCTTCCTCGACATGAAGCTGCTCGACATCGACCACACGGTGGCCAAGGGCGTCGAGAACATCGTCAAGATGGGTATGACCATGCTGACCATCCACGCCTACCCGAAGGCTATGCAGGCCGCCGTAGAGGCGGCCAGAGGCAGCGACCTTTGCCTGCTTGCCGTCAGCGTGCTGACCTCGATGGACGAGCAGGACATGATCGATGTCGGTTACGAGTACGACCCGCATACGCTGGTGCTCAGGCGCTCGGAACAGGCGCTGCATGCCGGCATGGGCGGCATCGTCTGCTCGGCCGCGGAGGCCGAGGCGGTGCGCCGCATCGTCGGACCCGACATGGCGGTGGTGACGCCCGGCATCCGGCCGGCGGGCAGCGATCATGGCGACCAGAAGCGCGTGGTGACGCCGGGCCAAGCGATCCGCAACGGCGCCAGCCACCTCGTCGTCGGCCGTCCGATCGTGGCGGCGGCCAACAAACGGGAAGCGGCCGAAGCCATCCTCGACGAGATGCGCTCGGCCTGAGATTTCCAAGAACAAGTTCGGAGACCAAGAAGATGCCCAAGGGATACTGGATCGCCCGTGTCGATGTGCGCGACGCGGAAGGCTACAAGGACTATGTCGCCGCCGCCAAGCCTGCCTTTGAGCGCTTCGGTGCGAAATTCCTGGCGCGCGGCGGTGAGCATGAAAAGGCCGAAGGACCCGGCCGCGCACGCAATGTCATCATCGAGTTCGAATCGCTCGCTGCGGCGCATGATTGCTACCACTCGCCGGAATACCAGCGCGCCGTCGCCATCCGCCAGAAGGTCGCCGACGGCGAGATCGTCCTGGTCGAGGGCGCCTGAGGTCCTTGCAAGCATAGTTCCGAAGAAGTCATTCCGGTTTTCGCCGGAGATCATTGCTCAAAATCGGATAAAGCCTGGCGGCGTTTGAAGCCCCGCAGGCTCATTTACATATCTTTGCTCCGCGATTTCACGGTGATCTGCCTGGCGCAGTTGCCGGGTGCGGAGCCGTGCCGACGAGCGGTCATTCAACGCGGGTCGGATTGCCGGTTGACATGCAGGTATTTACCTGCATATTGTGACTTACAACAGAGTGAGGCAGATGGACGCCGACAAGGTTTTCAAAGCGCTGGGCGACCCGACACGCAGAAGGCTGCTTGACCTTCTGTGCGAGCAGAACGGGCAGACGCTCGGTCAGCTTTGCGACCATCTGGACATGGCCAGGCAATCCGCCACCCAGCACCTCGACCTGCTGGAGGCGGCCAATCTGGTGAGCACGGTCAAGCGCGGCCGCGAAAAGCTGCATTTCATCAATCCCGTGCCGCTGCACGAAGTCTACCAGCGCTGGGTACGGAAATTCGAACGGCAGCGGCTCAGCCTGCTGCACGACCTGAAGCAAGAACTCGAAGGAGAAGACCAATGACCAGGGAAACGACCAGCTTTGTCTACGTGACCTATATCCGCTCGACGCCGCAGAAGGTGTTCGAGGCCATAATCAAGCCCGATGTCGCAAAGCGCTACTGGGGCCACGAGAACGTCTCGGAATGGATGCCGGGCTCGAAATGGGAGCATATCCGCGCCAATGACGAACGGACCGTCGAACTCGTCGGCAATGTCGTCGAGATTTCGCCGCCGACCCGCCTCGTCATCACCTGGGCGAACGCTTCGCAGGCCGACGATCCGTCGAAAGCCAGCCGGGTGACGTTCGCCATCGAGGAATACGACACCATGGTGCGGCTGACCGTCAGCCATGACGAGCTCGAAGCCGGCAGCGGCATGGCGAAGGGCGTCAGCCAGGGCTGGCCGGCGGTGCTGTCGAGCCTGAAATCCTTCCTCGAAACCGGCAGCGGCATCGACATTTTCGCCAAGCCGAAATTGGCTTGATGTTGCGACCTCAAGCAGAATCAGGCCCGTGGAGAATGACAATGACCAAGCGCTATACCGGCGGCTGCGCATGCGGCGCGATCCGTTACGAAACCAATGACGAGCCGATCTTCCAGAACCACTGCCAGTGCAGCGATTGCCAGAAGCGCTCAGGCACCGGCCACGGATCCTACCTGACCTTCGGCCAACGTGCCGATATGGCCATCACCGGGGAGGTGAGCACCTGGCGCGTGGCGGGCGCCAGCGGCAACGAAAAAATCCACACCTTCTGTCCAACCTGCGGAACGCCGGTCTTTCTGATACCCGTCGCCATGCCCGAGCTGATAGTGGTCCATGCGGCCAGCCTCGACGATCCGGAACAGTTCAGCCCGCAGATGGTGACCTACACGAGCCACGGCCATGCCTGGGACAAGATGGATCCGTCCTTGCAGGCGGTCGAGCGAATGCCCTGGGGCTAAACTCGCTGGAAGTATTGGACCTCCAGAGGTACGCTGTAGGCGCTTACAGAGGGGGCGCCTACATGGCCGGAAGTAATCGATATTCACCGATCGGCAAGGGCCTTTTCATCGCACAGATGCTTGTTGGCGGTACCGGCGTGGCAGCCGGCCTTGGACGGGGAAAGCCATTTCACTGCAGCATGGCCGGGGGATCTTTCTCGTAGATCGGGCCCAAGACCCGTTCCTTTATTGGTCTGCACTGATCATAATCCTGCTCGTCCTTGTCGCGTGGCCGCTATGGTATCTCTGTAGGGGCCCACCAAAGCGCTAGAAGCTGCGGGAGAAGCGTCAAGGCACGCGCCTGCGCCTGCAACGCTGCCAGGCAAAGGCACGACGAGCGCTAGTTGCTGCGGCGCGGGCCGATCAGCCGGCTCGCCGCTGTCTCGGCCATGGCGTCGGCCAGCTCGAGGCCCCATTGCTGGCGGCAATAGGCGCGAAAATCGAAGCAGGGCAAGCCGGGGCAGACCTCGAACTCGATGAGGTGAACGGTATCGTCGGCCTCGACCCTGAGATCGACGGAAAACACGTCGCGCAGGCCGAGCCCGCTCATCAGCCGCCCGGCGATCGCACGTATCGTGGCGTCGGCGGCCGGCTGGCTGTCGGCAACCGCGACGAGTTCCGGTTCGGCGTAGTGTCCCGCCGCTTTCGCTGCCTCGCCAGTGTCGCCGTAGAGCGCCAGGCTGTCGGCCATGGTCTGGAAATCGGCGCCTGAATCGACAAAGGCCACGCCAAGCGCTTCGACCCCGGCGCCTGACACAAGGCCGAGGAAACTGGCGCGCACGTTGCGGCCGGCGACATAGGGCTGGACGACGACATCGTCGCGATAGGCCGAAAAGACGCGCCTGCTGAGCTCCAGCGCATGGTCGAGGTCGGCCACACGCGAGTCCGGCCAGATACCGATCTTGGCGCCGAGCCGGTTGGGCTTGACGAACCAGCCGGCGGGCGAGGCCGGCGGCTCGACCAGCCATTGGCCGTCGCGCGCAAGCCCAGCCTGCGGCACCGGCAGGCCGAGTGCGCCGAGCACGGCGCCGGACCGGAACTTGTCCTGGCAGAGCGCGAACAGCGCATCATCTGCGCCGATTGTCTTGAAACCGCCCAGTCGCGCCAGAGCGGGCGCCGCGCCGCCGCGAAAATAGGCAATGCCGTCGGTCAGCGTCCAGACCAGCGTTGTGCTGGGATGCTCACCGGCCAAGACGCTTGCGGCATCGTCCAGCGCCACCGGCGTGAACGACAGGCCGCGTGCCTGGCAGGCGCGGCCAAGCGCCTCGAATTCAGGAGCGAGATCGGTCGACTGCGCCAGATAGGACGCGATTTCGGCGGCACGCTGCGGTGCATGACCGTCGGCGACCAGACGGTCGAAACAAGCCTTCTCCGGCTCATGGACGAGGATCAGTCTTGGCTTGCGGCTCGACATGAGATGAACGATTCCGGCAGTAGGATTGCCTACCATCGCATGGTCGAGGCGTCAGGCTCTCGCGAAACCGACACGGCGCGGGCGGTTGCGTAACAACGCACCGTCCGACCGCAGAATCCAGTTCGCTCAGGCGATCAGCACGCGCGGCTCGAAGCGGCCGTTGACGGGAATATCGAGCAGAAAGGTCATGCCGCCCTGCAGATCCAGCAGACGCTGCTTCTCATCCTTGCCCGACCAGGCGGAGGTGACCGCCAGCCGATCGGCCTTGGCGCCGGCAAAGGCCGGGCAGGATGGCTGCGTCACCGGCATGGCGACCGTGCGGACGAGCTTGCCGTCGGGTCCATAGGCTTCGATGACGCTGCCGCCCCAGACGGCGTTCCACAGGATGCCGTCGCGGTCGAGTACGGACCCGTCGATATAGCCCTTGGCCGAGCGGTGATCGACGAACAGCTTTGGCTCACCTGCAGGCAGACCGGTCGCCGGGTCGCAGGCGACGCGCATCAGCAGCCCGGTCGAGGTGTCGGTGTAGTAGGCGATCGCGCCATCCTCGGTAAAACAGATCGAATTGGAGACGGTGATGTCCGAAAACAGGCGGCGCAGTTCGCCCTTGAAAAACCAGTAGATAGAACCCGCGCCTTTTTCCTCACCCTTGCCCATGGTGCCCATCCACAAGGCGCCGCAGGGATGGACCCGGGAATCGTTGGAGCGCGTGACCGGATTGTCGGCCTCGACGGGCGTGTGCAGCGTCAGTTTGCCGGTCGCGACATCGCGGACATAAAGGCCGGTCTCGGCGGCGACCAGCTGGCGCTTGTCGTCGACGACGGCGATGGCGCTCGCCATTTGACCAAGCTCATGGACGGTAGTCGCGCCGCCTGACAGCCGCTTTTCCAGAAGCTGGCTGTTGACGATGTCGAACCAGTAGAGCGTATCGGTGGCGGGATCGTAGC
This sequence comes from Mesorhizobium sp. WSM4808, assembly GCF_055811675.1. NCBI lineage: Bacteria > Pseudomonadati > Pseudomonadota > Alphaproteobacteria > Hyphomicrobiales > Phyllobacteriaceae > Mesorhizobium > Mesorhizobium sp. WSM4808. The sequence continues at coordinate 197,546 of NZ_JBVVQX010000007.1, forward strand.
TCGGCCCCTCGCCGAGCTGGCAGACGTGATCGGAAAAAACCGAAACAATGGCTTCGCTCATCCTGCTTCTCCGAACACCGCATCCCAGGCCGCGACGGCAGCTTGCGCACGCGCGGCCACCTCGTCGACGCTCATGCCAGGTTTGAACAGGCTGGAGCCCAGACCAAAGGCGGTCACGCCGGCAGCCTTGTAGCCGGCAAAATCTTTTTCGGAGACGCCGCCGACGGCGCCGACCAATGTCTGCGCCGGCAACACGGCGCGCATCGCGGAAATGCCGCCGGCACCCAGCACGCTCGCCGGGAAGAATTTCAGCGCCGAGGCGCCGAGCTTGATCGCCAGGAAAGCTTCGGTCGGCGTGAACACGCCGGGCATCGTCACCATGCCGTAGTGCATGGCGCGCGCCATCACCTCGGCATCGATGTTGGGACTGACCAGCAGCCGCCCTCCGGCCTGGTGCAAGCCATCGACATCGGCCGGCGTCAGCACCGTGCCGGCACCGACCAGCGCCGTTTTCGGCAGCACTTGGACGATGCGGGCGATCGACGAGAACGGTTGCGGTGAGTTCAGCGGCACTTCGATCGCCTCGATGCCGGTGTCGAACAGTGCCTGGCCCATGGCCATCGCTTCGGTGGGCTTGAGCCCGCGAAGGATGGCAACCAGGCCGCGCTTGAGTTTTGGAAACGGTGCGGTCTGGCTCATCGAGCTGCTCCAATTCTGGCGATCATGTCGTTCTCACGCGCCGCCTCGACGAGACCTGCACGCACCGCCTCGTCAGCGTCGACGGCCCGAACCTCGAGGCCGGCAAGGCCGAGTGCCTCGCTGTACAGCGTTCCCAGCGCACCGGAGGCGACCAGCACCACGGGTTCCGCACCGGCGCCGTGCCGACGGCTGGCGGAGGCGATCTCGCCGCCGATCAGAAGGCCGGACAGGCAGGCTGCGGCATCGTCGGCTTTCAAATCCTGCAGCAGGCCGGCGGCGCGGATGGAAAACAGCCGCGAGGTGACATCGCCACCATCAGCCAATGCGGTTTCGCACCAGCGACGGAAGAACGGATTGTCCGATGTGACCGGCTTGGGTTGCTCGCCGAGCGAATGGCGCAGGATCGAATGCGCGGCAAGCACGGAAAACAGCTCGCCGGTCGGCCAGGTGCCGAAGCCGGTGACAGTACCGTCCTCGACCAGCACCCATTTCGAATGGGTGCCGGGCATACAGACCAGCTGGCGTCCCTTGGCCGGCAAGCCAGCGCCGGCAAGCTGGGTTTCCTCGCCGCGCATGACGTCGGGCGCGTCAGTCAGTCGCTGGGCAAGGCCCGGAACGATGCGGATGTCGTGGCTCTGGCCGGGCACGCTGGCGGCACCCGCAAGGATGGCGCTAAGCGGCGCCGGCACGGTGACATAGGGTGCTTCCAGCCAGCCCTGGCGGGATCCGGCCATGCCGCAGATGATGACGGGCAGCGCCGCTGGTGCTCCCATCGCCGCCAGATGCCCTTCGAGGATGGTCGAAAAGCCCTTCTGCTGCGCCGTGATCAGGCCATCGTCGCCACGGCGTTCGGCAAGCACCTTGCCTTGCCCGTCTATCAGCCAGACCCGCATGCGGGTCGTGCCCCAGTCGACGGCGGCGACCGCCGGTGCGTTGCCGGCTGGGTTCACAGGAAACCTCCATCGACGACCAGCATCTGCGCTGTCAGCATGCGCGAGGCGTCCGAGGCCAGGAACAGCACGGTGCCGACGATGTCGTCGGGCTGCATCACCTGCTTGATGCATTGCTTGGCGACATGGGCGGCAAGCCCCTGTTCGGTCACCCAGAGCTCCTTCTGCCTCTCGGTGATCACCCAGCCGGGCGCAATGGCGTTGACGCGGATGCCGTCGACACCGAGCTTGCCGGCCAGCCCCTTGGTCAGGCCGAGGATACCGGCCTTGGCGGCCGTGTAGGACGGCATGTCAGGGTGGTTGATCAGATAGGATGTCGAGGTGAAGTTGATGATCGAGCCGCCGCCCGCCCGCTTCATGCCCGGCGCCACCGCTTGCGCGGTGAAGAAATGCGGCCGCAAATTGATCGCCTGATTGTTGTCCCAGAACCCGACCGTCACGTCCTCGACGGCGTGGCGTTCATCCCAGGCCGCATTGTTGACCAGCACGGTGACATCGCCATGCGCCTCGGCGGCCTTCGCGGCGGACGCCCGCAGGGCCTCGACGTCGCGCAAATCGGTCTTGAGATAGAGCGGCCGCTTGCCGAACGTCTTCTCGATGCGGTCGGCGAGGGCCGTGCTTGGGCCGTCGGCGATGTCGATGAAGGCGACATTGGCGCCCTGGCGCACAAAGCCCTCGGTCAGGGCAGCACCAATTCCGGAACCGCCGCCGGTGATCAGCACCGAGGCTCCTTCGAGGTCGGCAAAATGCGCCGATGGCATCATCGTTCCTGTCTCCCAGCGCATGACCCCCAAAATCGGATTTTCGGAAAGGGATCATGCGCAAAATGTAAATTGCTACAGCGTCCTTTGCGCGTCCGAAAGGACGCGCGGCGCTGTAGCGTGATCGGCGCGCATCCTAGCCACGCAAGGCGCGCGGGCAAGGGCGAACCGCCGGATTTCTGGGCTTATGTCAGACAAAACGACAATGCGCCGCACCGGATGCGCATGGCGGCACTGTCGGGATTACGGACTACGGGGAATCGCCGGTCAGATCGCCTTGGCGCGCAGGGCGCCACGGAAGGAATCACGGAGATAGCCGAGCGTGGCGTCGGCATCGACCGGCTTGCCGAACAGATAGCCCTGCCCGCCGGCGCAGCCGAACTGGACGAGGCGGTCGGCCTGCGCTTCCTGCTCGATGCCTTCGGCGACGACGTCCATGCCAAGCCCCTCGCACATTGCGAGAATGGCGCGGATGATGTGCTCCGAGGGACGGTCGTCGAGAATGGAGGAGACGAAGGCGCGATCGATCTTGAGCTTGTCGAAATGGAATTCGCGCAGACGGCCGAGCGAGGACTGGCCGGTGCCGAAATCGTCGAGCGAGACGCGGATGCCGACGCGGCGCAGATCCTCGACGATCTGCGCGGCAGAGGCCGGGTCGTTCATCAGGCCGGTCTCGGTGATCTCGATCTCCAGCCGGCGCGGATCGAAGCCGGTGCGATCGAGGATCGCCAGTATGTGCAGGCCGGTGTTCTGGTCGACGAGCTGCGATGGCGACAGGTTGAACGACAGGAACAGGTCCTTCGGCCAGCTTCTGGCCGCTTCGGTCGCCTTGCGCAGCACCAACTGCGACAACGGGCCGATGATGCCGCGCTCCTCGGCGATGGGAATGAAGACGGTCGGCGGCACCGAACCGAGGTCGCGATCGGTCCAGCGCGCCAGCGTCTCGAAGCCGATGGTGCGGCGCGTGTTAAGGTCGACGATGGGCTGGAAATGCGGCTCCACCTCGCCGGCCGAGACAGCCCGGCGCAGCGCCTGTTCGATGCGGGTGACGCGCTTGGCCGCCTCTTCCATCTCACGGGTGTAGACGACGACGCGGCCACGGCCGGAACGCTTGGCGTGGTAGAGCGCCGTCTCGGCCTTGTTGATGAGGATTTCCGTGGTCTCGTCGCCCGAATAGAACAGCGAGCAGCCGACCGAGGCCGAAAGCCTGGCGGTGCGTTCGCCGACATCATAGGGCGCCGACAGGATCTCGATCAGCATGCGCGACTTTTCGGCCGCCGCCTCCTCGCTGAACACCAGGGGATAGAGAAAGGCGAATTCGTCGGCACCGATGCGGCAGACCGTGGAATGGCCGTCCATCGAGGCGCGCAGCCGCATCGCCACCTGGATCAGGATATCGTCGCCGGCCTTGTGGCCGAACAGATCGTTGATCGGCTTGAAGCCGTCGAGGTCGAGAATGCCGACGGTAAAGGGCGCGGGATCGTCGGCACGGTCGGCGATCAGGCGATCGACCTTGTCGAAGAAGCGGCGATGGTTGCCAAGCCCGGTCAACGGATCGGTGAATGCCAGATCCGTGCTCTCCCTGTTTGCCTGACCGGTGCCAAACGAAGTTTGCATCGGTGTCCCTGTTTTGTGACGTCGGAATTTATTTTCAGACTGGCAGCAAACCCTTTAGGAAACGTATCGCGAAATCGATTTTCCACGGGCAACCGCGACTGTTTCGAAGGATCGATGAAAGCAGCGCATTCGGGTGTCGGATGCCAATCCTAGGAATGTCGCGATTGGCAGACGGGCAGTGAGCCTGTACAGGCAAGACAGTCGTCCATCCGAGCCGCCGGAGACCCGCCATGAAGCTGAAAATCGCCGTCCAGATGGACCACATCTCCACAGTGTCGATCGCCGGCGACACCTCGTTCGCGCTGTCGCTGGAAGCGCAGCGGCGCGGCCATGAGCTGTTCCACTACACGCCGGATCGGCTGTCGTTGCGCGACGGCAAGGTGTTTGCCCGCATCGAGGAAATGCAGGTGCGCGACGAGAAGGGCAGCCACTATTCGCTGGGCGAGAAGGTGCGCACCGACCTGTCGGAGATGGATGTGGTCCTGCTGCGCCAGGATCCGCCCTTCGACATGAACTACATCACCACCACGCACATCCTGGAGCGCATCCATCCGAAAACGCTCGTGGTCAACGACCCGGCCTGGGTGCGCAACAGCCCGGAAAAGATCTTCGTCACCGAATTTGCCGACCTGATGCCGGACACGCTGATCACCAAGGATCCGCTGGAGGTCGCCGCCTTCCGCAAGGAGTTCGGCGACATCATCGTCAAGCCGCTCTACGGCAATGGCGGCGCCGGCATCTTCCATCTGCTCGAGGGCGACCGCAACCTTGCCTCGCTGCTGGAAATGTTCGGCCAGATGTTCCGCGAACCCTACATCGTGCAGCGCTATCTCAAGGACGTGCGCAAGGGCGACAAGCGCATCATCCTGATCGACGGCGAGCCAGTCGGCGCCATCAACCGGGTGCCGGCCGAGCATGATTCCCGCTCCAACATGCATGTCGGCGGCCGCGCCGAAAAGACCGAACTGACGGAGCGCGAACGCGAGATCTGCGCCCGCATCGGCCCATCGCTGAAGGAGCGCGGCTTCATCCTGGTCGGCATCGACGTGATCGGCGACTACATGACCGAGATCAACGTGACCTCGCCGACCGGCGTGCGCGAGGTCAAACGCTTCGGCGGCGCCGACATCGCCAGCCTGTTCTGGGACGCGGTTGAGGGAAAGCGCGGGTAAGCCGTTTTCATTTTGTCTTAACCATGTTCCGTTTTTGCAACCGCGCTCAATTCCGCTGCAACCCGAGCGGTCATGCGTTCCCGTAATGTTCTTGATTTGACCGGGGAAGTGTGATTGTCTTCCCGGCGGGCCATTCCTGGCCTGATCGCAGGGGCTGGGGCCAGCCTGAATTGGGGTTGCACGATGGTGGCGCGGGTTCGCACGGTCGCTTTCCAGGGCATCGAGGCCGTGCCGGTCGACGTGCAGGTGATGATCGCGCCCGGCAAGGTCAACATGCACATCGTCGGCCTGGGCGACAAGGCGGTGGCCGAAAGTCGCGAGCGGGTGCAGGCCGCGCTGCATGCTTCCGGCCTGTCGATGCCGTCGAAGAAAGTCACGGTCAATCTGGCACCGGCCGACCTGCCGAAGGAAGGCAGTCATTACGACCTGCCGATCGCGCTTGGCCTGATGGCTGCCCTTGGCGCCATTCCGGGCGACATGCTGGCCGGCTATGTCGTGCTTGGAGAATTGTCGCTCGACGGCACGATTGCCGCGGTCGCCGGCGCCTTGCCGGCGGCGATCGCCGCCAATGCCGAGGGCAAGGGCCTGATCTGCCCGTTCGCGTGCGGGCCGGAAGCGGCCTGGGCGGGCAAGGAATTCGACATTCTGGCGCCGCGCAGCCTGATCGCCATCGCCAACCATTTCCGCGGCACGCAGGTGCTGTCGCGGCCGGAAGCCGGCATCCATGCCGCCGCTCTGGATTTGCCTGACCTCGCCGACATCAAGGGCCAGGAGACCGCCAAGCGGGCGCTGGAAGTGGCCGCCGCCGGTGGGCATAATCTGCTCATGATCGGACCCCCGGGATCCGGCAAATCGATGCTGGCGCAGCGGCTGCCGTCGATCCTGCCGCCGCTGGCGCCGAAGGAGCTTCTGGAAGTCTCGATGATCGCCTCGGTGGCGGGAGAGCTCGGCGAAGGTAAGCTGACCGACCGGCGGCCGTTCCGCGCGCCGCACCACTCGGCCTCGATGGCGGCGATGGTCGGCGGCGGTATCCGCGCGCGGCCGGGCGAGGTGTCGCTGGCCCATCACGGCGTGCTGTTCCTCGACGAGTTTCCCGAGTTCACGCCGCAGACGCTTGATGCGTTGCGCCAGCCGTTGGAGACCGGCGACTGCATGATCGCGCGGGCCAACCATCGCGTCACCTATCCGGCGCGCATCCAGCTGGTGGCGGCGATGAACCCGTGCCGCTGCGGCATGGCCGGCGAGCCGGGCTATCGCTGCCTGCGCGGCGAGCGTTGCCGTACCGACTATCAGGCGCGCATTTCGGGTCCGCTGCTCGACCGCATCGATCTCAGGATCGAAGTGCCGGCGGTCTCGGCCAGCGACCTGATCCGGCCCGACCGGGCGGAGAAAAGCGCCGATGTGGCGCTGCGCGTGGCACGCGCACGCACCATCCAGCGCGAGCGCTTCGAGCGGCTCGGCGCCACCCGCGCCACCACCAACGCGCATTGCGCGCCCTCGGTCATCGAAGAGATCGCCATGCCGGACGCCGCCGGCCTGTCGCTGCTCAAGGACGCCAGCGAAAAGCTCGCCTTTTCGGCGCGGGCCTATCATCGCGTGCTGAAGGTGGCGCGAACGCTCGCTGATCTCGACGCAAGCGAAACCGTCGGCCGAATCCATCTGGCCGAAGCGATCTCCTACCGCATGAGCTCGGAGCGGATGGCGCAGGCGGCGTAGGTCCGCCGACAAGCCGGCCTCGCCACATTGCATTCCGCGATCACGCCATAACCCGGCCTCCGCGAATCGATCATCTCCACGATGCGGCGGACCTGATTGTCCGCTTGGCCGGCGTCCTTACCACCCAACGGCCCCCACCGACCGGACGCCGGCCATTTTCTTCCTCTTCCAGAAAGCGTGGATGTCATCGGCGTCGGACCAAGGTCCTGGCCCCCGCATTGACATTCCTTATTTAGACAATGCGAATATGGTGTGGTCGGGGAGCGAGCTATGTTCATTGATTATTACGAAGTTTTGGAAGTCAGCCCGAACGCCAATTCGGAAACGCTGGAGCGCATATTTCGCTATTTTGCGATGCGCTATCATCCAGACAATCGCGAAACCGGCGATGAAGCCCGTTTCAGTGAAATCGTGGAAGCCCACAATACGCTCAAGGATCCGGTCAAACGCGCACAATACGACATCGCGTACAGGGACCATGCCGGCCTTCGCCGTGAATTGACCGAGGAAGCTAGCAACACCAAAGGCATCGAGCGTGACGTCGTGATCCAGGCCAGGCTGCTGTCGCTGCTTTACGCGAAGCGCCGGCACGACGTCGGCAATCCCGGGATCGGAGATGTGGAGCTCGAACGTCTGTCAGACTGTCCGCGAGAGCATCTCGAGTTTCATCTCTGGTATCTGAAAGCGAAGGGCTGGATAGCAAGAGTGGAAAACGGGACGATTGCGATTACGGTGGAAGGCGTCGATCGGGTCAACTCCGAACACCGTCGCGATCCCACCATCCGGCTCCTGGACCATACAGCTCCCTGACGCCTCACCCCGGAGAAAGCAGGCCGAAAACCCGCCGCCCATACACGACACTGGCCTATTCAGCTCTGCTGCGCCTTCAGTTCCAGCCGCCGCGCGTGCAGCACCGGCTCGGTGTAACCGTTGGGCTGGACGCGGCCCTTGAAGACCAGGTCGCAGGCGGCGAGGAAGGCTATCGACTTGTCAAAGTCAGCCGCCATCGGCTGGTAAAGCGGGTCGCCCGCGTTCTGGCGGTCCACGATGTCAGCCATGCGCTTCATCGTCGCCATCACCTGGTCCTCGCTGCACACGCTGTGGTGTAGCCAGTTGGCGATGTGCTGTGAGGAAATACGCAGCGTGGCGCGGTCTTCCATCAGGCCGACATCGTTGATGTCAGGCACTTTCGAGCAGCCGACGCCCTGGTCGATCCAGCGGACGACATAGCCAAGAATGCCCTGCGCGTTGTTGTCGAGTTCCTTCTGGACGTCTTCGGGCGACCAGTTCGGCCGCACGGCGACGGGCACCGACAGGATGTCGTCGAGATTCGCCTTGGGCCGGTTCTTCAGCGCCGCCTGCACGGCGTGGACATCGACCTTGTGATAGTGCGTGGCATGCAGCGTCGCCGCCGTCGGCGACGGCACCCAGGCGGTGTTGGCGCCGGCCCTGGGGTGGGCGATCTTCTGTTCCAGCATCGCCGCCATCAGATCGGGCATCGCCCACATGCCCTTGCCGATCTGGGCGTGGCCGGCCAAGCCGCATTCCAGCCCGATGTCGACATTCCACGCCTCGTAGGCGGAAATCCAGGCGGCCTGCTTCATGTCGCCCTTGCGGATCATCGGGCCGGCTTCCATCGAGGTGTGGATCTCGTCGCCGGTGCGGTCGAGGAAGCCGGTGTTGATGAACACGACGCGCTCTTTTGCGGCGCGGATCGCCTCCTTGAGGTTGACGGTGGTGCGCCGCTCCTCGTCCATGATGCCCATCTTGATGGTACTTCTGGCCATGCCGAGCAGTGCTTCGACGCGGTCGAATATCTCGACGGCGAAAGCGACTTCGTCGGGCCCATGCATCTTGGGTTTCACGACATACATCGAGCCCGCGCGGGAATTGGCGCGGCGGCCGTTTGGCCCTACATCGTGCAGCGCGATCAGCGCCGTCATCGCCGCATCCAAGATGCCTTCCGGAATCTTGTTGCCGTCGCGGTCAAGGATCGCCGGGTTGGTCATCAGGTGGCCGACATTCCTGACCAGCATCAGCGAGCGGCCGGGCACGGTCAGCGTGCCGCCGGCGGGCGTCGTGTAGGAGCGGTCAGGATTGAGCTTGCGGACAAAGCTCTTGCCGCCCTTGGTGATCTCTTCCGCCAAATCGCCCTTCATCAGGCCGAGCCAGTTGCGGTAGACGACGACCTTGTCTGGCGCATCCACCGCGGCGACCGAATCCTCGCAGTCCTGGATGGTGGTCAGCGCCGATTCCAGGATGACATCGGCGATCCCCGCCGGATCGGTGCGGCCGATCTGGTTGTTGCGGTCGATGACGATCTCGATGTGCAGGCCGTTGCGCACCAGCAGCACCGCATCGGGATTGGCGGCATCGCCGCGATAGCCGACGAATTGCCTGGGGTCGGCCAGCGTCGTCGAGCCGGCGCCGGCGCTCAGCCGCAAGGCACCTTGCGCCAGCGACAGACCATTGACGCCGGCCCATTTGCCTAGGGTGAGCGGGGCAGCCTCGTCGAGAAAGGTCTTCGTCCAGGCAACGACCTTGGCGCCACGCGCCGGATTGAAGCCCTTGCCCTTTTCGGCGCCATCCGTTTCGGGGATGGCATCGGTGCCGTAGAGCGCGTCGTAGAGCGAACCCCAGCGCGCATTGGCGGCGTTGAGCGCATAGCGCGCATTCATCACCGGCACGACCAGCTGCGGTCCGGCAACATCAGCGATTTCCGGGTCGACATTGTCGGTCGAGACACTGAAGGCCGCGCCTTCCGAAACGAGATAGCCAATCTCTTTCAGGAAGCCCTTGTAGGCCTCCATGTCGACCGGTGCGCCATGCTCGCGATACCAGCCGTCTATCTGTTCCTGGATGGCGTCACGCTTTGCCAGCAGCGCCCGGTTCTTCGGCGCCAAATCATGGACGATGGCCGAAAAACCGTTCCAGAAGGCGTCCGCTTCGATCCCCGTGCCCGGCAGCGCTTCCCTGGCCACGAACTCATGCAGCTCGCGGGCAATCCGCAATCCGGCGATCTCGATGCGGTCGGTCATCAGGCTACTCCAGATGAAAGGCTTTGCGGGCCTTTGGCATGTCAGGTTTGCCGGGTCAATTCAGCTTAGGGTGAAGGTGGCGTATTTGCATCGCTTCGTCCTCCAGAGAGGAGCGCCATCGCAGGGCACAACTTGCCATGTCCAATCGCATATCGCGTCAATTTTCTCATTCCAGTAAACCCGGCTTTATACATTGCCTGTCAAATAAAGCAGGCACCTTTGGAGTATGCCGATGTTGAGATTTGCCTGGCTTACTTTTGTTTCACTCGCTCTTGCATTCGCTGGCGTTGCTCCTGCCGCCGCTGCCGATATCGAGTTCATTGGCACATGGCAGCAGGTTTACTCAACCGGCGGCCAATGTGCCGATTGCAGAGTCGTTATCCGCAGCGATCCCGGCCTGCAGGTCGATGCGAGCAATGGGTGGACCGCCGATCTAAAGGAGAAAACGATCAATGGGGAACAGGCCTTGATCGGAAACGGCAATTGGCCGGGTTCGGCATCAGCGGGGGCTAAGGCCAGAGCCTTGTCGGCAGCGTTCAAGATTCATCAAAATCGGCTGCTTTTGGTCATGCAAATCATCGACCCGAACGGCAGTCGAATACGGGTACACGCAGTATTCGAGCGACTTACTGTGCCCAAATCTTCCATCTGACGGCTGCCATGCGCATGTGTTCAAATGCGCCGGCAGGTTTTCACAAAGGCTGCATCACACCGCAATGCGCGGCCTTCCCGAGGCCACGGCCACGACATGCGCCTCGATGAACATGCGCTGGGCTTCGACGGTCGAGACCCGGAATTCGGTGGCGACGTCGATCTCGGCGCTGTCGGTGCCGGCATCCCTGGCACGCTCCGCGACGATGGCGCGGACATCGGCCTCGGCCGCCGCGATCGCTGCCGCCTCGTCGAGGAAATCGCGTACGGTCTCGCCCGAGGCGAGACGAAACAGCCCTTCTGTGGGCTGGCTGACCCGCGCCTCGGCCGAAACCCTGACCTGGCCAACGACGGCGCCGAGCGCATTGGCGACATCGGTATCCCTGGGCACCACGCAGTCATTGCCGATCAGCGGCGGCAGCCCGGCATAGTGCAGCGGCGCCGAGGCGCCGAGGCCGATGACGGGGCGGTCGAGCGCAACGCTCAGGCGGGCAATGCCGGGATGCGCGTCGACCGCGCGCTGCACCAGGGCGTGCGCCACCGTCGACGCGCCATCGAGCCCGTCCTCGGCAAAGGCGGTTTCGAGGATATATTCGGCCGACCAGCGCGTCAGCGTCACCAGCACCCGTTCCGAAATCGCATCCGGCGAAGCGGCGATGTTCTGGCCACGGCCGTCACGCTTGCGGGCGAACAGTACGGCGCCGAGGCGCGCGGCGATGGGATCCCAGTTCGCCTGCTTGCCCAGCACGTGGGCAGCGTCCGACGGGGTGAAGCCGGCGACATGCACCAGCCCGCGCGACACCAGCCGGTTCAGCGTCGCGTTCTGCGCGTTCGAGGTCAAAAGCCTGTCGACGGCGAGCGGCACGGCACCAATCAGCTCGTAGAGCTTGGCTTCGGCGCCGGTCAGGCCGGCGGCGAGCCGATCCGGCACGCCGGTGCGCACCGCGAAGCGGCCGTCCATGCGGCCGGGATTGGGCGCCCGCAACTGGCGCTCGAGTTCCGATGTGACGGCGCTGCCATGCGCCATGCCGGCCAGCGCCAGCGGCACCAGGCGGCGCGGCCCGAGCAGGATCTTCGGGTTGAGCGCGCCATCTTCCAGCGCCACTTCGGAATCGCCGCCGAGGCCGAAGGTGCGCATGGCGACGGCCTCGACCATGGTGCGGAAGCCGCCGACGGTGGCGCCTTCCGGATCGAGCCTGGGACGGCCGCCATCGAGCACGGCGACGTCGGTGGTGGTGCCGCCGATGTCGGACACCACAGCATTGTCGAGCCCGGTCATGTGGCGGGCGCCGACCAGGCTGGCGGCCGGGCCGGACAGGATGGTCTCGATCGGCCGCTGGCGGGCGAACGCCGCCGAAACCAGCGCGCCATCGCCGCGCACCACCATCAGCGGTGCCGCGATGTTGCGTTCTCCAAGAAAACCTTCGGTTGCCGCCACCAGCCGGTCGATCATCGAGATCAGCCTGGCGTTGAGCAAAGTGGTCAGCGCCCGGCGCGGGCCGCCGAGCTTGGCCGACAGCTCGTGGCTCGATGTGACCGGCAGGCCCGTCTTTTCGCGGATCAACTCGCGGGCGGCGATCTCATGCGCCGGGTTGCGGGTGGCAAAATAGGCGCAGACGGCAAAGCCGGACACCGAGGCGCCGAGTTCCGGCAGCATCGCTTCCAGCCCAGACAGGTCGAGCCTGGCGGCATTGCCGTGCACATCGTGACCGCCCGGACAAAAAACCACCGGATCGGTGCCGAGCGCGGCCTTCAGCCCGTCGCGGGCGAGGTCGCCCTCGGAAAAGCCGATCATCACCAGCGCGACGCGGCCGCCCTGGCCCTCGACAAGCGCGTTGGTGGCAAGCGTCGTCGACATCGACACCAGCTTGATATCAGCCGGATCGGTTCCGGCTTTCTGCAGCACCGCATCGACGGCGCCGGAAATGCCGACGGCAAGATCATGCCTTGTGGTCAGCGCCTTGGCCTTGGCCAGCACCTTGCCCTTGTTCGGCCCCTCTTGCGGGCCTTCCGTTTCAGACCACAACACGGCATCGGTATAGGTGCCGCCGGTGTCGATCCCGAGGAACAGCGGCTTTGGCTTGGTCTTGGCGGTCATTTTTGGCGGCGGTCCGGGTGGCAATTTATTTGTCCCTGCCCTTAGCCGATACGGAGCGGGCGATAAAGCCGCGAGCGCTGGGCCACGGGTAATCTCCCCCCTCGAGGGGGAGATGTCGCCAAAGGCGACAGAGGGGGTCGGCACGACTGGATGCGACTTCATACGAGGCGAAAGAGGAAGCCAGCGCTCTACGCGAGACGACCCCCTCTGGCCTGCCGGCCATCTCCCCCTCAAGGAGGGAGATCGCAGCTACCCCACAAACCCCACCTTCTTGTGCGTCCCATCGCAGAACGGTTTGTTGGCGGAATGGCCGCAGCGGCAGAGGAAGGCGCGTTGCGTACGGTCGACCGTATGGCCGGTTCCGGTGACGATCTCGAGATTGCCCTCAAGCTGGAGCGGGCCATTGGTGGTCGGCGTCACTTTCAGCGGACCATTCCTCGTTTCGAGCGCCGGCGTGTCCTTCAGCGGCGGCTCGCCGGTGGCGGCAAAACCGGACTTGTTGTGGCTGCCGTCGCAAAACGGCTTGCTTTCCGAAGCGCCGCAGCGGCAGAGCGTGGCACGATAAGAAGTCTCGCCGTCGAGCACGATCTCGGCGTGTACCGCCAGCGGGCCGTTTTCCCGCAGCCGCACCGTGTTGACCACCGGTGATTGCTCCTGCGGCCCGCCATCCTTCCTGACATAGGTGATGGCGCCCGACGGGCAGCTTTCGGCGATGGCGACGATCTTCTCAACGCTGGCCGCCTCGGGATGGATCCATTGGCCCGGCGCGTTGGGCACGAAGACATGCGGATCGCCGAGCACGCAGTTGCGCGAATGGATACAGCGCCTGCCGGAAAACCCGACGTCGATCTTGTCGCTTTCGACCATGCCGGCCATAGCTGGGCTCCTTTTGCCTGAAGCACGTCGCGTCTGAACAGTTCGAGGCGGCGCGCGCTGGGTATTTGCACAGGCTATGGCTCCGGCCCGAAGACCGTCAAGCTGGCAAACCGGTCAGGGGACCAGTTCGATCTCCTCGGTCTCGCCGCCGCTACAGGTGTAGCAGCAATCCTCGCATTTTTCCGTGTTACCGGGACCGACGCCCCAATAGGTGCCCTCGTCGCCATCGACCCAGGCGCCGTAGCAGATCGATTCGCCCGCGTTGCAGGATATCGGCAGCTGCTTGGTCTCGCCGTCGTCGAGGAAATAGTCCTTGTCCTCGCCGGGCCAGACATAGTCGCGATCCTGGCTGTAGAGCTCGACGCGCATGGCGTTCGGGTGGCTGTTCTTGATGGCGAAGGTGACATCGTCGGCTTGCGCCGCCGACGCAACCAGCATGACGAAGGACAGCGCGGCCAGCATGCGGCGCGCATAGGCATGAAACATGATAACCCCCCGAATAAGCGGCCCACCCGGCCGCGGGGCAACCATTGCATGCAGCGCTGAATCGCGGAAGTGGACCGGACGAAGCGATCCCTGACTTAATTTGGGTCCAACGACACTTCCGCGCTCTACGGCACCAGATCGATCGTCTCGGTCGAGTGTTCCACGCAGATGAAGCAGCAGGTGTCGCAGGGCTGGTCATTGTCCGGCCCGACGCCGGCCGAGAGGCTGTCGTTGCCGTCGGCCCAGGCGCCATAGCAGATTTGTTCGCCCTGATTGCAGGACAGCGGCACGGATTTCTGCGACTCGGGTTCGATCAGGAACACCTTGTCATTGCCCGGCCAGACCGTCTCACGGTCGCGGCTGAACAGCTCGACCGCGACAGATTCCTTGCGCAGGTTCTTCACGAAGAAAGCCATGTCGGCGGCCTGCGCCGAGGCGGTGAAGACCAGCGCCGTAAGTGCAACCATACGAAACAGCGTCACGGCCTGGATCTCCCGAATCATCGCGGCAGAATCGCATGCCTGCCCGTAACTAGGAAGGCGCGGAACCCTGCGTTGCGATGTCATGCCCCAGCCGCACCGTTTCATGCACCAGAAGGTCGAGATCTTCGCGCCGTGTGCGATGATTGGTGATCGCCACGCGCAACCAGTGCTCGCCATGCACCGTGGTGTCCGAAAGGGCCGCAATGCCCTGTTCCTGCAGCCGCAGCATGACCTCCGTGTTGAGCGTCTTCAGAGCCTCGCCTGTCAGACCGGGCTGATAGCGGAAGCAGACGATGTTGACGGTCGGCGATGCCGCCAGCTGCAATTGTGGCGCGGCCTCGATCAAGCCGGCAAGATAGACAGCCTGGGCAATGTTCTGGTCGATCAGGCGGCCGAATTTCTCGACGCCGTGCTCCTTCAGCGCCATCCACACCTTCAGCGCGCGGAAACCGCGCGACGTCTGCAGGCCGTAGTCGTGCAGCCATTCGCCGGAAGCGAGGCCGCGCGGCGTCGATTCCAGATATTCCGGCGTCACAGCGAAGGTCCCGCGATGCGCGGCGGCATCCCTGACCAGGGCGCAGCCGACCTCAAATGGGGCGTGCAGCCATTTGTGCGGATCGAGCGCGACCGAATCCGCCCGTTCGATGCCGGCGACGCGATGCGCGTTTTCAGGCGCAATGGCGATCAGCGCGCCGATGCAGCCGTCGACATGGAACCAGAGGCCTTCCTCATGTGCCAGCTTCGCAAGCGCCTGCAAATCGTCGATCGCCCCGGTGTTGACGGTGCCGGCCGTACCGATGACGCAGGCCGGCTTGAACCCTGCTGCGCGGTCCTCAGTGATCGCCGCACGCAAGGCAGCGATATCGATGCGCAGCCCGCTATCGGTCGGGATGCGGCGCAGTGCCCGGTTGCCGAGGCCGAGTGCCTCCATCGCCTTGCGGTGGCACGAGTGTATCTGCTCCGAGCCGTAGAAGCGCAGCGGCTTCTCGATGGCAGCAACGCCATGCTCGCGCACGTCGATGCCGGCCTTGACGTTGCGCGCCACGGTCAGCCCGATGATGTTGGCCATCGAGCCGCCGCTGACCAGCGTGCCGCCGGCAGAAGCTGGAAAGCCCAGCATCTCCTTGCACCAGTTCACCACCTGGCTGTCCATCAGCCCGGCGGCGTGGTTGCCGCCGCCGAGGTTCGAGCCCTGGATAGCCGCCAGGAAATCGCCGAGCGCGCCGGTGAAGTTGCTCGACCCCATATACCAGGACCAGAAGCGCGGATGGATGTTGCCCATCGGATAGGACATCACCGTGCGGGACACCTCGGAATAGACAGCATCCAGCGGCGCCGGCGAGCGCGGCAGCGGTGCGGCGAAGGCCTCTCTCACATCGGCCGGCATCTCCCGCCAGACCGGGCGGTCGCGCACATCGCGGAGATAATCGACCGCATCGTCGATTACCCGGTGCGACAGGGCCTGCACATCGGCCCAGTCCAGGGGATCGAGCGTTTCCTCGGCCACCAGGCCGAGGTTTTCTTGCACGGCATCCACGGCAGCCTCCCCTCAAGCCGCCGGGAACTGGCAGCCGGGCGTCGAGCGCGACAGGGCGATCTCGCCGGCGTCCATCTCGGCCTCGATGCCGTCGAACAGCGGCGTCGACATGTAGCGCTCGCCGGTGTCGGGCAGCATGCACAGAATCACCGCGCCGGCCGGCGCCTTCTCCGCGACCTGCCGTGCCACGGCGAAGGTCGCGCCGCCGGAAATGCCGGTGAAGATGCCCTCTTTCCGCGCCAGTTCCCTGGCCCATTTGATGCCCTCGGGCCCGGCGATCGGCATCACCTCATCATAGAGGCTGGTGTCGATCGCTTCCTGCAGCACGTTGGGGATGAAATCCGGCGTCCAGCCCTGGATCGGGTGCGGCTCGAAGGCTGGATGGCTGGCGGCCGGGGCACCATCGGCGCCGCGCTGCTGCACCTTGCCGCTGCCGATGAGCCGCGCGTTGGCCGGCTCGGAGAGCACGATGCGGGTTTCCGGACGCTCGCGGCGCAGCACGCGCGCCACGCCTACCACCGTGCCGCCGGTGCCATAGCCGGTGACGAAGCAATCGAGCCGCGAGCCGGCGAAATCATTGACGATCTCGCGCGCCGTCGTCGCCTCGTGGATGGCGGCATTGGCGGCCGTCTCGAACTGGCGGGCGAGGAACCAGCCATTGGCCTCGGCCAGTTCCACCGCCTTCTTGTACATGCCGAAACCTTTTTCGGCGCGCGGCGTCAGCACCACCTTGGCGCCCAGCATGCGCATCAGCTTGCGGCGCTCGACCGAAAAACTGTCGGCCATGGTGACGACCAGCGGGTAGCCCTTTTGCGCGCAGACCATGGCGAGGCCGATACCGGTGTTGCCGCTGGTCGCCTCGACCACCGTCTGGCCCGGCTTCAGCGCACCGCTGCGCTCGCCCTCCTCGATGATGTTGAGCGCCAGCCGGTCCTTCACCGAAGCGCCGGGATTGAAGTACTCGGCCTTGACGTAGATCGTCGCGTGGGCCGGTCCGAGATTGTTGATGCGCACCACCGGCGTGTCGCCGACGGTGTCGAGAATGCTGTCGAACAGGCGGCCGCGCCCGGCCGTGGTTCTGATCTTCTGCTGCTGCAACATCTTGGTCTCCTTGATTGTCATCGCGTTTTGTCTTCACGGGCCGGTTACAAACCGGCGGGTTGGGCGGCGAGGTTTGGTGACCTTGCCGCGCTAGGACTGACATGCCGCACAGCGGCAATGGCTGCATCCGGCGCTGAAATCCGCTGCCGGATGCGCCGTGTCGTGTTTGGTGATACAGGAGAGGCCGACAGGCCAGCGTGGGAGCAGGCGTGGAAACGCACGTGGAATCCAGCCGATCGAGGCCGGACGGCGACATGCCGGTCCTTTCCGTGCGCCTGCTCGGACCGCTGGCGATCTCCCGCAATGACGTGCCGGTTACGTTGCCGTCGTCACGCAAGCTGCGCGCTCTGTTGGCCTATCTGGTGCTGGCGCCGCATCCGGTCGGCCGCATTCGCTTGTGCGAGCTGTTGTGGGATGTGCCGAACGATCCAAGGGGCGAGCTGCGCTGGTGCCTGAGCAAGCTGCGCGGCGCACTCGACGCGCCGGGCCGACACCGGGTCGTGACACAGGGCGACACGATCGCGCTCGATCTCAGCGATTGCCTGGTCGATGCGCTGGAGGTGAGCCAGGCCGCCACGCAAGGGATCGGCACGCTTGACATCGGGCGCTTGCGGGCGCTGGCCAAACTGTTTGCCGGCGATTTCCTCGACGGGCTGGAGCTCGAGCGCAGCCCGCATTTCAACAGCTGGCTGATCGCACAGCGGCGCCGTTTCCACTCATGCCACGTCGCCGTGCTGGAACGGCTTGTCGCGAGCCTGCCGGCGCGTAGTGACGACGCGATCGCCCATCTCGACACATGGGTGGAACTGGCGCCGTTCGATACGCGTGCGCATGCCGCGCTGCTGACGGGTCTGGCAGGGCGCGGCGAGGCCGGCGCGGCAGAGCAGCATCTGGCTTCGGCGGAGCGATTGTTTCGGTCGGAGGAGCTTGATTTCGCACCGCTTCGCGCGGCTTGGCGGGCGATCCGTGAACAACGGCCCGGGTCCTCGTCACGGACACAGGCGGCCTGCCTGTCCACGCTATCGCCACTGGTGGCCACCATGCCCGCCGCACCCGGCCCGGTCGAGCCCAGCCACGCTTCGCTGGCGGTGATGCCGTTTGTCGAGGAGAGCGGCGGCACGCGCGGCGGATTGGCCGACGGTTTCACCCACGACATCATCACCCGCCTGGCCAAGCTCAGGGATTTCTTCGTCATCGCGCGCGGATCGGTGTTTGCGCTGGCAGAGCAGAACATCGCGCCCGAGGATGCCGGCCGCCGGCTGAATGTCGACTATGTCGCCACCGGCACGGTGCGCAGCCCGTCCGGCCGCCTCATCGTCGGCGTCGAACTAATCGAGGTGCGCAGCGCCAGGATCGTCTGGGCCGAGACCTTCGAGCGCAGGCCCGATGACATCTTTTCCGTGCTCGACGACATCGGCAACAGTATCGTCTCCTCGATCTCGGCCGAGATCGAAACCGTCGAGCGCAACCGCGCCATGCTGAAGGCGCCCAACTCGCTCAACGCCTGGGAAGCCTACCATCGCGGCCTCTGGCACATGTACCGCTTCACCCAGGCGGAAAACGAACAGGCGCGGCATTTCTTTGCCCAGGCCTTGCAGCTCGACCCGACCTTTGCCCGCGCCTATGCCGGCCTGTCCTTCACCCACTGGCAGAACGCTTTCCAGCGCTGGGGCGACCGCGACCGCGAAAGCGCGCTGGCCTTCGAGAGCGCCGGACACAGCCTGCTGGTCGACGACCACAATCCGGCCGCGCATTGGGCGATGGGCCGGGCGCTGTGGCTGCGCGGCGAGCAGGACGGCTCGCTGCTCGAACTCGAGCGGGCGGTCGATCTCAGCCCCAACTTCGCGCTCGGCCACTACGCGCTGTCCTTCGTGCATTCGCAGTCGGGCGACCCGCGAGCGGCGATAGGCTCTTCGGATCATTCGCGTCATCTCAGCCCGTTCGACCCGCTGCTGTTCGGCATGCTGGGCGCACGCGCCATGGCGCATGTCCGGCTCGGCCAGTTCGCGGAAGCGGCCGAATGGGCGCTGAAGGCGGCGGCGCGGCCCAACGCCCACGCCATCATACTGGCGATCGCCGCGCACTGCCTGGCGCTGGCCGGACGGCTCGACGAGGCGCGCGGCTTCGCCGCCGCCATCCGCAAGACAAGGCCGGACTATTGCGCCGACGATTTCATCGGCACCTTCCGCTTCGAGCCGGACGCCGTGGCGCTGTTCCGGCAGGGCGCCGGGCTTATCGGGCTGAACTGAAGCCTGGCATCGCCATCTCTGGGATCGCCTGGGAATTTCGCCTCAATTCCGCTGGGTTAACGAAGTCGGAAGGAGTTGTTTAACCGTTTGCAGCTATGTCACCGCGTGGGGGACCGACAAAGTGAGTATGATGAGCAACAGCCCCGACAAGCGCAATGAATGGCGCGCCATCTTTTACGTGCAAGCTCGCGTTGCCATCCTGTTTGTCCCGGTGGTTGCCAGCCTGCTGATCATAGCGGCGCTTGCCGGCAACGAACGCAAATCCGTTCCCAGCATGATCGACCCGACCGTCACCGGCTCCGTGCGGTAGACCGGCGGTCATCGGCTCTTCGAGATGCTGTCGGAGGCGGGCGCCTGGCGTGCGCTATCGGCGGTTTTCATTTGGCGCTAAAATCATCCGATGGCACTGAATGAGTGGGCCCGAACGATCAAGCGCGATGTGCATGCGCTCTACCTCGCCGCTCGCGATCCCCGAACGCCCTGGTACGCCAAGGCGCTTGCCGTGTGTGTTGCAAGCTATGCCTTGTCGCCAATCGACCTGATCCCCGATTTCATTCCGGTGATCGGCTATCTCGACGACGTCATCCTTGTCCCTTTGGGCGTCCTTGCCGTGGTCAGGATGATACCGCCCGAGGTGATGGCGGAACACAGAAAGACCGCCGCGCTGGCCGCCGACAGGCCGGTGAGCCGCTACGCGGCGGTGATCATTGTTTGTATCTGGACTGCCTCGGTCGTGCTGGCCGGATGGCTGGGATATCTGTATTTCGCCGACTGACTGCCAAGCCGTTCAGCAGGGAGGCCGCCGCCAAGAAAGCCCGGAGGGACCGCGCTTTTCCCGGGATTCCGTCGCCATGCGGCGCCGCTCAAACAAAGCGCGGGATCGGGCCGTTCTGCGGGGTCACGTCGTCGCCGAGGTCGACAAACACCTCGTCGACATAGCACCATGCCCAGCCTTCCGGCGGATCGTAGCCCTCGATGATCGGATGCTTGGTGGCGTGAAAATGCCTGGTGGCGTGGCGGTTGGGCGAGTCGTCGCAGCAGCCGACATGGCCGCAGGTGCGGCAGAGCCGCAAATGCACCCATTGCGACCCGCTCTTCAGGCACTCCTCGCAGCCGAGCGCGCTCGGCGTCACCTTCCTGATGTCGCGCGTATGCCTGCATTCATCCATCATGGTCTCCCTGCTGTTTGAGGTGCGTCCGCGCGCGCGAGATATGCATGCAATGCCGCGACCACCTGGGCGCCTTCGCCGACAGCCGCCGCGACGCGTTTGACCGAACCGGCGCGGACGTCGCCGATGGCGAACACGCCGCTGCGGCTGGTCTCCATCTGCGCCGATCCCAGCTCCGATCCGGTGCGCACGAACCCCCTGGCGTCCAGCGCCACACCGCAATTCGCCAGCCAATCGGTGTTCGGGTCGGCGCCGATGAAGAGAAAGAGATGGCGGATCGGGCGCGTCGTTTCCGCGCCGCTGGCGCGGTTGCGCCATCGCACCGTGCCAAGATTGCCCTCTTCGCCGTCCAGCGCCTCGATTTCGGTCCCGGTCAACACCTCGATGTTGGGCTGCGCCTTGATGCGTTCGACCAGGTAGCGCGACATGCTGGCATCGAGGCTGCCGCCGCGCGCCAGCAGCGCCACTTTGCGCGCATGACTGGCCAAGTAGACAGCCGCCTGCCCGGCCGAATTGCCGGCGCCGACCAGCGCCACTTCCTGGTCCGCGCAAAGCCGCCCTTCGATGGGCGACGCCCAATAGTGCACGCACGTTCCCTCGAACCGCGCCAGATTGGCGATGTCGAGGCGGCGATAGCGCGCGCCGCTGGCGATCACCACGCTGCGCGTGCGCACGGTCTCGCCATCGCCGACATCGAGCAGATAGCGGGCGCCTGACGCGTCGGAGGCGGCGCTCAAAAGCTTCGCCTCGTCCGGGATGACCATTTCGACGCCGAATTTCTGCGCCTGGTTGTAGGCGCGCGCCATCAGCGCCATGCCGGTAATGCCTGTGGGGAAACCAAGATAGTTCTCGATGCGCGAGGAGGCACCGGCCTGTCCGCCGAAGGCGCGGCAATCGAGCACGATCGTCGATAGCCCCTCGGAGGCCGCATAGACCGCCGCCGCCAGCCCTGCCGGGCCGGCGCCGACGATGGCCACGTCATACACCGTATCGGCATCGATCGGCCGCAGCAGGCCGATGCAGCGGGCGAGGTCCTTTTCGCCGGGATTCATCAGCAGCCTGCCGTTTGGACAGAGCACGATCGGCAGGTGGTGCGGATCGACCTCGAAGCGTTCTACCAGGGTTTTGGCGCAGGGGTCGCTGCCGGAATCGAGCACGCGGTGCGGTTGGCCGCTGCGGGCGAGGAAACCCTGCAGCCGCAACACGTCGGCATTGTCCTGGGGTCCGATGATGATCGGCCCGCTGGTGGCGCTCTCCAAAAGCCCGACGCGGCGCAGGATCAGCGCCCGCATGATGCGCTCGCCGAGATTGGCCTCCTGCACCATCAGGTCGCGCAGCCGCTGCGAGGCGATGACGAACGCCTCCACCGGTTCGGCGGCCTGCGCATTGACCAGCGAGGGCCGGGCCGAAAGCTGCGCCAGCTCGCCGACAAAGCTGCCTGGGCCATGCGTGACGATCGTCTCGCGCCGGCCGAGCCCGCCGTCCTGGGTGATGTCCACGCTGCCCGACAGCACGACGATCAGACCGGGCGCCACATCGCCGGCTTCGATGATGTGCTCGCCGGCTGCATAGGCGCTGGCCTCGCCGAACCGGCGCATGCGGTCGATGTCCACCTCGGCCAGCGTAGGGAACGCCTGGTCGCGGCGGGCACCGAAGATCTGGGTGGTGGATTGAGCCATGGCTTTGAGCGTAGCGAAGCGGGCGCGGAGTTTGAAGCGGTTTGTTGAAAAGCTAGCCGCGAGGGCAGGGTCACCATCACCTCAAGAGAAGACGATCGGGTTGCCCTCTCGTTCGGCGCACGCGCCGCTCGATACCGCGTCGAAAGCCAGTGAGGTGCGAACTTGCTTCTGGCAGCCAGGCCCGCTTAGGCGCCGGCTTCCAGAAAACCTCGCGCGAGTAGGGCGGGCCGCAACTCGGCAAGGCTGTTAATTGGTACGCCGAGCAGAAAGAGGTTCCGCGCCCGGGTCAGCGCGACGTAGCCAATTCGACCGTCTTCCGTCGCAACGCCGGCCAGCATTTCCGCCGCATGAGGCTTGCTCGCCACATACAGAACCGCGTCAATACTCTCGCCTTTGACCTGATGAACGGTTTCCGTTCGTAGGGTGACGACGTCCGGCGCCGCTAGATCGGGGGTTTGAAATAGACCTGCATGAGGAAGAGCGGCTTTCTTGAGACGCTGGCCGATGGTGTCGCAAGGTTCGAGACCAAACCGGCTCTTCAAATTCGCAAGCAGCGCCTTCACGTTCTTGACCAGCTTGGGATGCCACTCCGTATCGGCTAGAAGCGCCCCATGTGGTAAGCCGTTTTCGGCATCCCGAACGAATGACCAGATTGTTCGCCGCAATCCGGCCACTTCCGTGCCGCCCCGTGTTATCTTGGAAGTAACATCCCCATGCGCGTCAGCCAGCAGCGCGACGATGCAGCGAAGCGCGATCTTGAATGCCTCTGGATAGTTTCCCATCTGGTCTCGAGCGATGGTAGCCTCGACCAGGCCGCGCACGGTCCCCTGGCCGACAGCTTCATCCGCGCCGCCGAACCGCTTTACCAGGCTTGCCGACCTGCAAACGACCGCCGCATTGCTATCCTTCAGCCCGGCAGTGGCGATCATGTTGCGAAATGTCTCTATCAGCTTTGCGGGCTCGTTCTGCGCGTACCCTACAAAGAAAGCACCGTTCAATTCCGCCGGGGCGGTGCGTGCCCACGTGTCGTTCCTTGCCGTCAGTGCGTTGGCAACTACCACAATGCGCTGCACCGATCGAAAGTTAACTGTCAGGCCGCGGGAAGTCACCCCCGCGCGTTTTCCATACCGTGCGAGGAACTCGCCCGTCGCGCCGGCGAACTCGAAGATGGCCTGGTTCGCGTCACCTATCATAGACAGTTGCGAGCCCGCCTGAATCAATAGGTCAAAAATGGCTTCCTGAGTCGAGCCAACATCCTGGGCCTCGTCGATCAGGATGAACGGATAACGTCGCGACAATGCCTGCGTTAGCTCCGGATTTTCCACGAGCGTCCGGTAGGCCCAGCAACGCCCTAGATCATGGGTATAAGCTCCCGTTTTGCCCAGCCGGTTGACGGCCTTGATCGCCTCGGCGGTAGCAACATCGGTCATAGCATAGCCGTTACGGAACCTAAACCGGTCAAGGCCGCCCTCGCGGGCATGGGTCAGCAATTTAACCGGCTGATTCCGGACACCGTCGTAGAAGTTGAAACCGCCCAGAAATGGTTCGGTCCCGGTGACAAGAAAGGCGCAGCGCGGCGACTGCATGGTGCGATGGGCATGCGGCCGGAGAACAAGACCCGTGATGAACGCGTCGACTGTATCTATCTCCACGAGGGGCATAGCCGCTGCTGCGGGCTGCCCTTCCAGTAGCCGACGGTAATCCGCGCGAAAGGTGTCGACCGCAGCGTTGGAAAAAGACAACAGGGCGAGTCGGGCGCGGCTCCCCGCATGATTGATACGCATTTCCGCCAGGCGGCGAACGGCGGTGCGGGTCTTGCCGCTGCCGGCGCACGCCATCACGCTGAGCGGGCCGTGATCATCACATATGGCGATTTGCTCAGGCGAGAGTTCGACCATCAATGCTCCGCGCACACATGCTTGATCGCATCGATCACGTATTGTGGTACCTGAAATGGCTTGGCCTCGTCGAGGATTTGCGCGGCAAGGGCCTGTGCGAAGCGTCCCTTTTGAACATTACCATGCTTGCGCTCGAACATGCCGCTGAACAGAGCACGCGCTTTGGCGCTGCCGCCTACCGCAGCGTTAACTGTCCCTTCGACCTCGGCGCCAATTACCGGGTGGATCTCCTTCAGCGCGCCGATCATCGTCGGCAGATTTATTTCAATCAACGCGAGATCGTATTCAAAGGTCTTCTGACCGTGAAACACCTTGATCCACGCATCTTCCTTAGCTTTCATCAGTTTGGTGTTAGCTGAAACAACCATTGCATCTTGCGCGCCGGGATACTGGTCGGCTGGCGGATCAGCATCGGTAATTACGGCCACCGGGATCTTGATCGCGTCCTTACCAAAGAGCGGCAGGAAGGAATCGAAATTCAGGCCTTCGACGCTGATGACGCTTACCCCATGCTGGCGCAGATTGTGGCCTGTCTTTTCAGCAAGCGCGCTGACCAGCAGAAGTTCGGCGGCCCCTTCCACGAAGATCACCCGCCGCGCGAAAAACAGCTCGGCCCGGGTCACATCGAGATAGCGTTCAAGTTTCTCTTTTTTCCCTTTTTCGAATTTAATCGTGCGGGGGAAGAAGGATTCAATCTTGCCGCCTGAATCCACAAGGCAGCCCACGCTATCCAGTCTGGCGATGCTCGCGAAGTTCGGTGAGTGGCTGGTGACAAACACCTGAACGGGCTTCTCACCTTCCTTGGCATGAAAGCTGGCGAGGTAACGGAGCAGCACAGCCTGCAACTGGGGGTGAAGATGCGCCTCGGGCTCTTCAACGATCAGACTGCGATATGCAGCATCAGGATTCTTCGCCAGTTCGCTGAGCACCACCGCCATGAAAATCAGATTGTTGAAGCCAAGGCCATTCTGCTCGATCTCATAGAGATCGACCTGCATCGAGAGCCGCGCCGCAAAGCGCTGGAAATCCGTTGGACTTAGGCCGACCTGAAGCGCCTGGGCTAATTGGAAGCCGAGCATTTCCTGATGGCGTCCCAGAATAGCGGTCTGAGTATTGGTTATGGGCGCGAGCTTCTTAAGGTCTTCGTCCAGAACCTTGAGGAGGGCCATGATTCCTTCGCGGCCAGCGTCATCCGAAAGAAGATTGAGAAGGCGCGACAGCTGGCTGGTACGGCTTGGTTTAAGGCCCTGCGCCGCATCCCGTAGTGGCGGCAGATATACGCTGCGCAGATTCTCCATGATATCGGAAGTGAGCGGAACATCATCATGCTCCCCGCACCAGCGCTTGGCGCGAAGGCGCCCCCCCTTGTCCGGATCCGCGTAGCTCGCCCCAATGATCGCTGCGAACTTTCCGCCACCGATCGGCTTCAGGGCCGTGACGAAATCCGCCTCGTCGTCGTGAGTCAGCCCATGAAACTCATATTCGAACGAAATCGCGCCTGCGGGCTTTCCGCCTTTCGGACAGTGAATGTCGTCGGACGAGAATCGGGGATATGGATCATCCGCCCCTGCGAGGATACCACGAAGCGCGTCCACGACTGCTGTCTTACCGACATTATTCGGCCCCACGAGCACGTTGAGACCAGGCTGAAACATTAGAATGGAATTTTCCAGTTTTCGGAAATTTTTGATCTTTAATCTTGCCAAATACATGATGATTCCCCGAGCGAACTGTAGCAGAAGCCGCCTTGAATTTGAACCATACCGCAACGTAGGCATTGCAGCACTAAGGGCCGTGGCTCCGTGCCGCGGTTCGCAAGTATCCGCTCGTTTCGTATATGATTTGGTTTCGCTCAGCGAGCTTGGTTCATGCAGCGCTGCGGCTGAGAACAACAAAAAAGCCCGGACGAACCGGGCTTTCTTTGTCTGCGTCTCTGAACCATCGAGCGGTTCGAAACGGGAATTTGGTGCCCAGAAGAGGACTCGAACCTCCACTCCTTGCGGAACACGGACCTGAACCGTGCGCGTCTACCAATTCCGCCATCTGGGCTGGTGCGGGCTCATGTAAGCGGGCAAGCGATTGCTGTCAACGCGCTTTTTTCGCAGGTGCTCCGTTCGCCGGCTCAGTCGTCCAGCACTTCCTTCGAAGCGACGGTGGAATCGGCGTTGAGCTGGTAGATGACCGGCACGCCGGTGCCGAGTTCCAGCTTGACGATCTCCTCGCCCGACTTGCCGTCGAGCGCCATGATTAGCGCGCGCAGCGAGTTGCCGTGCGCGGCGACCAGCACGGTGCCGCCGCGCAGCACATGCGGCTGCAGGTCGTGCAGGTAATAGGGCCAGACGCGGGCGCCGGTGTCCTTCAGGCTTTCGCCGGCGGGCGGCGGCACGTCGTAGGAGCGGCGCCAGACATGCACCTGCTCCTCACCCCATTTCTTGCGGGCGTCGTCCTTGTTGAGGCCGGAGAGGTCGCCATAGTCGCGCTCGTTGAGTGCCTGGTCGCGGGTGGTCTTCAGATCGCTCTGGCCGACCGCGTCGAGGATGTGCTGGCAGGTCTTTTGCGCCCGGATCAGCGCCGAGGTGAAGGCGATGTCGAATTTCAGGCCGCGCGCCTTGAGTTTTTGCCCCGCGGACTTGGCCTCGGCGTGGCCCTGCTCGGTCAGGTCGACGTCGCGCCAGCCGGTGAACAGGTTCTTCAAATTCCATTCGCTCTGGCCGTGGCGCACGAGCACGAGGGTTCTCGACATGTTTGCTCCCTTCAAGAGCAATTCCAGGAAAAGTGTGAAGCGGTTTTCCGTCCGGAATTGCGTTAAAACAAAGAGGTGTGGATGGTCCGCCTCAGCTCAAGCCGAGCACGTCCCGCATCGAATACAATCCTGGCTTCTTGCCGCGCGCCCACAAGGCGGCCTTGACGGCGCCGCGGGCGAAGATGGCGCGGTCCTCTGCATGGTGGGCAAGCGTGATGCGCTCGCCGGTGCCAGCCAGCAGCACGCTGTGGTCACCGACCACCGAGCCGCCGCGCAGCGTGGCAAAGCCGATCGAGCCGGTCTTGCGCACGCCGGTGTGGCCGTCGCGGACCCGCACGTCGTTGCCGGAAAGGGGGATACCGCGCCCGGCGGCGGCAGCTTCGCCGAGCAGAAGTGCTGTGCCCGACGGCGCGTCGACCTTGTGCTTATGGTGCATTTCGAGGATCTCGATGTCGAAATCGTCGGCATCGAGCGCGCGTGCCGCCTGCTCGACCAGCACCGCCAGCAGATTGACGCCGAGGCTCATATTGCCCGACTTGACGATCGTCGCATGGCGCGCCGCCGCCGCGATTTTCGCATTGTCGTCGGCCGTGCACCCGGTCGTGCCGATGACGTGAACGATGCGCGCTTGCGCGGCGTAGCCAGCGAATTCGACTGATGAGGCCGGGGTGGTGAAATCGAGCACGCCGTCTGCCTTGGCGAAGACCGGCAACGGGTCGTCGCCGATCGGCACATTGATGATGCCGATGCCCGCCAGTTCGCCTGCGTCCTTGCCCAGATAGGGCGAACCCGCCCGCTCGACCGCGCCGATGACCCGCGCGCCGGGGATGGTGTGGATGGCACGGATCAGCGTCTGGCCCATGCGGCCGGCAGCGCCCACCACCACCAGGCCCATATCGCCTGCTTCGCTCATGTGCTCCTCACAGCAGTCTTCTTCGCACGCGTGGCCCGGACCGGAGTTTGGATCGGCTCGCGGTCCTCGACAAGCCCCAGTCCCTTCTTGCCCTGTATGCGGTGGAAGCGGGAATAGATGCTGTCCGGGTCGGCCATCAGCGTCGCATGGGTGCCTTCCTCGACCAACCGTCCCTCTTCCAGCACGATGATGTGGTCGGCATTGACCACCGTCGACAGCCGATGCGCTATGACGATGGTGGTGCGGCCTTGCATGACTTGGGTGAGCGCTTCCTGGACGCGCGCCTCCGCCTCGTTGTCGAGCGCCGATGTCGCCTCGTCGAGCAGCAGGATCGGTGCCTGGCGCACGATGGCGCGGGCGATCGAGACGCGCTGGCGCTGGCCGCCGGAAAGGGTCGAGCCGCCTTCGCCGACCGGCGTGTCGTAACCTTGCGGCTGCTGGCGGATGAACTCGTCGGCTGCCGCCTGTTTCGCCGCCTGCTCGATCTCTGCGTCCGTGGCCGACAGACGGCCGTAGCGGATGTTGTCGCGGATCGTGCCCTCGAACAGATAGGGCGCCTGCGCCACATAGGCGATCGACTGCCGCAGCGAATGCTTGGTTACCTTCGAGATGTCCTGGCCATCGACCTCGATGCTGCCCCGGTCGACGTCGTAGAAGCGCTGCAAGAGCGCCACCAGCGTCGATTTGCCGGCGCCCGACGCACCGACGATCGCCGTCACCTTGCCGGCGGCAGCGGTAAAGCTCAGGTCCCTCAGCACCGGCATGTCGGCGCTGTAGCCGAACGTCACATTGTCGAAACGCACCTCGCCGGTGGTGATCCTCGCCTCGACGGCATCGGCTGCGTCGCCCTGTTTCGGCTCCAGGTCGAGCAACTCGTAGATCATGCGCGCGTTGACCAGGGCACGTTCCATGCCCACCTGTGTGCGCGCCAGGCGTCTTGCCGGATCGTAAGCCATGATCAGTGCGGTGATGAAGGAGAAAACCGCGCCCGGCGGCTGCCCAAGATACAGCGCCCGGTAGCCGGAATAGGCAAGTACGGAGGTGATGGCGAGACCGCCCAGAATCTCGGAAATCGGCGACAGCCGCTCCGAGACGCGGGCGATCTTGTTGTTACGCTGCTCGGCCGTGTCCGCCATGATGCCGATGCGGCGCGCCAGCTCGGCCTCCAAGGTGAAGGCCTTGACGATGGCGATGCCTTGCGTGGCCTCCTGCACGGACCCGTTCAGCCGCGAATTGATCAGGACGGATTCCCGGTTGATACGCCGCAGTCGGCGGGTGATATAGACGACGGCCCAGATCAGTGGAGGGCCGATCAGCAGCGAGCTGAGCGACAACACCGGATCCTGATAGATCATCACGCCAACGAGAGCGACCAGCGTGACAGCGTCGCGGCTGATCGAGGTCAGTGTCAGCGACAGCAGATCGCGAACGCCGCCGACATTCTCGCTGACCTGTGCCGCCAGCCGACCGGAACGCGTATCGTTGAAGAAGTTGACGCCGAGCTTCATTAGATGGTCGAAGCTGCGCTTCTGGTAGCGCGCGACCAGATTGTTGCCGATACTGGCCAACGCGACTGCTTGGCCGTAACCGGCGAAGCCGCGCAGCAGGGAGGCCCCCATGAAACCGGCGCAGATCAACCAGAGCATATCGCCGCGTCGTTCGTAGAAGATCTGGTTGATCATCGGGGCCATGATCCACGCCGTGAAGGCAGTGGTGCCGGAAACGATCAGCAGGCAAGAGACGGCGACGACATAGGTCCAGCGATACTCTTTGCCGTTTTCAGCGAGGATGCGGCGGAGCACCGCTGTGACCTCGCCGGGCCGGGCTTTTTGTTTGTTTGGAGCTTGAAGTGTCAAATCGGGAGCGCTTTGTGGTTTTCCGCCTCGTGGGACCGGGGCTGCAAATTCGGCACCCCTCTTAACGCCCTGCGGCCTGATTGCCTATGCCCGCACCTGATTAACTTCGTCGCGGGGCGCGAGCGCTTCGCTGGCTTTCAGGCCTGCCAGCGCCGGCCCTCCGTCTGGACACCGAACAGCAAGGGGTTCCTGGCATAGGCGGCAAGGCCCAGAAGTGCGGCCAGCGGGTGGGTGATGACGTAGACCGGCATGGTGCGCATCATCGCGCTGTGCGGCGCCTTGTCCTCGAAAGCGGCCCGGAAATTGCCGGCTTTCAGCGCCGGCACGATCTTCTGCGCGATGCCACCGGTGAGGAACACGCCGCCGCGGCTCATGAATACCAGAGCAAGGTCGCCTGCGGTGCGCCCAAGGCAGGTGACGAAGATCTCCAGCGCTTCCTCTGCAACCGGATCGGTTTTCGCAAGTGCCGCGGCAGTGATCTCGGCCGGCGTGGTGAAGGGCGACGGCTTGCCGTCCGCCTTGGCTACCGCCCTGTAGACATTGACCAGACCGCGTCCGCACAGGATCTGCTCGCCCGAAACGCGGCCTTCGAGCTTCTCGATATGCGGAAAAACCTCGAAATCGCGCGGTGTGCGCGGGCCGATGTCCATATGGCCGCCCTCGCCGGGGACCGGTATCCAGTGGTGCAGCGCGTGGACCAGCCCGGCGACGCCGAGCCCGGTTCCTGGACCGAGCACGACGCGCCCGGCATTGGGCTCCGGCGTGCCGCCGCCGATCTTTTCCATGTGCTCCTCGCCGAGCGCGACGACGGCCAGCGCCTGCGCCTCGAAATCGTTGAGCACGACGATGTCGCTCAGGCCGAGGCTGGCGAACATTTTCCTCGGCTTGACGATCCAGGGGCAGTTGGTGAGTTCGATCTCGTCGCCGTCGACCGGGCCAGCCACCGCCAGCACCGCCGAATTGGGGCGCACCGACGAGCGGTCGAGCACGGCCGCCTGGATCGCCTCGTCGATGGTGTTGTAGTTCGCCGTCTGGACGATGGTCGGCTCGCCTGCCTCGGAATTGGCGTCGAGCACGATCGAAAAGCGCGCATTGGTGCCGCCGATGTCGCCGATCAGGATCGGAAACCGCAACAAAGTATCGTCGTCGCCTGTGCGTGGCATGCTCTCGTCCGTCTCCGGCGCCCCCGACGGCATCTGGCCGTTCTTCCGTTGACTAGCGCATGGGTTTGAAAAGGGAAACGGTTTTCGACCCCGGCGGCGCGCTGAGGCCGGCTCTGCGGCCAAACCGCCACGGTTTCGCAAAAATGAGGCGCTGAACCGATTGAGCCTGCCTATAAGCTGTAAGCTATAAGCCGTGATCGTCAGTTTCCAGGCGGTCGCGGTCGCGGTCTCGGCAGCGGCACGCCGATCTCGGGCGTCGCCGTGAAAGCGTTCATCGTGCTTGGCAAGCCGGCGGCGGCCGGAGTGGCGGGCAATGACGGCGCTTCGGGTTCGGGCGCGGCAGCCGCGACCGGCACGCCGCCGCCATGGTAGGTCGCCGCATCGGCCGACGACGGCCCCGGCGCGTCGAGCACCGCGCGGCACTCGCTCGGCAGGTTCGCCATCGTCATCAGGTCGCGCGCCTTGGGCGCATCGGGGTTCTTGTTGGGCCGCCACGGCTCCTGCGTGAACCACCAGGCCAGCGGCTTGCCGCAACCGTCATCGTCCGGCGTCGCTTCCTGCGCCTTGCAGCCGGGCGATCCGGGCTGGCAGCCGATGCGCATGTGAAAATGATAGTCGTGGCCCCAGAACGGCCTGACCTTGCGCAACCAGAAGCGGTCGCCCTTGACGGTGTCGCAGAGCTTTTTCTTGATGCCCGGATTGACCAGGATGCGCTCGACCTGGCCGTAGCTCGCCGCCCGCTTCAGAAGCCTTGTGTGCGCCGGCGTCCACAGCGCGTCCTTCACCAGATGGGTCTTCTCATCGACCATCAAGGTGGCGCTCATCGATTCGCGCTGCGCCATCGACAGCGGGCGGCGGGGCATCGGCGTCAGCCAGATGTCGGCGTCGAGCCCGATCTGGTGCGAGGCATGTCCTGTCAGCATCGGGCCGCCGCGCGGCTGCGAAATGTCGCCGATCAGCAGGCCTGGCCAACCATCGGCCGCTGCGTCGCGCGACAATTTCTCGACTACTGCGATCATCGCCGGATGGCCCCAGCGGCGGTTGCGCGACGGCCGCATCACCTGCCAGGTCGGACCGTCCAAGGGAATGGCGACGCCGCCGGCAAAACAGCCCTTGGAATAGAATCCGATCGACTGCGCCGCGGTCGCGGCCGGCAGTTTCTTGGCGCCGAACAGGTCTTTTGCCCGCTCCTCGGCGCTCGCCGGCTGAACGGCTAACCCAAGCACGGCAAGCAGGCCGAGCGCAGCGGCCAACAGGGGCGTTTTGCCTAGAGATAGCCTCATCGCTGTCTTCATGAACCCGGTTCTCCACCGCAATCCCAAGGCCGAATCATAGCACGCCGCACCCGCGGCTTCGATCGTCAGCGCTTCATCGGGCTGCGCGCTTCGCCGTCACGCCAATCGCCGCTTGCCCACATATGATCGAAGGCGGCGCGGTAGTCTGGAAACCGCAGGGAATAACCCGCCGCCTTGATCGCCGCGTTGGCGACACGCTTGTTCTCGCCATAGAAGGACCGCGCCATGGGCGAAAGTTGGGCGGCGTCGAAGGGAATTTCGGGCGGCGGTTCGATACCCATTAGCGAAGCGGCATAGGCGACGACATCCTGCGGCGGCGCCGGCAGGTCGTCGGTGACGTTGAAGATGCCGCCTGTATTGCCTTCGATGAGCTGCCACAGGGCGCCGGCAATGTCGTCGCAATGGATGCGGTTGAACACCTGGTCCGGCTTGACCAGCCGCCTTGCAGTGCCGTTTTCCAGATTGACCAGCGCGTTGCGGCCGGGGCCGTAAATGCCGGACAGGCGCAGGATCGCCCCCGGTCGACCGATCTCGCGGCCCAGCTCCAGCCAGTCTCGTTCGGCGGCCACCCGCATCACCGAGCGCTTCGACACCGGCCGGCATTCCGCCGTTTCATCGACCCATGCGCCGTCATAATTGCCGTAGACGCCGACGGTGGAGAGATAGCCGATCCATTCAAGCACCGGCATTTGAGTGAGGATTCCCGCGCGGGCGGCATTCAGCACAGGATCGCCGGCCTCTTCCGGGGCAATCGAAATCAGCAGATGCGTTGTTTTTCCCAATGCATCGCCGATTTCGCCGGTCATCGCGCCGTCGAACAGAAGCGGCGCGATACCGGCCTGCCGTAGCGTCTCGAATTTTTTCGGCGAGCGTGTCGTGCCGAAGATCGTCGCGGCGCCTTTGTTAGCCCGAGCAAAAGCCCTGCCGGAATAGCCGGCGCCGAAGATGAATATCTGCTTTTCGCTCATGCATTCGCCCTGGTTGGCCGCGCCAGACGCCATTCGTCGCGCACGGCTTCGTCGCTTTCGGTTTTCAGGCCGATGGCTGTCCGTTCTGAATATTCGGCATCGGGCACCAGCCGCGCCAGCGCCCATATTGCCGCGCCCCGCACCAGCGGCGAGGCATCGTCCAGCAAGGCGCGCACGGTGTCGGCAAGAGAGGCATCGCCGGAATTGCCGGCGGCGATCAGCACGTTGCGGATGAACCGGTCGCGGCCGATGCGTTTTATCGGCGAACCGGAGAAGAAAGCGCGGAAGGCCGCGTCATCGAGACCCAAAAGATCGGCGAGCGGCGGCTCGCGCAAATCATCGCGCGCGACGAGTTTTGCTTCGGAAGCTGCCCGGGCGAATTTGTTCCACGGGCAGGCGGCAAGACAATCGTCGCAGCCATAGATGCGGTTGCCGATCTTTTCGCGGAACTCGTGCGGAATCGGCCCTTTGTTCTCGATGGTGAGATAGGAGATGCAGCGCCGCGCATCGAGCCGGTAGGGCGCCGGAAAGGCATCGGTCGGGCACGCGTCGAGGCAGGCACGGCAGGAGCCGCAATGGTCGATCTCGGCGCGGTCGGGCACGAGTTCGGCGGTGGTGAAAATGGTGCCGAGGAACAGCCAGGAGCCGTGTTCACGGCTGACCAGATTGGTGTGCTTGCCTTGCCAGCCGAGCCCGGCGGCCTCGGCCAGCGGCTTTTCCATCACCGGCGCGGTGTCGACGAACACCTTCACATCACCCCCGGCGCGCGCCACGATCTTGCCGGCGATCTCCTTCAGCCGCCCCTTCATCACATCGTGATAGTCGCGGTTTTGCGCATAGACCGAGATCGCGCCGGAGTCGCGCTTGGCCAGCACCCCGCGCGGATCATGGTCGGGGCCATAGTTCATCGCCAGCACGATGATCGAGCGCACCTGCGGCCAGAGGGCCATTGGTTCACTGCGGCGTTGCAGCGTCTCGGCGATCCAGTCCATCGACCCATGAAAGCCATCGGCGACGAATTCGGCCAGGCGCGCCGGCGCCAGCGGGATCGCATCGGGGGAGGTGACGGCAACGGCATCGAAGCCGGCGCGCTGCGCCTCCGCGTCGATCATCGCGCGCAGTTTTGCGGCGTCAGAAGTCGAGGTCCGCATAATGCGACACCGGTGACAGGCCGCGCACCCGGTCGGTCAAAAGCGGCCGGAAGGAGGGCCGCGACTTGACCCGCGTGTACCATTCGCGTGCAGCGCTGTGCTCGCGCCAGTCGATCTCGCCGAGATAGTCGAGCACCGACAGCGTCGCCGCGGCCGCGAGATCGGCATAGGTGACCCTCGAACCGGCCAGCCAATGGCGGGTGCCGGCCAGCCAGTTGGTGTATTTCATGTGCTGGCGGATGTTGGCGCGCGCGGCACGGATCGCGCCCGAATCGGGCGAGCCGCCGCCAGCCGTTTCCGGCATGACCGGCTTGAGCACGCGCTCGCGCACCAGATGGCGAGTGACTTCGCTTTCAGCCTTGTTGAGATACCAGTCGATGAGCCGGCGGATTTCGGCGCGCTGCATCGGGTCCTCGGCGAACAGCCTCTTGTCGCGCTTCAGCACGCCGCGCGTTTCATCGAGATACTCGGCGATGACCGTCGCCCCGACGATCGGCACGTCGCCTTCGGCCAGCAGGATCGGCAGCGTTCCGGCCGGGTTCAGCGCCAGGAACTCCTTGCGCCGGGTCCACGGCTTTTCCTCGATCAAAGCCAGCTCCTCGCCATACTCGCCGAATGCGAGGCGGACGAAGCGACAGGTGGCGAACATGGGATGGTGGAAAAGCGTCAGCATGGTTCCGCGATGATAAAGCGCACTGGCGAATCGCAGGGCGCACCGGTAAGTCTTGGCCGCCCGGTTAGCGGGCCGTCAGGGTGTTGCGACCTATAGGGGGACTTCAACGCCATGACAAGCAAGCCCTTCTGTCAGCCGTCACGCCAATGCCGAGGTAGCCATGGAAAGCCAGACCATCGTCGAAGCCCTGCTGCTCGGCCTGCTGGAGGGGTTGACCGAGTTCATCCCGGTGTCGTCGACCGGCCATATTCTGCTTGCCGGTCATTTCCTCGGCTTCCATTCGACCGGCAAGGCCTTCGAGATCCTAATCCAGCTCGGCGCCATCCTGGCGATCCTCAGCGTCTATTTCCGCCGCCTGTGGAAGATGCTGCTCGAACTGCCGCATGACCGGCTGACGCGGCATTTCGCCATCGGCATCCTGATCGCCTTCCTGCCGGCGGCGATCATCGGCGCGCTGGCGCATGATTTCATCAAGACGGTGCTGTTCGAATCGCCGAGGCTGATCTGCATCATGCTGATCATCGGCGGCGTCGTGCTGCTGGCGGTGGACCGCATGAACCTCAAGCCGGTCTACCGCGATGTCGAGCGCTTCCCGACCCGGCTTTACCTGCAGATCGGGCTTTTCCAGTGCCTGTCGCTCATTCCCGGTACATCGCGTTCGGGCTCGACCATCGTCGGCGCCCTGCTTTTGGGCGTCGATAAGCGCGCTGCCGCTGAATTTTCCTTCTTCCTTGCGATCCCGACCATGGTCGGCGCCTTCGCCTTCGACCTGTTCAAGAACCGCAACGTGCTGAGCAGTGCCGACCTGCCGATCATCGCCGTCGGCTTCGTCGCCGCCTTTGTCACGGCGCTCATCGTCGTGCGTTTCCTGCTCGACTACGTCTCGCGCAAAGGCTACGCGCTGTTCGGCTGGTGGCGGCTGGTGGTCGGCGGTGTCGGACTGCTGGCGTTGATGATCTGGGGTTAGCGAACGCGCATCGTT
The DNA here is from genome assembly GCF_055811675.1 of Mesorhizobium sp. WSM4808. Classification (NCBI taxonomy): domain Bacteria; kingdom Pseudomonadati; phylum Pseudomonadota; class Alphaproteobacteria; order Hyphomicrobiales; family Phyllobacteriaceae; genus Mesorhizobium; species Mesorhizobium sp. WSM4808. Next base: position 233,469 of record NZ_JBVVQX010000007.1, read on the forward strand.
GCGAGCTCCCCCTCACCCGGATTGCCAGCCGAATTGCAAGTGCAATTCGGGGCAATCCGACCTCTCCCCGAGGGGAGAGGAGCCTGTCGGCGCCGGCACTAGTCTCTTCTCCCCAACGGGGAGAAGGTGGCCGCGAAGCGGCCGGATGAGGGGGCCGCCTCGCACAAGGGTCTGTACGGACTAACTCCTCCCGTAAAACGCGTTCTCGACATGCACCGGCCAGCGCCAGGGCAGCACCGCGACCATGTCGAAGCGCATCGACAATCTGCCGTAGTCCGCTTGGCGCGACAGCCAGATGTCGGCCGCGCCTTCTATGCGACGCTCCGATTCGTGACCGATCGCCTCCATGGCTTCCATCAGCGTGCGGCGCGCCTTGACCTCGACGAACAGCACCAGATCGCCGCGCCGCGCGATCAGGTCGATCTCGCCGAAGCGTGTGCGGTGACGGCGCGCAAGGATCCGGTAGCCCTTCATCATCAGGGCTGCCGCCGCCAGCCATTCACCGCGATGGCCGCGCCGATAGGCCTTTTGGCGGCTGACGCTCGGGCGTTCAGCCACTGTCGCTTTCTCCAGAAGCATCCTTGAGCTCCAGCAATCGCCGATAGAGCGCCTGTTTCTGGCCGCCGGTCATCTTCGCGGCTTCCGCGGCCGCCTTTGAGGCCGGCATCTCGGCCGCAAGCGACAGAAGCAGACGGTCGATGTCGGCGGGCTCGTCGACCCTGGCCTCGGCCGGACCGACGCAGACGACGATTTCGCCTCTCGGCGTATCGGCCGCGGCATAGTGGTCGGCCAGTGCCTGCAGCGTGCCGGTTCGCATCTCCTCGAAAGTCTTGGTCAATTCCCTGCCGATAGCGGCCTTGCGCTCGCCGCCGAGCGCTTCGACCATGCCAGCCAGGGAGTCAGCCAGCCGGCGCGGCGATTCAAAGAAAATCAATGTCGCCGGCACGGCCTTCAGTGCTTCCAGCCGTGTCAGCCGCTGCCCTGATTTGACCGGCAGGAAGCCGGCGAACAGGAAGGCATCGGAGGGCAGGCCGGATGCCGTCAGGGCCGCCAGCGGCGCTGACGGGCCGGGGATAGGCACGACGCGAATGCCGTGGTCGAGCGCCTCGCCGACCAGCCGGTAGCCGGGATCGGATACCAGCGGCGTGCCGGCATCGGAGATCAGCGCCACGCTCTGCCCGGCCTGAAGTGCCGATATCAGCTTCGGCCCGGCCTCGCCGGCATTGTGTTCATGATAGGCCGTGGTGCGGCGGCGAATGCCGTAGCGGTCGAGCAGCACGCGCGACACCCGCGTGTCTTCGCAAGCAACGATGTCGGCGGCGGCCAGCGTCTCCAACGCGCGCAGCGTGATGTCGGCGAGATTGCCGATCGGCGTCGCCACCAGATAGAGCGCCGGCTCCAATGGCCGTGCCACGATCTCGGTCTGCCCGACCACATAGCTGCGCTTGCTCGTCTCTGCGGTCACCGATGACTTCTCCATTCAGCCCTGTTTGGCACGGCTGACGCGGGCTTGCAAAAGCTGACGCCGATGTAAGGAATTCGCCTTTCCTTTGCCACAGTGGGGAACCAAACCGGCGTTGGCAGATTAGCCCCCTGATTCCGGAGGAGGACAGGATGGACAGCCTGAAGATACAGGACGCTTTCGAGCCCTACTATGCCGGCCGCAAGCGCGGTGCCGCGCCCAGGGACAAGCGCCTATCTGCCAAGACCGAGCACAGCCTGGCCAAAGAGCGAGCCGTGAGCGCTTTGCCGACCAACGTCAGGCTTTCCGACAACAAACCCGATAGCACGACGGAGCACTGACCGGACGATGCCCAATCGCTTCGATATCTTCATCACCCGTCTTGAAACAAAGAATGCCCGTAACGGCGCGCAACTAGCCTCGATAGGCGACCAGCACCGCGCCCGCCGCGATAAGGGCGACGCCAAGCCAATTCGCTCCGGACAACCGCTCGCCGAGAAAGGCCGCGCCAAACACCGCCACAAGCACGACGCTTAGCTTGTCGATCGGCGCCACCTGCGCCGCATTGCCAATCTTGAGCGCCCGAAAGTAGCAGAGCCATGACGCGCCGGTCGCCAGACCGGACAGGCCTAGGAAAGCCCAAGTCTTTGCCGAGATCGTGGCCGGCGACTGGAACTGGCCGCTGGCAAGCAGGATGGCACCGAGCACGATCAGGATGATGACCGTGCGGATGAAGGTGGCGAAATCGGAATTGATGTTCTCGATGCCAACCTTGGCGAAGATCGCCGTCAGGGCAGCGAACGCAGCTGAGAGCAATGCCCAGAATTGCCAGGAGGATACGGTCAGGTTCATGCCGGTGGCCTTTGCGGATGTTCTTAACCGAGATACCGTGAAACGCGTGCCTTCAGAAGTGTAATCCTAAGCTTCGGAGATTGGACGAGGCTTCCCCACCTTCGTCATCCACGGGCGGAGCAGGAGCGAAGCGACGTCGCGAAGACCCGAGGATCCATTCCGTGACTTCTGAATTTCGCTACGGTGCAGAATTTGGAAAGCTGGCGTGGAGAAGATGCGCCGGCAACGAAATCTATTGTTTGAACGGGACAAGTGGCAGAGCAGGCATGCCCATTCTGGACCGTGACGCCCCGCAGCAGCCGTCGCGGCATGGATCCTCGGGTCTGCGCGCCGCTTCGCGTCGCTCCGGCCGTGGATGACGAGGCGGGAGGAGCTTGGCGCAGGCAAAGCTACCTGCCTACCGCGCCAGATCGGCGACCACGGCGTCAAGCACGATCATGCCGGCGGCCGTGGCGCGCAGGCGCGCATTGCCGATCGGCGCCACCAGCCCCTCTCCCTGCAGCATCGACAGCCGCGCGCTCGACAGGCCGCGTCCGGAGAACGCCTCGTAGCGGGAGAGGTCGATGCCTTCGGCGAGCCGCAGGCCCATCAGCAGGAATTCGTCGGCCTCTTCCGAACGCGTCAGGATTTCGCCGCCGGTGACGCCATGGCCTTTGGCCTCGACCAGATTGGCCCAGGTTTCCGGCATCCGCTCGGCGATCGTCACCGTGCGGCGGCCATGCTCGACGAAGCGGCCATGCGCGCCCGGCCCGACGCCGACATATTCGCCATAGCGCCAATAGGTGAGGTTGTGCCGGCTCTCGGCGCCCGGCCTTGCGTGGTTGGAAATCTCGTAAGCCGGCAAGCCGTGCGCCGTGGTGATCTCCTGCGTCAGCGCATAGAGGTCGGCGGCGTGGTCATTGTCGGGAATGATGAATTTCTTCGCCGCATGCAGGGCGTGGAAGGGCGTGCCTTCCTCAATGGTCAGCTGGTAGAGCGACAGATGGTCGGCGGCATGGCCGATCGCCTGTTCCAGCTCCGATGCCCAGGCCTCCGGCGTCTGACCGGGGCGGGCGTAGATGAGGTCGAAGGACAGCCTTGGGAATATTTCCCGCGCGAGGCCGATGGCGTGCAGGGCCTCATCGACATTGTGCAGCCGGCCGAGGAAGCGCAAATCCTTGTCATTCAGCGCCTGAACGCCGAGCGACACGCGATTGACGCCGGCCGTCCGGTAGCCGCGAAAGCGTTCGGCCTCGACCGAGGACGGATTGGCCTCCAGCGTCACCTCGATGCCGTCAGGCACAGTCCAGTTCTTCGCCACGGCGTCCAGAACCCTGGCCACGGTTTCCGGCTTCATCAGCGACGGCGTGCCGCCGCCGAGAAAAACGCTGGTCACCTCGCGCGGCCCGGTGCGCTCGCGCATCGTCGCCAGTTCGGCCTCGAAGGCGGCGGCAAAGCGCTCCTGGTCGACCGGGTGGTGGCGGACATGGCTGTTGAAGTCGCAATAGGGGCATTTGGCCGCGCAGAACGGCCAGTGGACATAGACGCCGAAACCGGGCGCCCGGTCGAGCACCATGCTCATGCCGAGCCCAATCTCGCCTTGGCGAATTTCTGGAAGGCACGGGCGCGGTGCGACAGCGCCGTCGGCTGGCCGGGCTTCCAGCCATGCTTTTCCTCAGCGCTCATCTCGCCGAAGGTCTTTTCGAAGCCATCGGGCAGGAACACAGGATCGTAGCCGAAGCCGAGCTCGCCACGCGGTGGCCAGACCAGCGTGCCTTCGGCCTCGCCGCGATAATATTCCGCCTCGCCGTCGGGAAATGCCAGGCAGATGACGGCGACGAAGCGTCCCTTGCGCTGTTGCGGCAAGGCCGCGCCGACTTCCTGCAACGCCACTTCGGTGCGTTGCATGGCCATGCCGAAATCTCTGCTGCCATCCGGGGTTTCGGCCCAGTTGGCGGTGTAGACGCCGGGCGCGCCATCAAGCGCGTCGACGCATAGGCCGGAATCGTCCGACAGCGCCGGCAGGCCGGTCGCCTTGGCGGCGGCGAGCGCCTTGATGTAGGCGTTCTCCTCGAAGGTGGTGCCGGTCTCGTCAGGCTCCGGCAGGCTATACTCCTTGGCCGACTTGGCTTCGAAGCCGAACGGCCCCATCAGGTCGGCGAATTCGCGCAGCTTGCCGTCATTATGGCTGGCGACGACGATCTTCTTTCCATCGAGAGAATGCATCAAAGGCCCCAGATTCGTGGCTCGGCAAATTCGATCGAATTGCCCGAGGGGTCGCGTATATAGATCGAACGGCCGCCCTGCGGCCACTCGAATTCGCTCTCGATGGCGATCTTCTTTGCCTCCAGATGGGCTTTCCAGCCGGCGATTTCATCGGCGGTCGCAGCAAAGCACAGATGGCCCTCGCCGACCGCGCCATGCGGCGGCACCGGCAGCCTGGCGTCAGGCGCCGGCGGCACTTTCGTCGCCTCGGCATTGAAGACGAGCAGCACGCCCGGCCCGCAGCGGAAGAAGAGGTGGCGGCCGTCGACCTTGCCTAGGAGATTGAGGCCGAGGATGTCGGTGAAGAACGTTTCCGCGGCGGTCAGGTCTGTGACGTAGAGGGCCGATTCCAGGATCGCGGAGGGTGTCACGAGGCGCCCCCCTCTGGCCTGCCGGCCCCGGCCCTTCGCTGCCGCTCTGGGCGTTCGTTGTTCGGAAAGCCAAGCAATTGGCTTTCCGTCCGCTTCGCGGACCACGCCTCACCCCCCTCAGGTGGGGAGATTAGCAGCTTCTGCATTGTCGCGCACCCTGCAACGCCGGAGATTGGCGAAGACCGAAATGGCATCCGATCTCCCCCCTTGAGGGGGAGATGGCCGGCAGGCCAGAGGGGGGTGTTCAAGCTCGGCATTTAAGTCCTAAGCCACCGCCATCTGCTGCAGACTAACCAAGCGCTGGATGCCCTTCTTGGCCAGACCCATCAAATCCGCGAACTGCTCTTCCGAAAAGGGCTCGCCCTCGGCGGTGCCCTGGATCTCGACGATGCCGCCCTTGCCGGTCATGACGAAATTGGCGTCGGTGCCGGCCGCGGAATCCTCGACATAGTCGAGGTCGATGACCGGCTGGCCGTCATGGATGCCGCAGGAGATCGCCGCGACGTGGTCTTTCAGCACCTTGGCGACGCTGGCCATCTGGCGCGCTTCCATCCAGCGCAGGCAGTCATACAGCGCCACCCAGCCGCCGGTGATCGATGCGGTGCGGGTGCCGCCATCGGCCTGGATGACGTCGCAGTCGACGGTGATCTGCTGCTCGCCCAGCGCCTGCAGGTCGACCACGGCGCGCAGGGAGCGGCCGATCAGCCGCTGGATTTCCAGCGTGCGGCCGCCCTGCTTGCCGGCCGAAGCCTCGCGGCGCATGCGCTCGCCGGTCGAGCGCGGCAGCATGCCGTATTCGGCCGTCACCCAGCCCTTGCCGGAATTGCGCATCCAGCCCGGCACTTTTTCCTCGAGGCTGGCCGTGCACAGGACATGCGTGTCGCCGAACTTCACCAGGCATGAGCCTTCGGCATGCTTGGAGACGCCGCGCTCGAAGGAGATGGCACGCATTTCGTCGAATTGGCGTTTGGAAGGGCGCATTCAGGCTGCTTTCTTGTCATTTTTCGGAATCTTGGCCGGCTTGTAACCGCATGGGACGCGTGGCGCAAAGGAAAATGGCCTGACGATCTGACACAGACACCGGGTGGTCCCACAAAGACACCCGGTGATCTCACACAGACACCGGGTTGCGCGGGTGCAGTGTAAGTCTGTATCCTTGGGCCGGAGGTTTTTGGCCGTATGACCAAGGCAGTCGATCCCGCTTCGCAGTCGCCCGCGCTCCAGTCGCTCGACATGCGTTCGCGCGACATCTTCCGGCGTATCGTCGACTCCTATCTAAGGGACGGCGAACCCGTGGGCTCGCGCAGCCTGTCGCGCATCCTGCCGTCCTCGCTGTCGCCGGCGACCATCCGCAACGTGATGAGCGACCTCGAGCATCTCGGCCTGATCTACGCGCCGCACATTTCGGCCGGCCGGCTGCCGACGCAGGCCGGCCTGCGTTTCTTCGTCGACGCCTTCATGGAGCTTGGCGACCTTTCCGACGAGGAGCGCCGCGCGATCGAGGCACAGGTGCGGGCGTCCGGCTCGGGCGCGACGCTGGAACACATGCTGACCGAGGCCAGCCAGATGCTGTCGGGCATGTCGCGCGGCGCCGGCCTGGTGCTGGCCGCCAAGAACGAGGTGGCGCTGAAACACATCGAATTCATCCAGCTCGAACCGACCAAGGCGCTGGCGGTGCTGGTGTCGCAGAATGGCGACGTCGAAAACCGCGTCGTCGAGCTGCCCGCCGGCATCACCGTCTCGCAACTGCACGAGGCCTCGAATTTCCTCAACGCCCATATACGCGGCCGCACGCTGGCCGAGGCGCGGATCGAGATCGCCCGCATCAAGGAAGAAACCAGGGCCGCGCTCGACACGCTGTCGCAGGACCTGGTCGAGAAGGGGCTGGCGGTGTGGGCTGGCGCCGATAGCGGCCTGCCGGCACGGCTCATCGTGCGCGGGCGCGCCAATCTGCTCGAAAACGTCACCGCCCAGGCCGACATCGAACTGCTGCGGCATCTGTTCGAGGACATGGAGACGCAGGACGGGCTTATCCAGCTGCTTGACCTCGCCGAGCAGGGCTCGGGCGTGCGCATATTCATCGGCTCGGAAAACAAGCTGTTTTCGCTGTCGGGCTCGTCGCTGGTCGTCGCCCCATATCGCGACAAGGATGCCCGCGTCGTCGGCGCGCTCGGCGTCATCGGCCCGACCCGGCTGAACTACGCGCGCATCGTCCCAATGGTCGACTATACGGCGCAGCTGATTTCACGCATGCTGCGCTGAGCTGATCCAACCGAGGAGACGATGATGGCGCTCGAAGAATTCAAGGCCCGGATCAGCCTCCTGCTGGAGGAGATGGTCAACCAGCCGGAAGACCAGCACGAGATCCAGGAGCAGTTGCGCGAAAAACTGCAGGAAATGCGCGCCATGGGCCTGCCGCTGCCGGCCGATCTCGTCGAGTTGGAAAAACGCCTCGACGACGATTTTTACGCCGCCGGGACCTGAACCGGGAAACCGGAAGCTTCCTCCACCTCATCATGTGCCGTGGAACGATCGACGAAACCGGTCGTTCCTGTTTTCACGCCCAAACATTGGAGGACCGAATGATGCGTTTTGCCGGCCCCGCACTTTCCGCCGCACTGTTTCTCTCGACCGCTTCATTCGCCCAGCAGGCGGACGAGCCGGCGCTGAAAGGCGCGGACGCTTTCGGCGACTGGCGAGCGGACAAGCCGGGCACACGCCGCCTGATCAGACCGGATGATCTGCCTAAGCCCTATGCCAACAGATCGACCTCTAACAGCGCTGGCATCGCGGACATGCCGGCAGACGCGAAGCTGCAACTGCCGCCGGGATTCTCGGCCGAGCTGGTTGTATCGGGCATCGACAATCCACGCGTCGTGCGCGTCGCGCCGAATGGCGACCTGTTCGTCGCCGACAGCAAAGCCAATCAGGTCCGCATCTATCGCCTCGCCGAAGGCAGGGCGAAGCCGACACAGGACGGCATCTTTGCAGGCAATCTCAAACGGCCCTATGGCATTGCCTTCTATCCGCCGGGCGCTGACCCGCAATGGGTCTATGTCGCCAATAGCGACAGCATCGTGCGCTTTGCCTACCGCAATGGCGACCTGAAGGCCTCCGGCGATCCGGAAACCATCGTCGGCAACATCCCTGCCAGTCATCACTGGACCCGCGACATCGCCTTCTCGCCGGATGGCAAGACGCTTTATCTGTCGGTCGGCTCGGGATCGAATGTGGCCGAGCGCATGGGCAAGGAACCGAAGGGCGGCCTCGACGCCTGGGCGAAATCGCAGCCGCTCGGCGCCACATGGGGATCCGAGGACGGCCGCGCCGGCGTGCTGGCCTTCGATCCCGATGGCAAGAATGGCCGCATCCTTGCCACCGGCCTGCGCAACTGCTCGGGCATGACCGTGCAGCCGGCGACCGGCGCGCTGTGGTGCGTCGTCAACGAACGCGATGCGCTTGGCGACAATGTGCCGCCCGAATACGCGACCGTGGTCAAGGAGGGCGCCTTCTATGGCTGGCCCTGGTACTATATTGGCGACAATGAGGATCCGCGCCACAAGGGTGAGCGCCCCGATCTTGCCGGCAAAACGACCGTTCCCGATGTGCTGATGCAGGCGCATTCGGCTCCGCTCAACATCGCCTTCTACGAAGGGAAGAGCTTTCCGGCCAAATACAAGGGCGATGCTTTCGTCGCTCTGCACGGTTCATGGAACCGCGGCAACCGGACCGGCTACAAGGTGGTGCGATTGCTGTTCAAGGACGGCAAGCCGACCGGCGAATATGAGGATTTCATCACCGGCTTCGTCTCCAACGGCGAGGTCTGGGGCCGGCCGGTCGGTGTGGCGGTGACCATGGATGGCGCGCTGATCGTCACCGAGGACGGCAACGGTACCATCTGGCGTGTCACCCATGGCGACGGTCGCTCCTGAGCAATTTTACCTGGACCGCACAGCCCCCTCACCCGGATTGCCAAAACCGAATTGCAACAGCAATTCGGGGCAATCCGACCTCTCCCCGAGGGGAGAGGAGTCAGCAGGCGCTGGCGCCCGTCTCTTCTCCCCTCGGGGAGAAGGTGGCCGCGAAGCGGCCGGATGAGGGGGCTTCGTGAGGCGAGGCCCCCGATATCTGGTGCAATAGAATCCGACCCCAGGGAATTCAATCTTAGCCGGTCCCATGCGACAAGGCATTCTGATCTGAGACGAATGCCATGACCCTTACCGGATTCCTCGCCTACAGCGCCGCCCTCGGCATCGCAGCCGCGATCCCTGGTCCCGGCATCACCGCGCTGGTCGCGCGTGCGCTCGGCTCCGGCTTCCGCTCGTCGCTGGCGATGTCGTTTGGCCTGATGGTTGGCGACATCACCTATCTGACCGCCGTGGTGCTCGGCCTCGCCTTCGTCGCACAGAGTTTCGGCATGGTTTTCCTGGCCATCAAATGGCTCGGCGTCGCCTATCTCGCCTTCCTCGGCTGGCGCTTCTGGAACAGCGGCATCACGTCCGAGACCGTCGAAGCCCGAACGGGCAGGGCGGGATTGCTGTCGAGCTTTGCCGCCGGCCTGACTGTCACGCTCGGCAATCCGAAGACGATGATCTTCTATCTCGCCATCACGCCGACCATCGTCGACCTGAAAACCATCACGCTGGCAGACTATGGTATCCTCGTCGCGCTGACCGTTGTCGTGCTGTTGGTGGTGCTGGTGCCGTATCTTGCGCTGGCTGCCAAGGCGCGCTGGTTCCTGAAATCTCCGCGCGCGCTCAAGGCGCTGAACCGCACGGCTGCCGGCTTCATGGTCGGTGCCGCTGCAGCGATTGCCGCCCGCCAATAGCGAGCTTTCGGCCAAAGCATTTCGCAAACAGGCCTTTGCGGGAAATGCTTTTCCGAGACGGCACTGTTTTAGACACAGGTCCCACTCGGATATTTCCAATCGACAGTCTATCTTGCACGGTCGAAGGTCCTATCTTGCCTGCAATTCCACTTGCCTGAAATCCTTACTCGCCTGAAGTTCTGGGAGCGAAACAAATGAAGAAGCCCGCCACATCAGCCCGTGTGCCCGGCCGCGGCCGCGTCTACGATTCCATCACCGACACGATCGGCGATACGCCCCTGGTGCGGCTCGACAAGTTCGCCCGGGAAAAGGGCATCGTCGCCAATCTCATCGCCAAGCTCGAATTCTTCAATCCGATCGCCTCGGTCAAGGACCGCATCGGCGTGGCGATGATCGAGGCGCTGGAGGCGTCGGGCAAGATCTCTCCCGGCAAGACCACGCTGATCGAACCGACGTCGGGCAACACCGGCATCGCGCTTGCCTTCGCCGCTGCCGCCAAGGGCTATAAGCTGATCCTGACGATGCCCGAAACGATGTCGATCGAGCGCCGGAAAATGCTGGCGCTGCTGGGCGCCGAACTGGTGCTGACAGAAGGCCCGAAAGGTATGAAGGGCGCCATCGCCAAGGCCGACGAACTGGCAGCGACGATCCCCAACGCGATCATCCCGCAGCAGTTCGAGAACCCGGCCAATCCAGAAATCCACCGCACGACGACGGCCGAGGAAATCTGGAACGATACGCATGGCGAGGTCGATATCTTCGTCGCCGGTATCGGCACCGGAGGCACCATCACCGGCGTCGGCCAGGTGCTGAAGAAGCGCAAGCCCTCCGTGCATGTCGTCGCCGTCGAGCCGGACTCCTCGCCTGTTCTGTCGGGCGGCCAGCCCGGCCCGCACAAGATCCAGGGCATCGGCGCCGGCTTTGCGCCCAAAATCCTCGACACGACGATCTATGACGAGATCGTCAAAGTGTCGAACGAGGATTCCGTGGCCAATGCCCGCCTCGTCGCCCGCCTCGAAGGCGTGCCGGTCGGCATCTCTTCGGGCGCCGCCCTGCAGGCGGCCATCGTCGTCGGCTCGCGGCCGGAGAACAAGGGCAAGAACCTTGTGGTGGTCATCCCGTCCTTCGCCGAGCGTTATCTGTCGACCATCCTGTTCGAGGGGCTGGGATCGTAATCCGACGCTTCTTCGTGACCAAGCTGGCCCGCTGAAAAAACGCCCGTGGCCGCCATCGGCGGCTTGAGGGCGACACCGCTTCCGGTTCATATCTCCCCCGGCCTGCTTTGCGCAGGTCGGGGGAGAATTTATGTACAAGCTTTATACCCGTCCCGGCAGCGGCGGCTTCGTGGTCGAGGCAGCGCTGACGCTGGCCAATGTACCATTTGAGCAGATCGACGTGCCGAAGACCGACCGGCCCGATCCCGCCTTCCTCGACATCAGTCCGTTGAACCAGGTGCCGGTGCTGACCTTGCCCGACGGAAGCTCGATGACCGAATCCGCAGCGATCTGCATCGTGCTTGCCGAGCGCCACCCCAACGCCAATTTGGCGCCGGGAGCAGAAGCGCCTGCCCGCGCGGATTTCCTGCGCTGGATGGCCTTTATGTCGTCTGTGCTCTATTCGGCGGTGCTGCGTTTCTACTACGCATACCGCTACACTGCCGATCCCGAAGGCACCAAGGCGGTCAAGCAGGCGGCCGTGGCCGAGATGGACCGCGGCTTTGCCGTTCTCGATGCCGCGCTCGAAGGCCGTGACTGGCTGGTCGGTGACCGGATGTCGCTGGCCGACATCTATCTGGTCATGCTGGTGGCCTGGTATCCCGACATCGACAGCGCGCGGACGGCATGGCCGAACATCGAACGCCTGTGGGCGCGGCTGCGCGACCATCCGCTGATGAAGACGCTCAACACCTCGCACGAGATGTGGCCGGGCTGAAGCTCAATTTCTGAGCACCGCTCTTTTTCCTTGCAGGAACCGGCGCACCGCCGGGTCGCGCTCGAGGCCGATCGCCCGGTCATAGGCTTCGCAGGCTTGCGGTACCTGACCAAGCCTGGCCAGGAGACCGGCGCGTGCGGCCCAATAGGGCTGGTACTCGTCAAGCCGCTTGTCGTCGCCCAGCACGTAAAGAGCCGCCAATCCGGCCACTGCGCCCTCGGCCTCGGCGATCGCCACCGCGCGGTTTATCGCCACCACCGGCGATCCTGCGATCGAAAGCAGCGCGTCGTAGAGTTCCTGGATCGCCACCCAGTCGGTGCGGCCGGTGAGCCTTCGTGCCGCATGCGCGGACTGCACGGCCGCCTCAAGCTGGTAGCGGCCGATGACGCCCTTGGCCGCTGCGTGGGAAAGCAGCGCTTCCGCCTCGTCGATGAGGGCACGGTCCCATAGAAGGCAATCCTGCTCCGCCAACGGCACGAAGTCGCCTTCGGCGCTGCGCCGTGCGGCGCGGCGGGACTCGGCAAACAGCATCAGCGACAACAGGCCCAGTGCCTCCGGTTCCTCCGGCATCAGCGAGGCCACCAACCGGCCGAGCCAGATGCCTTCGGTCGCCAGGTTGCGGCGCCGCGTTTCGGTGCCGGCCGGATCGGACCAGCCTTCGGCGAAGGCGGCATAGATCGCCTCCAGCACCGCGTCCAGCCTTTCGCCGAGTTCGGCCCGCTCCGGCACGCGGAACGGAATGCCGGTTTCACGGATGCGGCTCTTGGCCCGCACCAGGCGCTGGCCCATGGTTGCGGGGGAGACCAGGAAGGCGGAGGCGATCGTCGCGGCGTCGAACCCCAGCACCGTCTGCAGAATGAGCGGCGAACGTACGCTCGATTCGATCGCCGGATGGGCGCAAGCGAACATCAGCCGCAGCCGATCGTCGGGCAGGTCTTCCTCGGTCATGCGTGCCTCCGCCTCCTGCGCAATCAGCTTGAGATGCTCGCGACCGGCCTCGCTGGTGAGCCGCCGCCGCACCGCATCGACACGGCGCCGCCGCGCCACCGCCAGCAGCCAGGCTTCCGGCTTTTCCGGCACGCCGGTTCGCGGCCAGCGCTCGAGGGCGGCGGCAAAGGCATCGGCCAGCGCGTCCTCGGCGGCGGCCACGTCGCGCGTGCGCGCAGCGAGCCAGGCGACCAGCTTGCCGTAGCTCTGCCGGGCGGCAGCCTCGGCGGCCGCCCGGGCGGTCTCGGAGCGACTGTCCATCACATCGTCATTTCTCAGACAGGTACTCGGTCAGTTCCCAGATCGGCCGCAGCTCGACAGTGCCGGCGCTGGCCGCCGGGCAGCGCGCCGCCCAGGCGATCGCGGCGTCGGCATCCGCGGCCTCGATCATGTAGAAGCCTGCAAGCTGCTCCTTGGTGTCAGCATAGGGGCCGTCGAGGACGTTGGTCTTGCCACCAGCCACCCGAACCGAGGTGGTCGCCTGACTCGGGCGCAGCCGGTCACCGGCCAGCCACGCGCCGGATTTCTTCAGGGCCTCAGTATAGGCGCCATAGGCGGCACTCATCTGGTAGGTCGCCTCGGCCGGGGCATTCGCCATCGCGGCTTCGTCGGCGTAAATCAAAATCATGTATCGCATGGTCTTCTCCCGTTGTTTCGAAGGCCGCGTCGTTGCGAGCCGGACGTATGTCGCGCAGCAGCGCACGATTTCGACAGGCTGCGGAAAAACTTTCCGCTCCGACGGATTTTTGTGCAAGCCGCCATCTGCTTCCCGATCTCTCAACCGTTCGTCTAACGAGCACAATTGCGGGTTGGCATTTCCGGCCCACTGTCTAAACTCGCCCCGGTTCGCACCTGGGAGGCGGTGCGGTCGTCGATATTTCAGGGAGGGAAATCGGATGTTTCATTTCAGAACGAAACTTGTTGCAGCCGGCGCTGTGGCGCTGTCACTTGGCCTTGGCGCTGTGTCGGCAGGAGCCCAGGAATTCATCAACGTGCTGACCGGCGGCACATCCGGCGTCTATTATCCGCTCGGCGTGGCGTTGTCGGAAATCTACGGCAAGGGCATCGAAGGCGCGCGCACCCAGGTGCAGGCGACCAAGGCTTCGGTTGAAAACCTCAATCTGCTGCAGCAGGGCAAGGGCGAGATCGCTTTTGCGCTCGGCGATTCCGTCAAGATGGCCGCCGAAGGCAATGCCGAGGCCGGTTTCCCAGGCAAGCTCGACAAATTGCGCGGCATCGCCGCCATCTATCCCAATTACATCCAGATCGTCGCCAGCCAGGAGTCCGGCATCAAGACGCTGGCCGACCTCAAGGGCAAGAGCCTGTCGGTCGGCGCACCGGCGTCGGGCACCGAACTCAATGCGCGCGCGATCTTCGCCGCCGCGGGGCTGAAATACGAGGATCTCGGCCGAGTCGAATACCTGCCCTTCGCCGAATCGGTCGAGCTGATCAAGAACCGGCAGCTCGACGCCACGCTGCAATCGGCCGGGCTCGGCGTCGCCTCGATCCGCGACCTCGCCACCTCGGTGCCGATCAATGTCGTGGCGGTGCCGGCCGAGGATGTTGCGAAGATCGGCTCGCCCTATCTTTCGGTGGTCATTCCCAAGGGTACCTATGAGGGCCAGAGCGAGGATGTCGCCACCGCCGCCGTCGGCAATTTCCTCATCACCCGCGCCGATGTCTCCGACGAAACCGCCTATCAGATGACCAAGCTGATGTTCGACCATCTCGACCAACTGGCCGCGGCCCATGCCGCCGCCAAGGCGATCGACCCGGCCAAGGCGCTCGCCGGCATGCCGGTGCCGCTGCACCCCGGCGCTGAGCGTTATTACAAGGAGAAGGGGTTGTTGAAATAGCGGAGCATGGCTCGGCTATCTGAGATGCCCGGCAGGGCAGAGGGGGGCGCCTGGCGCTACAATTCGCTTGCTTTGGAGTGCGTCGGATGAGCGAAATAACCGACGGCAAATCCGCCACCTTCCATCTGCCTGCCGTCGAAGAACAAGTCGAAGGACTGCCACCCGGCTTCGGCGACGGCATCGCCGGCAAGGCCGCCTTTCTCATCGCCGTCGCCTTTTCCGTGTTCCAGATCTATGTCGCCGCCTATGGCAGCATTCCGAGCCAGGTGGTGCGGGCCATGCATGTCGGCTTCCTGCTGCTGCTCGGCTTCGGCCTGATCGCCAACCTGCGCGCCAAGAGCATGCCGGCCAAAGCAGCGTTCTGGGCGCTCGGCGCGCTCGGCTTCGGCACCGGCCTGTACAATTGGGTGTTCTACACCGACCTCATCCGCCGCTCCGGCTTCCTGACCACGCCGGATCTCATCGTCGGCGCGGTGCTGGTGGTGCTGGTCTTCGAGGCGGCGCGGCGGCTGATGGGGCTGCCGCTGGCGATCATCGCCTTCATCTTTCTCGCCTACTGCTTTTTCGGCAACCATCTGCCGCCGCCGCTCGTCCATCGCGGCTATGATTTCGCCCAGCTGGTCGACACCTTCGCCTACGGCACCGAAGGCATCTACGGCACGCCGATCTATGTCTCGGCCGCCTACATCTTCATCTTCGTTGTCTTTGCCGCCTTTCTCGAACGCGCCGGCATGATCGCGCTGTTCAACGATTTCGCGCTCGGCCTTGTCGGCACGTGGCGCGGCGGCCCGGCGCAGGTCTGCGTGCTGTCGTCGGCGCTGATGGGCACGATTTCCGGCTCGGGCGTCGCCAATGTGGTGGCCAGCGGCCAGTTCACCATCCCGCTGATGAAGCGCTTCGGCTTCCGCTCGGCCTTTGCCGGTGCCGTCGAGGCGACCTCCTCCATGGGCGGCCAGATCATGCCGCCGGTGATGGGCGCGGTCGCCTTCATCATGGCCGAGACGCTGAACGTGCCTTATGCCGATGTGGTCAAGGCGGCGATCATCCCAGCGCTGCTCTATTTCGGCGCGTGCTTCTGGCAGGTGCATCTGGAAGCCGGCAAGGCCGGGCTGCACGGCATGGCCAAAGCGGAGCTGCCCAATCCATGGGACGCGGTGCGGCAACACTGGCCGCTGGTGCTGCCACTGGCAGCCCTGATCTACCTGCTGTTTGCCGGCTATACACCGATCTTCGCCGGCACGATGGGCCTGGCGCTGACCATCGTGCTCATCCTCGGCACGCCGCTGGCAGCAGCGATCGGACCGCTCGCCTTCCGCATCGTCTTCTGGATAGCGCTCGGGCTTGCCGCCGCTTCGTTCATGAAGTTCGGCGTCAACCTCCTCGGCCTGGTGATCGCCGCACTGGTCGTCGCCTGCTTCACGTTCAGGGGCGGCCGCGAGACGTTGCAAATCTGTGTCGACTCTCTCGCAGAAGGGGCGAAGAACGCGCTGCCGGTCGGCATTGCCTGCGCCATCGTCGGCATCGTCATCGGCACGCTGACGCTGACCGGCATCGCCTCGACCTTCATCGGCTGGATCATCTCCATCGGCGAGAACAATCTGTTCCTGTCGCTGTTGCTGACCATGCTCACCTGCCTGGTGCTCGGCATGGGCATCCCGACCATTCCCAACTACATCATCACCTCGTCGCTGGCCGGGCCGGCGCTGTTGGAACTCGGCGTGCCGCTGCTGGTCAGCCACATGTTCGTCTTCTATTTCGGCATCATGGCCGATCTGACGCCGCCAGTGGCGCTGGCCGCCTTTGCCGCGGCACCCATGGCTAGGGAAAGTGGCCTGAAGATCGGCATCCAGGCGACTAAACTCGCCATTGCCGGCTTCGTCGTGCCGTTCATGGCGGTCTACACGCCGGCTCTGATGCTGCAGGACGCCGGGCCGATCGCCGCCCAGTTCGGCTATCCCGTCGAGGTCGCCTACATCGTCGCCAAGGCATGCATGGGCATCGTGCTGTGGGGTGCCGCCGCCGTCGGCTTTCTCGCCCGCCGCATGGCGGGGTGGGAACGCCTGCTTGCCTTCGCCGCCGGCGTGCTTCTGGTCGCCGCGGTACCGCTGACCGACGAGGCCGGCTGGGCGCTGGCGCTGGCCTGGATCGGCTGGCACTGCTTTCGTGCGCGGCAGGCTTCAGTCAAAACATGAGCCTTTGCATCCTGGCCGCCGGCAAGATGGTGACGTTCTCCGTCGCCGCCTTTACGCTGTCCTGGACGCATTCGGTGGAACGGACGCGTTGGGAGGAAGACTGGAAGGTCACGCCTATCGGCCTGCAGCTGGTCGAGGCGCGGGTCAAGGGCTCGGGCGCCGGCATGGAGCCATCGGAAGGCGCGGTGCTGAAGAATAGCTGGTGGGCCTATACGCCCACGGTCGGCCCACAGCGGCGCGTCATACTCGCCGCCTCCGGCGCAACCGGCGACGGCTGGACGCTGTGCTCGGTTCAAGGCTGCAGGGAACTGGGCAAAAGGGCCGGCGACGCGATCGTGCTGAAGCCGTGCGAATCCACCGGTTCGAGCCAACCGCGATAGCGCCCGATCAATGCGCTGAGCGGCGGCTCCAGCAGCCACATCCTCAGTCAAGGAACCGCTCGCGCAGCTCCGGAGAAGGAACCTCGCAGCTGTCCTTCCTGCCGAACAGCGCGTAGCGATTCCTGGCAACGCGATCATAGAGCCAGTCGCGCAGCGGGCGCGGCAGCAGCAGCAGCGTTTTTGCCGCCCGCCAGGGCCAGCCGAGTTCCGCCATGACAGCGACGAAGCTGTCGAGCCGCGTGAAGGCGACGCCGTCGATCAGGACGAGGTTGGTTTCGTAAGAGTCCGTGCGCAGTCCATGCTTCCGAAACAGCGTTTCACCGAAGGGCGACTGCGCGGTGGCGAAGCGGAAACGGCCTTGGCGATCGAGCCTGACCACCATGCGCACGAAGCCTGAGCAGAGCACGCAGACGCCATCGAAAACGATCAATCGTGGCGTGCGTCGAGAGTTGTTCCGGAGGGACGATTTGACTGGGGTCGACTGGGTTGGGAATGGTCGGTCACGCTGGCCTCGGCTGCTCGTGTCCTATGACACTAAGCCGGCCAGCGTCGGTATCAAAGCCGTGGCGATGTCGCACGGCGCCTGTCGGCGAGAGCGGGACGCTCGGCGCGATAGGTGGTGGCGCGGGTAGAGGCGGCCGGCCGGCAGATCCGGCTGTCGTGGCGATTTTCGAAAGCCATGATCAGTGCGCGCCCAGCGAGTTGCCGCGACGGGCGCAAGCAGGGCCGGGGCCGCGCATGTAATAGCGCTCGGGCCGATAGGTCGGCGCGACGAATTCGCGGATGGCGGCGGCATAGCCGATGAGGTGCGCGAGGAAGTTCATTACCCTTGTCCCTGTCCCGATTTTCGGATGTCCCTTCCGAATTGCGGTCATCATAGCGTCGAGGCGTGAATAGTCGGTGAACGTGATGTTAATATCTGGTCGAAAATGCCTTGCTTCGTGGCTGGATTGCGGCTGATTCGGGGTCTTTCCGTGCAGTTGGCCGGCATTCCGGCCAATGTGACTTTTGCATCACATATGTTTCGTTTGAATGTCGCGCGCGCGCGGTTCTGTTTCAACTTTTGCCGCGCCCGCAAGATTCAGGTGCTGACGGCCATAAGGCCTCGGGCGCGCCCTGGCGTCCAGATCGGTCCGTGAGCGCGGAACTGGAGCGCGGTCTGTCCGTTCTCACCTTCATCTGGTTGTGGAAGGGAGATATCATGGCGCCGCGTCCGGCCTGGAGAGGCTATTTAAAGCTTTCGCTGGTCACCTGTGCCGTCGAACTCACCAATGTCGTCACCCACACGGAGCGGGTCTCGTTTCGGATTCTCAACCGCAAGACCGGCAACACGGTGAAGCGCCTCTATGTCGATGCCGAAACCGGCAAGCCTCTGGAGGAGGATGACGAGATCAAGGGCTATGAACTCGACGATGGCGATTTCATCCATATCGAGGAAGACGAGATCGAGGCGGTGCAGATCGAATCCTCGCACACCATGGCCCTCGACGGTTTCGTCGACAAAGCTTCGATCCAGCAGATCTATCTCGATACGCCCTATTATGTCGCCCCGGCCGACAAGGTGTCGGAAGAAGCGTTCGCCGTCATTCGCGACGCGATGGCGGGCAAGAAGATGGCCGGGTTGGCGCGTATCGTGCTCTACCGACGCGAACGGCCGGTGGTTATCGAGCCGCTCGGCAAAGGCATGGTGCTGACGACGCTGCGCTACGACAACACGGTGCGCCAGCCGGACACCGTCTTCGGCGACATCGAGTCGGTGAAGACCGATCACGAGATGACCGACCTCGCCGAGTTGATCATCGACAAGAAGAAGACGAAGTTCGACCCCTCGAAATTCGACGACAAATACGAGGACGCGCTGCTGGAGCTGATCCGCGCCAAGAAGGCTGGCCACAAGGCGCCGAAGGCCAAGGCGGCGCCCAAGCCTTCCAATGTCGTCAATCTGTTCGACGCGCTGAAGAAGAGCCTGTCAGATTCCGGATCATCGAAAAGGTCTTCGTCGGCGAAAGCCAAGCCGGCGGCCAAACGCGCCAAGCCGAAAGCCAGCGCGCCCAAACGCAAATCGGCCTGAGGAACCCAACGGATGGCCAGCCTCGAACAATATCACTCCAAGCGCGATTTCAAGAAGACCGCCGAACCGGCCGGCAAGGTCGCCCGGACCAAGAAGAGCGAGGTCGGCGGCATCTTCGTCATCCACAAGCATGCCGCGACGCGGCTGCATTACGACCTGCGGCTCGAGCATGACGGCGTGCTGTGGAGCTGGGCGGTGACGCGCGGCCCGAGCCTTGATCCGCATGAGAAGCGACTGGCCGTGCATGTCGAGGATCACCCGATCGACTATGCGCCGTTCGAGGGCACCATTCCCAAGGGCGAATATGGCGGCGGTTCGGTCATCGTTTGGGACGAGGGCACCTGGACCCCCGAGATCGACCCGGCCAAGGCGATGAAGAAGGGCCATATCAGCTTCGAGCTCAGGGGACACAAGCTGCATGGGGCATGGCATCTGGTGCGACTGAAGCCGCGTGCGGGTGAAAAGCGCGATAACTGGCTGCTGATCAAGTCGGACGATGCCGCAGCGCGTCCCGGCGAGGACATCCTCAAGGAGGCGCCGGAATCGGTGAAGTCGGGCCTGACCATCGAGGAGGTCGGCGAGGGCAAGACCGCGAAGGGTGAGAAGCCGAAGGTCTGGCATTCCAACAAGCCGGCCGCCGGCAAGACGAAGGCCGCGGGCAAGAAACTCGACTTCATCGAGCCGCAGCTGGCCACGCTGGAGCGCGATGCGCCGCCGGGCAAGGACTGGCTGCATGAGGTGAAGTTCGACGGCTACCGCATGCAGGCACAGATCGCCGGCACCGACGTGCGGCTGCTGACCCGGACCGGCCTCGACTGGACGAAGAAGTTCGGCGGCGAGATCGTCGCGGAGTTGGCCGCGCTGAAGTGCAGCGACGCCATCATCGATGGCGAGGTGGTCGTGCTGGCCGACAGCGGCGTCTCGTCTTTCGCGCTGTTGCAGCAGGATCTGTCGGCGAAGCGGACGAATCGCTTCATCTATTACGTATTCGATCTGATGCGCCTCGATGGAAGGGATTTGCGGCGCGAGCCGCTGGTCGAGCGCAAGCAGGCCTTGCAGGATTTGCTCGGCAAGCAGTCCGACAATCCGGCGGTCCGCTTCAGCGACCACTTTTCCGAACCCGGCAAGATCATGCTGGAGCATGCCTGCCGGATGGGCCTGGAAGGCGTCGTCTCCAAGCGTGCCGATGCACCCTATCGCAGCGGCCGCGGCCCGACCTGGGTGAAGTCGAAATGCACGGCGCGGCAGGAATTCGTCATCGGCGGCTATCTGCCGTCGGACAAGACCGGGCGCGGCCTGCGCTCGATCCTGGTCGGCTTCCACGAGGGCGGCAAGCTGCATTATGCCGGGCGCGTCGGCACTGGTTTCTCCGGCAAGGGCGCCAATGAGCTGAAGGCAAAACTCGATGCATTGACGGCAAAAACATCGCCCTTCTCCACCGCGGTGCCGAAGGGCAAAGGCCTGGTCTGGGTCAAGCCCGAACTTGTCGGCGAAGTGGAGTTTCGCAGCTGGACCTCGGACCGTATAATACGCCACGCCTCGTTCCAGGGATTGCGCGAGGACAAGCCGGCGGAGGAAGTCGTGCAGGAAAAGCCCAAAGCGTCGACAGGCAAGCCATCGACAGGCAAGAGCACGGCCAAGCCGGCATCGGGTGGCAAAGCCGCCGGATCGATGACGACCACGGTAAAACTCTCGCATCCCGACAAGCTGCTGTGGCCGGACGAAAACATATCCAAGCAGGGCCTGCTCGACCATTACGCGCAGGTTTGGCCGCGCATGGAACAGTTTGTCGTCAACCGGCCGCTCAGCCTGGTGCGGGCGCCGGACGGTGTCGGTGGCCAGCGTTTCTTCCAGAAACATGCCTCGGCCGGTATGAGCGACAAGATCGCGCGCATGAAGGATCCGACTGACGGCGAGGAGATCTTGTACATCCGGGATTTCGATGGTGTCGCCGCATTGGTCCAGTATGGCGTGGTCGAGATCCACATCTGGGGGTGCACGATCGACGAGATCGAAAAGCCCGACCAGATCATCTTCGATCTCGATCCCGATGAAGGTGTCGACGTGAAAGCGGTCCGCGAGGCGGCACTCGATATCAGGGGCAAGCTCGACGAGCTGTCGCTGCCGAATTTCGTCAAGACTTCGGGCGGCAAGGGTTTTCACGTCATGGTGCCGCTGAGACCAGCGGCGGATTGGGATGAGGTCAAAACCTTCGCCCATGATTTTGCCCGTGCGCTGGAGCAGGGTGCCCCCGACCGCTACACGGCGACGCTGTCGAAGAAGGCACGCACGGGAAAGATCTTCGTCGACTATCTGCGCAATGGCAGGGGCTCGACGACGGTCGCGCCCTATTCGTCACGCGCCAAGAAGGGCGCCACCGTGTCGATGCCGGTGACCTGGCCAGAGATCGATGCCGGCTTGGCGCCGAACGCTTTCCCGATCGGCGGCAAGACTACGCTGAAACAGCTGGCGAAAGCCGATCCGTGGTCGGATTTCTTTAAGCAGGGCAAGGCTCTGAGGCGGGGTTAACGCTTCGCCCGTTCAAGACAGAAACACCCTCTCAAACGCCTGTCTACCCGGCGGCGAGAAGATCACCGCGCGGCTGTCCTTCTCGCGGCGCGCCCATTTCTCGGCCAGGATCTTCTCGAGGATGGCGGCGCCCAGCGTGCCGGCGAGGTGCGAACGGCGCACGCTCCAGTCGAGGCAGGCGCGGCACACCGGCCGGCGCGGCTTGGTATAAACGTCGATGCCGATCGCCGCGAAATGCGAAGCCGCCGATGGCCCGAGCCTGATCTCCTGTTCGTCGCGGACCAATACGTTTTTGGCGACGAGCCGATCGAGCATCGCCACCGCCTGCTCGCCGGCGAGGTGATCGTAGCAGACGCGCGCCACGCGCATGGCGCCATCGCGCGGACCCGGGCGCACACGCTTTGGACCGACGGCTTCCGCGACGCCTGTGATGGCTTCGATCATGCCCGCCACCTGCGGTCCGGCGAGGCCGTAATAGCGATGCCGGCCCTGGCTCGCCACCGTGAGCAGCCCACCTTCCATCAGTTTGCCCAGATGCGAGCTGGCGGTCGGCAGCGAGACGCCGGCCTCGAGCGCCAGTTCGCTCGCCGTCAGCGCCGTGCCGCCCATCAGGGCATTCAGCATGTTTGCCCGTGCCGGGTCGCCGACCAGGCTGGCGATGCGGGCGATGTCGGGTCCTTCACGCATAGTTCGTTCCTCATCGAAGCGTTCTTGTCAGATAATCACTATTCTCAGGTGAGATCAAGGAGACGACGATGGCCGAACGAACCGCTTTCCCCTCAGCCCCGCTCCCCAGCCGTCAATTCTTCCCGTTCGTCAGCTGGCTGCGTTCGCGGCTGCTGGCCCGCTGGTATGACCGCCATTTGCAGCGTCTGGACCTTGCCGAGATCGATGATCATCAGCTGCGCGATCTTGGGCTAACGCGGCAAGACGTGCGCCGCGAATGCGCGAAGTCCTTCTGGCAGCCCTAGCAGACCAGACGACACAACGTTTCGATGCCGCTCGAACTATCGACGCAACCCAAGGAGACCACAATGACCATCACCTGCTTCATCCGCTACGAGATCGACCCGTTCGGCAAGGCGGCCTTCGAGGAGTATGCGCGCAATTGGGGCCAGGCCATTCCACGCTGCGGCGCCGATCTGATCGGCTACTACGCGCCGCATGAGGGCTCGGCGACGACCGCCTATGCCGCCTACAACATCGAGAGCCTGGCGGCCTACGAAGCCTATCGCGCCCGGCTTGCCGCCGATCCCGCCGGCAAGGCAAACTACGAATTCGCCAAGCGCGAGAGATTCATCCTGAAGGAGGATCGCATGTTCCTGAAACTGGCCTCAGGCCCGCACGCGAAACTGGTGCTGCCGTGATTGCCGTGATCTTCGAGGTCGAACCGGCGGAAGGCCGGCGCGACGCCTATCTGAGCATCGCCGCGGACCTGCGTCCACTGCTCGACGGCATCGACGGCTTTCTTTCCATCGAGCGTTTCCAGAGCCTGGCCGATCCGAACCGCATCCTGTCGCTGTCATTCTGGCGCGACGAGGAAGCCGTGAAGGCCTGGCGCAACACCGAGGAACACCGGCAGGCGCAGAAGGCCGGCCGTGGCGGTATCTTTACCGGCTACCGATTGCGCATC
The DNA here is from genome assembly GCF_055811675.1 of Mesorhizobium sp. WSM4808. Taxonomy (NCBI): domain Bacteria; kingdom Pseudomonadati; phylum Pseudomonadota; class Alphaproteobacteria; order Hyphomicrobiales; family Phyllobacteriaceae; genus Mesorhizobium; species Mesorhizobium sp. WSM4808. The sequence goes on from NZ_JBVVQX010000007.1 coordinate 256,806, forward strand.
GCCCATGTGGTGAGGGATTATGGGCTGACGGAGAGGGACGAGGCGCCTAGGGATAGCCGGGCGGTGAATGGGTGAGTGGCAAGTTTCTTCCTTCTCCCCCTGTGGGAGAAGGTGTCGCCGCAGGCGACGGATGAGGGGTGTTCCAGGGAACGCCAACGTCTCACTCCGCTGGAACACCCCTCATCCGTCTCGGCGCTGCGCGCCGATCCACCTTCCCCCACAAGAGGGGAAGGGAAAAAACTATGCATTCCCGATCAGCACGCCGGCCGCGAACACCAGGGCGCCGCCCAGCACCACCTGGAAGGCGGCACGCAGGAAGGGCGTCTGCATGTAGCGGTTCTGGACAAAGGCGATCGCCCACAATTCGAAGAACACCACCACCGCGGCAACCCCGGTGGCCGTCCAGAAATGCGGAATGACATAGGGGAGCGCGTGTCCGAGACCGCCCAGCGTCGTCATGATGCCGACGGTCAGACCGCGCTTGATCGGCGAGCCGCGGCCCGACAGCTTGCCGTCGTCGGAAGCGACTTCGGTGAAGCCCATCGAAATGCCGGCGCCGATCGAGGCGGCAAGCCCGACCAGCAGCGTCTGCCAGGTGTCGTGCGTGGCAAAGGCAGCGGCAAAGATCGGCGCCAGAGTGGACACCGACCCGTCCATCAGCCCGGCCAGCCCTGGTTGCACATAGGTGAGGATGAACTGGCGCTGCTCGGCGCTGGCCTCCTCGGCCTTGACGGCGCCCGGCACATGTTTCTGCTCCAGCCGCTGCGCCAGGGTCTCATGGCCCAGTTCGGCCACCGCCAGATCGTCGAGCAGTTTTCGCGTCGAAGCATCTACCGTGCGCTTGGCCGCCTCGACATAGAAAAGGTAGGCTTGCCGCTCCATCGCCTCGGCATGGCTGCGCACGTGCTCGATGCCAAGCGGCCGGACCAGCCAGTCGGGCTTGCGCTCGTAATAACCCTTCACATGTTCGCGCCGGATCAGCGGTATGCGCTCGCCGAACCGCTTGCGGAAAAGCTCGATCAACGCATCGCGATGGCCATCCTCTTCCTCGGCCATCTCCTCGAACACTTTTGCCGATTGCGGGAAGTTTTCCGTCAGCCCGTCGGCATAGGCCCGGTAAATGCGACCGTCATCCTCCTCGGAGGAAATGGCCAGCGCCAGGATCTCCTGTTCGGAGAGCGATTCGAAGGGGCGGCGGCCGAAGCCGAAAACACGGGAAAGCATGAGGAATTCACCCTAGTTTAGAATAGTTCTAAACTAGGGTTTTGAACACCTTCGGTCAATTGCGCGCTTGGGTCGCGGTCAAGAATTGTTGAAGCCCCACGCCCGCGGTGACTCTTCATTATCAGTGAATGTTCACCTATATTGCTGGACTCAAGCCAAGAACAAGGAACCGGCAGATGACGGCAAAACAGCCTCCGCACCCCTATGATCCCAAGCCCGTTCTCGATCTCATCGCCAGCATCGAGGCCGACCTGCAGCGCCTGAAGGGCCTGGTCGAGCAGCAGGTCGAGAAATTCGACCCCGCCAACCCGCACAACAAGGCGCCGGACGGCAAACTGACGGAGGAGGGCGTCGAGTGCTGCTACCGCATGTTCGACGAGGGCAAGTCGCGCTACTCGGTCGCCCAGCAGATGAAGATATCCTTTGCCGCCGCCAGCCACCGTTTCAACAACTGGCGCAAGCTGGGTGGGGGCAAGAGGCAGAGGACTTTGCTTGGCTAGAATCGGGTGGCCAATTTGCCGATCTCGGCGCCGCACCCCCTTGCAACGCTGAAGATTGGCGAAACCAAAGGCGACAGCGTCCTTCTCCCCGTTTACGGGGAGAAGGTGGCGGCAGCCAGATGAGGGGCGGCGCAAACGCCGATCATGACTCGCTAAACTTTGTAACGGTCACATTTTTCCCATGGTGCGCCACCTCCCTTTGCGGGCATCATGAAGGGCAACATCTTCCCACAGGACCCACCATGACCGCCCTTCCCGGCATCGCCGACATCCACGCCGCCGCCGCGCGTCTCTCCGGCTTGATCATCGAAACCCCCTTGATCGAATCGCAGGAGCTGAACAGACGCTTCGGGGGCCGCATCCTGTTCAAGCCGGAGACGCTGCAGCGCACCGGCTCGTTCAAGTTCCGCGGCGCCTACAACAAGCTGTCGTCGCTCAGCGAGGCGGAACGCAGCCAAGGTGTCGTCGCTTTCTCATCGGGCAATCATGCGCAGGGCGTCGCCGCTTCGGCCGCGATGTTCGGCGTCAAGGCGGTGATCGCCATGCCTTCGGACGCGCCGGCGATGAAAATTGCCAACGTGCGCAAGATGGGCGCGGAGGTGGTCCCGTTCGACCGCTTTCGCGACGACCGCATGACCGTGATCCGCCCTTACATGGAAAGAGGCATGGTGCTGGTGCCGCCTTTCGACGATCCGGCCATCATTGCCGGCCAGGGCACGATCGGTCTCGAATTGATGCGCCAGGCAAAAGCGCTTGGCGTCAACCTCGACGCGGTGATCGTCCCCTGTGGAGGCGGCGGCTTGTCGAGTGGCATCTCCGTTGCCGTCAAGGATGCCTCGCCTGACACCGCGGTCTGGGCCGTGGAGCCCGAGCATTTCGACGACACCCGCCGTTCGCTCGCCGCCGGCGCCAGGGTTTCGAACGAGCCCGGCCATAGCTCCATCTGCGACGCGCTGCTGACCGCCGAGCCTGGCGTGATCACCTTCGAGATCAACCGCAGGAACCTCACCGGTGGCATCGCCGTCTCCGACCAGGCGGCGGCGCAGGCGATGCGCGACGCCATGGCCTATCTCAAACTGGTGGTCGAGCCCGGCGGCTGCGTGGCGCTGGCGGCACTGTCATCGGGCGAGATCGAGATGTCCGGCAAATGCGTTGCCGTGGTGCTGTCCGGCGGCAATGTCGATTTCCGCACCTATGCCGGGATCATGGCGGCGGCTTGAGACGGCGATGTCCAAGGGAATCTGATATGGAGGACCTGGAGACAAGCTCCGCCTTGGATCACTCCTCGGCCGCCGCCAAATCGTCGCCGCGCTGAGCATGGTCATCTACCGCCCGCTCACGCGTTCCGAGCTGCCCGACGATACGGCATCCCTTGCCCGCACCCTCATCGGCAAGATCGTGGTGCGCGAACTGCCCGAAGGCATCGCCAGCGGCCGCATCGTCGAGACCGAGGCCTATGTGACCGGTGACGCCGCCGGGCATGGCTACCGGGGGACGACGCCGCGCAACCGTTCGCTGTTTCTCGAACCCGGGCACGCTTATGTCTATCTCGCCTACGGCATCTCCTACATGCTCAATGTCTCGAGCGAGATGCCGGGGGTCGGAACCGGCGTGCTGATCAGGGCGCTCGAGCCGCTCGAAGGCATTCCGATCATGCGGCTCAATCGCGGCATCGAGCGCCTGCGCGACCTGGCGCGGGGACCGGGAAGGCTGGCCCAGGCATTGCGGATCGATCGTTCCCTCGACGGGCTCGATCTTTGCCGCAAAGGCCCGCTATGGCTCGCACGCGATGATCATGAACCCGACGAAATAGGGGAAAGCGTCAGGATCGGCATTTCGAAAGATGCGGACCGCCTGCTGCGATTCTATGTCAGAAAGAGCCCGTTCGTCAGCGGCCCAGCTTCGCTGAACGGCTAGACGACGGGCTGGTCGCCAGCAAGAGGACGCCAGCCTGGGTGCATTATTCGAAGCGAACGAGATTGAGGACCGGCAACGGACCGCCCGGAAATTGGACGAGGCGAGCGCCGAGCGTCAGCGGTCCGAGATCTATGCCATGGAAGCCAAGCCTGCCGATCAGCGCGCCGATTTCAGCCTTGGCCTGCGCGTCGTCACCCGAATAGAACAGCACGCGCTTGCCGCCTTCCGCCGCCGGGTCGTCGGCCAACAGCTGTGCCAGCAAATGGTTGAACGCCTTCACCACCCTGGCGCCTGGCACGAGATCGGCAAACACCTCGCTTGAGAAACGGCCGCCGAGATCGACCGGCTTGAACAGCGGCGCCTCGATCGAGTTGTTGGCGTCGATGACGATGCGCCCGTTCCAGTCGGGCAGGCCGGCAAGTGCTCCCGGAAGCTTCGACCAGTTGACCGCGACAAGCACAATGTCCTTGGCCGCCGCCTCTTTCAGCGTGCCGGCCTTGATCGAGGGGCCGATTGACGTAACGAGTTCCGCCAGTGTCTCCGGGCCGCGGCTGTTGGCGATGGTGGCCTCGATGCCGTTCCTGGCCAGCGTGCGGGCGAATGCCTGGCCGATATTGCCGGCGCCGATGATGCCGATGCTGTTCATGGTGATCTTCACTCCTTTGGTTTGTGGGAGTGGATATCTCCCTTTTATTGCCCTAGGATTAGCCGGTATTTGCTTGTTTTATTCTCAAACATCAGTTGAAGATTGTTCGCTACAGAGAACGATGGAGACACTCGCCAATCTCGAATCCTTCGTTCGCAGCGCTGAAGCCGGCGGCTTTTCCGCCGCCGCGCGCTTGCTCGGGCTGACGCCGGCCGCCGTCAGCCGCAACGTGGCCATGCTGGAGCGCAATCTCGGCCTGCGCCTGTTCCATCGCTCGACGCGCAAACTCGCGCTGACCGAAGCCGGCGAGCGTTTTCTGCACGACATTGGCGGCAATCTCGAAGCGCTGCAGGATGCCATTGCGGCAACGTCCAGTGGCGGCAGCGAACCAGCAGGCGTGCTCAAGCTCAGCCTGTCGCCGACGTTTGGCATCGCCTATTGCCTGCCTCTGCTGCCGGCATTTCTCATGCGCTATCCGCTCATCCGCCCGGAATGGCATTTCGAGAACCGGCCGGTGGACCTCGTGGCCGAGGGCTATGATGCGGCAATCGGCGGTGGCTTCGACCTCTCGCCGGGCGTCGTATCGCGGTCGCTGGCGCCGGTCCACGTCATTGCCGTCGCCTCGCCCGCCTATATGGCAGGACGGACACCTCCGACCGATCCTTCCGGCCTTGCCGCCTTCGATGGCATTCTCATGCGCTCGCTCAGTACCGGCCGCATCCGTGACTGGACGATGCGGGATGCCGCAGGCAATGAGATGGCGGGCTCACCGCGCGAGACCATTGTGCTCAACGATCCGGCCGCCATGCGGCAAGCCGCCCTGCTGGGGCTTGGCGTCACCATGATCGCGGTGCCGGATGCACTGCAGCATCTTGAAAACGGTAGCCTCGTCCGGGTGCTGCCGCGCTGGTATGCCGATGCCGGCGCGCTCTCGATCTACTTCGCCAGCCGCAGGCTGCTGCCCGGGAAAACCCGCGTCTTCATCGATTTCGTCGTCGACGCTTTCCGACGCGAACACTTTGCCGAGCGCTTCGCCGGCAGCCTCGGGTGAAGCTCGAGGGAAGCCAGCGGACACCCGCTTCGCCTTGGGACGACGACGCCACGAGGGGATTAGATAGTTGACAGACCCTAGGCTAGGCAGGAGGCCGGTGATATGAGTCGCGCACAGATTTCATTGTGTAAGGAAGCATATGCCGGATACCGAAGGAAAGATGTCGCCAGAAGAGCAAAAGAAGGCGATAGACTGGCTAAACAGAAAAGCTCCGAACATGGTGTGCCCGGCATGCAAGCATTCTTCGTTTGCCATTGTCGAGCATATTTTGACCCCTCAGATTCACTATGGCGGGAGCATCATCATGGGCGGTCCGAATTATCCGCAATTCATGGTCGTCTGCAACAATTGCAGTCACATGCTCACCTTCAGTGCCATCGCGTCCGGTGTCATACCAAAGGACCCGTCCGATGGAAAATGAGGTGCAAATTACTCAGACGACAACTTACACAGAAAGACCCGCAGAGCCGATCCGGCTTGTCATGGGGTCTCGCGAAATGAGGTGCTACACCGTCACCGATAGCGAACTGAAGCAGCTAGGGCTTGCGAACCTGGCTATCTCCGGAACGTTTGGGATTGGATCGGCGTTTTTCGCCTTTGGTCTCGATGTCTACAAAGACACGGAGATGGCGGCGCAAATCCCAGCGGCAGCCCAAGCTATGGTCGGCGTAGTGCAGCCCATTTGCCTCTATATCGGTATCGCTCTTTGGATAGCCTCCGGAGCGCTGCTTTATTGGCGGCACGGGATGCTCGACATCATAAAAAAGGAATCGAAGTCCTAAGCGCTACCCAGCCGTAGGGGGATTGGCCCGCTAAAGCACGCGCATGTGTTTCCTTAGCCCCGTTTGTGCCGTGTTTGCCTGTGAAAACCGGGTACGGCGACGCCTTAGGGTCGTCGGGCACCTACGAATCACCTAATGTTTGGTTTGGCCTACTCCAGACCGGCCACAGGACCCGCCCTGATAACCGGCGGGGCGCGATCCTGCGTACCTGGTCAACCGGGGGTTATCCCGGCGGAGGACAAGAACATGGTAGCATGTTCATGGCCGAAGGCTGTACACGTCGTATTTTACTGGCGTGTACGGTTCGGACGATTGGAATTCGTCCGAGAGCATTGTCGGTCCTACCCGACGGTGTAATTAGTAAGAGACTTCAACTCCAAGCCCCGCTTCGGCGGGGTCTTTTTTAACAAGCGAATCTTGGCCGTATTCGACCGCTTTTGCAATCGTTTCGTCACCGTTCCGGTGCAATTATTTTGATGGGCTTGGACCTCTTTTCAGGCACGGGAGGCGCCTTGACCGCCTTCTTAGTTGCTGCGTTCAAGGGCTCTTCGGAGTCGGTGGTCTCAATCTTGCGCGCCAGTTCACATATATAATCGCCCTCCACGAGCGCGGCATCTAATCCAGCGTCCGCCTGAACCGCACCAGTGCCACGCCGGCAAACAATGCCACGAACACCACCAGCCAGCCGATCTCCGTTGACACGGCCGGCAGTTCCGCGCCCTTCAGCATCACCGCGCGGGTGATGCGCAGGAAATGCGTCAGCGGGAAGATCTCGCCGAAGATTTGCGCCCAGTCCGGCATGCCGCGATAGGGGAACATAAAACCCGACAGCATGATCGACGGCAGGAAGAAGAAGAAGGTGAGTTGGAGCGCCTGCATTTGCGTGCGGGCGATGGTCGAAATCGTGTAGCCGAGCAGCACCAGCGCCAGCACGAAGATCAGCACGGCGGTCAGGAGCAGCGACATCGATCCGGTGAAGGGGATGGCGAACAGAAGCTTCGCCGCCGCCAGCACCACCACCACCTGCACGCCGCCGACCGCCAGATAGGGCAGCACCTTGCCCATCATGATCTCGAGCGGACTGGACGGCATGGCGAGCAGGTTCTCCATCGTGCCGCGCTCGGTCTCGCGCGTCAGCGCGATCGAGGTCATCATCACCATGGTCATCTGCAGGATGACGCCGAGCAGGCCGGGTACGATGTTGTATTGCGAGATGCCTTCGGGATTGTAGCGCCGGTGTACGACGACGTCGAGCTGACCCTTGGCGGCCTCGGCGGCGGCTTCCTGCGTGCCTTTCGCCCTCAGCAGCGCCTGGCTGGCGACGGTGCCGAGCGTCGAGATGGCGCCGCTGGCTACCGCCGGGTCGGTGGCGTCCGCCTCGATGAGTATCTGCGGGTTGTTGCCGCTCTCCACCCTCCTGGCGAAATCGGCGGGGATGGTGACGACGAAGGCGACGTCGCCGCGCGATATCAGGAACTCGGCCTCGGCGGCACTTTGCGCGACATGGTCGAAACGATAGTAGCCGGTGGTCTGCAGCGCCGCGACAATGGCACGCGTGTAGGGATCGTTGCTCGTCGCCACGAGTGCTGCCGGCAGGCTCTTCGGGTCGTTGTTGATGGCGTAGCCGAAAAGCACCAACTGTATCAGCGGCACGCCGAGCATCATGGCGAAGGTGATGCGGTCGCGCCGCATCTGGATGAATTCCTTGATCAGGAGCGCGCCAAGCCGGGCGAAGGAAAAGACGCTGTTCATGCCATGTTGTCCTTCGAGCCGGACATGAACTGGATGAAGACGTCCTCGAGGCTGGTTTCGCCGGGCGAAACTTTCACGCCCTTGTGCTCTTTCTCGACGTCGGCGAGTGCGGCTTCGAGCTTCTTCCTGTCGGAGCCGACGACATGCAGCGTCGCGCCGAAAGGCGCCACCTGGTCGACGCCGGAGCGGCCCTGGAGCGCTTCGGCGACCTGATCGAGCCGCGGACCCTGCAACACAAACGTGGTCAGCCCGGCATTTTTCACCACCTCGGCGACCGTGCCGGTGGCCAGCATCTTGCCGTAGGAGATATAGCTGATGCGGTGGCAGCGCTCGGCTTCGTCCATGTAGTGGGTGGAGACCAGAACGGTCAGCCCGCCGCTGGCCAGGCGATGGATCTCGTCCCAGAATTCGCGCCGTGCCTTCGGATCGACACCGGCCGTAGGCTCATCGAGCAGCAGCAATTTCGGCTTGTGCATGATGCAGGCGGCCAGCGCCAGCCGCTGCTTCCAGCCGCCCGACAAGGTGCCGGCCAGCTGGTTGCGGCGCGACGTCAGGCCGAGGTCCTCCAACGTGCTCGCGACATGCTCTTCAACCGGCTTCAGCCGGTAGAGCCGCGCCACGAATTCGAGATTCTCGCCGATCGTCAGATCCTCGTAGAACGAGAATTTCTGCGTCATGTAGCCGACTTCACGCTTGATGCGCAGGCTGTCGGTGCGGATGTTGAAGCCGAGCACCGTGCCTTCGCCTTCGTCCGGCGTCAGCAGGCCGCACATGATGCGGATGGTGGTGGTCTTGCCCGAACCGTTGGGGCCGAGAAAGCCGACGATCTCGCCCTCGGCGACCGACATCGTCACATGGTCGACGACGGTCTTGTCGCCAAATCGCTTGACCAGGCCGTGGACGTCGATGGCGTTCATCTTGCGCTGTCCGCGAGATCAACATCGACGATCTGGCCGGGCTGCAGCGGCCCGGCATCGCCCTCCGGCCGCGCCTCGACAAGGTAGACCAGCTTCTGCCGGTTCTCCAACGAATAGATCACCGGCGGCGTGAACTCAGGATCGGGCGACACGTAGCTGACCCGCGCCTTCACGTCCGGGCCGCAGCCGTCGCAATGAACGCCGAGCAAGGTGCCGACCTTGACCGAGGAGAAGGCGCTCTCCGGGATGTAGACGCTGAGCTTGACCGCGCCGTCAGGCAGGATCGAAATCACCGGCGCGGTCGGACCTGATGTGTCGCCCGGATTGCGGATGACATCGTTGACGCGGCCCGGAGAAGGCGCTGCCAGCACCCGCTTCGATAGCCGCCACTGCGCCTGCTCCAACGCGGCCTGCGCCTGCTTGACCTGATTGTCGGCGGCTTTGATCGTTTCGGCCCGTGCAGGCAGGCCGCCGACGGCGAGATTGGCATTGGCCTGGCCGACCTGCGCGTTGGCCGTTTCGAGCGAGGCCGACGCGGTGTCGAAGTCGGCTTGCGTGCCGGCACCGCGCTTGAACAGATCGGCGGCGCGGTCGTATTTGCGCTTGGCGTCGGCGGCCTGGGCGCTGGCCATGTCGACCTCGGCCTTCAGCACGGCGATCTCTTCCGGCCGCTTGCCGATCTGCAGATCGGCCAATTGCGCCTGCGCCTGGGCAAGGCCGGCCTGCGCCTGCGCCACCGCGATCTTTGCATCGGCGCTTTCCAGCGTCACAACGGTGGTGCCGGGCGTGACACGATCGCCGCGCTTGACGGTCACGGTCTCGACCTGCGCCACCTCGATCGGCGCCAGCAGCACATAGTCGCCTTCGACATAGCCGACGGCCAGCGGGGCAGCCGGGGCACAGGCCGAGAAGAGCTGCGCGGCGAGCGGCAGCGAACACAGAAAGCTCATGGTCTTTGCCCCTTCATGCTTTGCTCTTTTTGGAAGCCAATATGGCCTTGAGATTACCCGATGTGACCGCCACTACCTTGGCCGCCTCGGCGGCGCCGATGTCTTTCCAGCCCATGCGGCGCATCACCGCCTCGCGGCCGATGCGGAAATAGATGACCTGGCCAATCAGCGTGAACACGGTGAGCCTTGTGGCCTCGCTTTCGGCGGGCTCGCCGGTCGCCTGTTCCCAGAGCTGGCACAGCCGGCGATGCGTCGGCTCGAAGACGCCGTCATAGATGCGGTCGAGGGCTGCCGTCGGATGCGAAAGCTCACGCAACACGAACTGCACGATCTCGCCGGCCTGCGGGCTGGCCACGACAAAGCCGACCATCCGCTCCAGCGCCGCGAAGAGTAGCGCTTGCGCCGCCTCCGGATTGGCTGGTCCCGGCGCAGGCGCCTGTACATTGCCGAGCGCCTGGCCGGCTACACCCTGGATGGTCTCGACGATAAAGTCGGCGGCAGCGGCGCGAAGACCCTCCTTGCCGCCGAAATGATAGGCGATCGAGCCTATATTGGCTCGCGCCTCGGCGGCGATCTCGCGCGTCGAGGTGCCATCGAAGCCCTGCCTTCCGAACAGCTTCAGCGCCGCCTGGACAAGGGCCGCGCGCGTCATCTCGGCGGGCTCGCGGCGAAGAATGTTGGGCTCAGGCAGTTTGACCATGAGCGCAGTTTAATCAATCGATTGATTAAAGTCAAGTTCTGTTCGTCATTATCTTGCCATCGACGGCGGCAAACGCTTTAGTGCGCGGCCATGGGCAAGGAAGTCGAACGAAAATTCCTGGTCACCAGCACCGCATGGCGGGAACTGGCCGAGGCCAATATCCGCATTCTCCAGTTCTATCTCGCTGCCGGCCCCGGGCGCACGGTGCGCATCCGCATCAGCGATGGCGGTTCCGCCAAGCTGACACTCAAATTCGGCAGCAAGGCGCGCGAACGCGACGAATTCGAATACTCGATCCCGCTCTCGGAGGCGGTGGAGATGCTGGACTTTGCCATCGGACGTGTCATCGAGAAGACACGTCACCATGTTAGGCACCGTGGCTATCTCTACGAAATCGATGTCTTCGGCGGTCCGCTTGCGGGACTTGTGATCGCCGAACTTGAGACGCCGGAGGACGTGCCGGACGAAATGCTGCCTGATTGGCTCGGCCGCGAAGTCACCGGCGAGTCAAAATTCTACAACGCGTCGCTCGCCCTTGGGGGGATACCGGAGATCGCCGCATGAGCTTTCGTATCGATCCGCGCCTGCCGCTGACCGGCGAGGTCAGGCGTATCCTTGCCGAGGAAATCGGCAAGGCGCTGCATCACCTTGACGCCGCACGGAGCCGGCCGGAACAGGCGCTGCACAAGTGCCGCAAGCGGCTGAAGAGCGCCCGCGCCCTGCTGCGGCTTGTTCGTTCCGGCGACGAAACATTCTGCGAGACCGAGAACCAGTGCTATCGCAATGTAGCAGGCCTGCTTGCCGGTCCGCGCGAGGCGACAGCGCTGATCGAAACCATCGACCGGCTGGCGGCGAGCTTTCCCAAGGAGAGCGCCGACGATGGGCTTACTGCTGCGCGCGACAGGCTGATCGCGCGCCAGCATGAACTGCACGAAGGCAGCGGGCTCGAGGCGGCGATCGGGGCGGCGACCGCCGCTTGCGAGGATGGCCTCAAACGCGTCGAAGCGTTGGCCTTGCCCGACCAGCCGGAACAGGCGGCCGACGTGCTTGCCGAAGGTGCCCGCGTCACGCTGCGCCGTGCCAGGAAGGCGCTCGACAAGGCCAGATCGCGGGGCGCGGCCGATGATTTCCACGATTTGCGCAAGGCGGCCAAGACCCACGGCATGCATCTGTCGCTGCTCGGCAGGCTGTGGCCGACACCGATCAAGGCCCGGCGCAAGGCGGTCGACGAACTGGGCGAGCGGCTGGGCGACCTGCACGATGTGCTGGTGATGCGCGCGCTGCTCGAGGCCGACGACCAGCCGCTCGGGCTGCCCGAGGACACGAAACTTCTGGGCAAGCTGTTGAAACGGTCGGAGAAGCAGCTGAAGAAGAGCTGCCTGGCCGAAGCGGCCGAGCTGTTCGGCGACAATCCCAAACGCTCGACACGCAAACTGGCCCGCAAGGCGCGCGACGATCTGGCTGCGCCGCCGGAAGAGGCCGCGGCATCGTAGGACGCTCTTCCTCGCGCTCCGGACGGGGGAGGAAGGCGTGCGCTAGCCCTCATTACCCGCCCATGCTAATCGCCATGGGGCATGACCGAGCCCGGCGACACGCTTCTGGATCGACTTGGCCGCTGGCTTGCCGGCCGGCTGCAGGGAGAATCGTCCGGCTACGAGCCCTACACTCCGTCCGATGCCGAAACGCTGCGCCGCACGCTTGAGCCGGGCGACATCCTGCTGATCGAGGGCAACCAGAAGATCTCGGCGGCGATCAAGTACCTGACCCAGTCGACCTGGTCGCATGCGGCCTTCTATATCGGCGATGCCTTGCCCGCGCCGGAAGACGGCTCGGAGCGGCCGCGCCTGATCGAGGTCACGATCGGCGAAGGCTGCGTCGCCGTGCCATTGTCGCGCTACCGCACCTACAACACCCGCATCTGCCGGGCGAGCGGGCTGGCGCCGGAGGATCGCGACAAGGTCGTCGCCTTCATGATCGGCAGGCTCGGCCTGAAATACGACCTCAAGAACATTTTCGACATGCTGCGTTTTTTCTTGCCCACACCGCCGGTGCCGGTGCGCTGGCGCCGCCGCATGCTGGCCTTCGGCTCCGGCGATCCGACACGGGCGATCTGCTCGACGCTGATCGCCGAGGCCTATGGCCAGATCCGCTATCCGATCCTGCCCGAAATCACCCGTGCGCCCGGCCGAGCCTCCGCGCAGTCGAACTATTCGCGCAAGGAAATCCTGCACATCCGCCACCACTCGCTCTACACGCCGCGCGATTTCGACCTGTCGCCCTATTTCCGCATCGTCAAACCGACGCTGGAATATGGTTTCGACTACCGGCAGATGGTCTGGGACGACAAGGTTGCCGATCCCGGGGCAAAGGCCGCCGAATAGACGCGATCAAATGAGTCCAACGGCATGGACGGCACGGCACGGCAGCGCCGCCCGGCAGGCGGCGCTTTGGCGTCAGTGCTTGCAAGCCGCAGCGCGCACGTCCGAGGGAGTGGCGTCATAACGGCGGCGGAACGCCCGGTTGAAATAGGAAAGATCGTTGAAGCCGGCCTCGTAGGCGATCGCGGTGATGCTGCGTCCGGCATGGCGCGGATCGCCGAGCATGCGATGGGCACGCGCCAGCCGCTGGTTCATCATGAAATCAATCAAGGATGTGCCATCGCTCTCGAACAGCTTGCGGACATAGCGGGCCGACAGTCCGTGGCGGGCGGCGACGTCCCGCGCCGACAGGTCGACATGGCCACCATGCGCGACGATATCGGCCTTGATGGCGCGCAAGCGGGCAACGCTGACGCCACGGCCGCGCGCGATCTGGGCCGCATCCCTGGTCGCGCCCATGGCGAGTGCGGCAAGGTCGAAGACATGCGTCGTCGCAAGGTGGCAGGCCTCCGCAGTCAACTCGTCTCCGACCTCCTGGATCGAGCTGATATAGTCGAGCAACAGCCGCATCGCCCCGCTTTGGGTCGGCAAGGGCCGCATAAGGACCGCTGCCGGATCGCCGATCAGAGGCGAAAGCTGCTTGCGCGAAAAACTCATATTGATGAAGCGGAACCCGCCGGCGCCGATCAGGTTGAAGCCAACCTCTTCACCGCTCATCATCAGCGCCTGGCCGTTGCCGACCGCCTCCTCGCGGCCGCGGTGCTTCATCACGCTGCCCCCATCGAGGGCCGCCAGAAGAACGAAGTCGTCGTTGTCGATCAGCGACGATGTGCGATGCACCCGGAATTCCGATGAGCTGCCGGTGGCGATGCCGAGGCCCGGCAACGCGCGCACCCGCATGTCGATCTGCGCCGGCGCAAGCGGATCGAGGTCCACCCTCAGAACCGTGCGGCCGTAAACCTCGCGCGTAATCTCGACGCGATCCCGCTCCGGAAACATCTCCGTCGCCAGCCTGAACGAAGCTGATGGCCCCATCGTCGCAGTCATCGACACCCCCATGCCAAGAGCGCGGTCATATGCGCCGCGGCCTGCAAAACGTCAATACCGGGCCGTTTTGGCCGCTTTCAGTGCCGTTCTGTCCAAGCTGTCCCCCTTTGATGCCCCCAGTTTGCGGCGCGATTCCGAAACCGGAACCGTATTGGCGGCAATCCAAGGGGGCACGATGTTTCATTTGCAACTGTTCAAGACGCTGTCGGCACTGGCCGCGGCGGGCTTCAATCCGCGTGCCTATCTGCTGTCGATCGCGTTGGGCAACACGGTGACCGATCACCGCGAGGTCAAGCTGCCGCCGCGCGCTGCCCGATGATGAGCAGCACCATGAAAAAAAGCATTTTCGTGGCCCTGACCATTGCCCTGGCGGGCTGCCAAACGGGCCAGGCCGACAGCAACCCGGCATCGATCGCGAGCGCGGCCGGCAGCAACAAGGCCCGGAACGAACCATCGACGGAAACCGCCTGCGCCGAGGCCGCCAAGAAGGCGGCGAAGGCGCAGACCAATGCGGCTCTGCTCGGCGGTGTCCTGTCGATGGCGGGGGGTCTTGGCGGTCTGGCCGGCAATGGTGGGGTCATTGCCGGCCAGGCCGCCTCGATCGGCGGCTCGGTTCTGCAGTCCCAGGCGACGAGCAGTGCCCGGGCCGGCGTTGTGGAGGACTGTTATGGCTGAGCGGCGTTTCGCAGCCATGCGCCGGCTGGCCGGCGCGCTCGCACTTGCCGGCATGATGTTCGACAGCCCGCATGCCTTGGCGCTGACAGCGCGGGATGCGTCGGCGGTCGTCGGCCTGATCGAGGCCTTGCAGCCCGAATTCGGTCAGTTCGCCTATGACGAGGAGATCGCCGCCGACTGGTACGAGCGCGATGCCGCGGACAAGGGCTTGATCGGCACAGCCGGCTTCACCGCCGACAGCTGGAAGGTCGCGCTTGGCGAGACCATCCGCGGGTTCCTGGCGACGATGCCGGTCGCGGAACTCGATGCCATTTTCGTCAAGCTCAGGAATGCCATATCCGGCATGAGGGAGCTGACCGACGCACAGAAGACGGAGACCATCGCGGCCATCGACGAAGAGGTCGAAGGGTTGATGGCTTTGCGGGCCGAGGGCGACCCCTTCGCCGATGTCGTCAGGCCGCTGACGCCAAAAATCCGCAGCCTCATCCTCGGCCCGGCGATGGGGCGATAGGATGTTGGGCAACAGCAAACGGGTGGCGGGAAAAGCAACTCCGGGCGGGAGCCTCGAGGCCGAACATCGCGGCATTTTTCCAACCACGGCACGTGTCAGGCGGGGCAGCCCGATCGCAATGCTTATCTGCCTGCTGGCTTCCAGCTGCAGCCAGACGGCCGCCAGCCTGCCGATCACGCCAGACCAGCATGCGCAATTGGCGGAGTTGGCGGCCGGCCCGGACTCGCCGGAAGGTCTTGGCGAAGCCCTGGCTGCAGTCGAGGCGACCAGGAAAATGCAGGATTGCCGGGCGCGCATGAACGAGACCGCCGGGCAGATGAAGATGATGGGCGCGGTCAATGGCGCCGTCGGCATCGCCGGCCGCATGGCAGGTCCGGGCGGCAAGACAGCGGCGAAAATAGTGGCCGTCGGCACCGCCAGGGCCGTGCGCGGCAAGCTCAGCCGCCAGATGCAATCATGCTGAGACGATTGCGAGCTCCTCGATATCGCGCAGATAGAGGAACATCGAGGCCTCGCTCAGGGCCTGCGAGCGCATGATACCTTCAGGCGTGAACTTTCCGACAGATGCAGGCGCTTCACATGGCGGCTATATCATGCCGAAACTGCAACAGCACCCTGGTTTTCGGCTCTGTGTTCGACCCAGACATGGACCGGTTCATCCCGACCGCGGATGCTCACCGGCCCATGATCGCGCGCATTCAACTGTGTCGTGGGCGATTCCGCCTTCGCGGCTTCTATCAGTCGTGACCCAAAGCAAATGTTTGCCTGAAGTTCACGGCAAAGCGCCTGCAAACGGCTGGCGACGTTGACGGTGTCGCCCACCACCGCGAAGGAAAGATTGCGCTCGCTGCCGACCGCACCGATGACGACTGCGCCATATTGTGCACCGATCCGAACGTCCAGCGACGGGTATCCCCTGGACACCCGCTGCACATTCCAGTCTTCGAGAGCGGCGATCATCGCTTCAGCGCACTGGATGGCTCGGGTTGCGTCGTTATGGCTGGCTTGCGGAACCCCAAATGTGGCCATGATGCAATCGCCGATATAGTTGTCGACGGTGCCATGGTGGTCGAAAACGACCTGCTCCATGCGACGGTGGAACTGACGCAGAAGTTCGAACACTGCTTCGGCCGGATGATCCTCGGAATAGTGTGTGAAGCCGACGATGTCGGCGAACAGTACCGCGATATCCTGCCGGCGGACCGGACCGAAGGGCTCGTCATCCGCGGCGAGCTGGTCGACGACATTTGGCGAAAAATGCCGGGCGAGATTGGCGCGGGCGCGCTCTGCCTTGACATAGTCTTCCGACAGATGTCGAGAACGAGAGACGACCAATGCCATGATCGCGCCGATAATCAGCACAACCAACACGTTGGTCGCCTGCGCGAATGTGTCGACGAAATTGGGATTGAGATAGAGGTTCAGTCGCTCTGTCGTCGGCAGCGAATAGAGGTTCGTCGCCGGAAGGACGGTTCCCGCATGAAGAATCACCCATCCCACCCCGATCGTCCACGTCAAGGCTGCGAGCGCTCCGAGATAGAGCGCCAATCGGGTCGAAAGGGTCAGCGCGCCAAGGCACACGAAAATCAACAGGAATTTGAAGCTGCCTTCGCGCAGTTGCATCGCGGCCGGCGCGACCTCCAGGGAAAACGGGTTGGGCGTTACCAGCAGAACGGTCAACAGAACGATGTCCAGCGTGCCTACGAGATAACCGATCCACCATGGCGCGTTGCGACGGCGCGCAAAGCGAAACTGGATCAGGCCGACGAGCTGGAACAACATGAGGCCCGCCAGCACGAAGAGCAGAGAGGCATCCCAGCGGCTGATTAATGAAAAGAAGCAGGAGATCACGGCGAGCGATGCCGTACGCGCCCAGAACTGCAATGCAGCACCTTGGCGTTCTGCGCGCTCTCGCAAATTTCTCAGCCGTGAATAGCGGCGAAGTTCAAGTGTTGGCGCGGTCGGCATAGGATCACTTCGATTTCGCGGGGACGTGTCACGCATTTGGCAAACCCGCCTTCTACTGGCAAATCAGTGCGCGAACTCTACCATGATTGCGGTTTCATTTTTGAAACGCGGCTGCAAAGAGTAAAATGTCCGGACAAAGGACCACGGTGAAAGCTGAAGCAGGATAGGCGGAGGCTTCCCTGTTCAGGTCACGAAGATTGGTGCATTCGACGCCGCCGCGAAGCGACTTTCCTTGCATCTGGGACTAAAGTGGGCCCGCTCGCCTAAAGCGTGCTCCCCGCTTGCTTGAGATCAAAAAGTTGACGTTCAAGCGACCGCCGGCCGGCAAATCCCGGCCCCTACCGCACCTCGATCTTGCCTTTCAGCTGCGCCCGCGCCTCCTCGATCGACGCTGCATAGGTCACCAGCGGACGCTTCACGCCGTGGTTGATCAGCATGCGCCGGATCTGCGGCGAGGCACCTGATATGATGAAGCGGACGCCGGCGCGCCTGGCCTTGTGGGCGGCGCCCTCGATGACGTTGGCCGCCGTCGAATCGAAGAACGGTACGGCCGAGCAATCGAGGATGAAATTCCTGCGCTGGTCGGCGATGCGGTCGAGTACCGTGCCGACGGTCGATGCCGCGCCGAAGAAGAAGGCGCCCGAGATGCGGTAGACCACGGTGTCGGCGTCGGTCGCCTCGCTGGCATCGTAGGCGTTGGCGCTGTCGGCGACATCCTCCTGCACCAGCGGCTGATCGGCCTCTACCGCAGTCGACTTGGCCATGCGGTCGATGAACAGGATCGAGCCCAGCACGAAGCCGACGACGATGCCTTCGGTGAGATCGCGGAAGATGACGAGCAGGAAGGTCGCCGTCAGCACCAGCGCATCGCCGCGCGAGGCACGCAGCAAGGTGGCGAAGGCCTGCTTCTCGAACATGTTCCAGCACACGACCGCCAGCACGCCAGCCAGGGCTGCGAGCGGGATGTAGCTGGCGAGCGGCGCCGCCACCAGCATCAAAGCGAGCAGGATGGCGGAGTGGACGATGCCCGAAACCGGTCCGTGGGCGCCGGCCCGCACATTGGTCGCGGTGCGGGCGATGGTGCCGGTGGCGCAGATACCGCCGAACAGGGCGGACGCGATGTTGGCGAAGCCTTGCGCCACCAGTTCGCAGTTGGAACGATGCCGCCGGCCCGTCATCCCGTCGGCGACCACCGCCGACAGCAGCGATTCGATCGCGCCGAGCAGGGCAAAGGCAATGGCATCCGGCAGCACGTCAATCATCCTGCCCAGGCTCACCGGCGGCAAGGCAGGCATTTGCAGGCTACGCGGGATGCCGCCAAAGCGAGTGCCTATCGTCTCCGCGGGCAGCGAGAGAAGCGCCACGACCAGCGATGCCAGCCCGATGGCGATGAGCATGGCAGGCCATGTCGGCCGCCAGCGCTTCAGGCCGGCGATGGTGAAGATGGTCAACACCGCCACGAAGGTCGCCGCAAGATTGATGGTGCCGGCCGCCTCACCGACCGCGATCAACTTCGGCACCAGCGGTCCCGGCTCCCTGCCGGCAAGCTTCAGCCCGAACAGTTCGACGATCTGTCCTGAAAAGATGATGACGGCGATGCCGGCGGTGAAGCCGACCGTCACCGGATAGGGAATGAACTTGATGTAGGTGCCGAGGCGGAGATAGCCGATGGCGAGCAGGAAGACCCCTGCCATCATCGTTGCCAACAGCAGTCCATCGATGCCGACCCGGGCAACCGTCGCGGCCACCAGCACGATGAAGGCGCCGGCCGGACCACCGATCTGGAAGCGGCTGCCGCCGAGGGCCGAAATGATGAAGCCGCCGACGATCGAGGTGTAGAGGCCGCGCTCGGGCGTCACGCCCGAGGCGATGGCGATCGCCATCGACAAGGGCAGCGCGACGATGGCGACCGTCAGCCCGGCAATGGCGTCCGCCTTGAAGTCGGCGAACGTGTAGCCCTCGCGCCAGACCGTCACCAGCTTCGGCGTGAACAATTCGGAAAATGTCGGTTTTACCGGCCTATGGGCCGACCTGTGGGCCGGTTGATGCACTGCCCGCTGCGTCTGATCCATGGACTGCCTTTCGCACCCTGAAAGGCGGCGGGATCGTCGGCAGGGCTGTCGGCGGTCGCCGTCGCGACTTTATGCCGGCTCAGCCTTGGGATCCCGCGGCCCGGCAGGCTTGAGGCGCACGCCCCGGCCGCCGCGCTCGCTGGTCTGGTTCTCGCCGATCAGCTCCACCCCGGCCTCGTCGAGAGCCTGGATGACCTTCATCAGCGTGTCGACCACGCCCCTGACCACGCCATCGCTCGCCTCCATGCGCTGGATGGTCGGAAGCGAAACGCTGGCGCGCTCGGCGAGCGTCTTCTGATCGATGCCGGCCAGCGCCCTTGCGGCGCGCATCTGCGCGGCAGTGATCATCGGCCGGAATCCCCGTCTGAGTCTGCAGGAATAAGGTATAATACCATCATTGTGATGTTTCAAGCATTAGGATGAACGTCTGAGACGTAAGGGGGGCGGCTGACCGATCATTCAGATACTTCCCGGGATTGTGCCTAGGGTGTCCATCTAGGCAGGGGGTAACGCGGTTGAATTCTTCAAGACCTTCATGACCTGGGCGGCCTTGCTGCCGGTGGGCTGCGGGCACGGGCTGATCGACCGGCTGATCTAGTCTCCAGCCTCGTCGTCGCCGTTTGGATGCTGCCCGCGCCATCGCTGCCACGCCCGGGCAGCGAGCCAGCACAGCATCGCCCAGACGAAGCCGGCGCACCAGCCGGCAAGCACATCCGATGGCCAGTGGACGCCAAGATAGATGCGGCTGATGCCGACCAGCAGCGTCGTCAGCACCGCCAGCGACAGCACATAGATCTTCGTCGTTCGACCGGGCAGGAAGCGTGCCGCCAGCGCGCCGAGCGTCAGATAGGTCACGGCCGACAGCATGGCGTGGCCGCTCGGAAAAGACAGCGTCGTTTCGTTGACGAGATGCGAGACGAGTTCGGGGCGCGGCCGGTCGATGCCGGCTTTCAGCAGGCTCGACAGCACCTGACCGCCGGCCACCGCCACGAAGATGAAAAGGGCGGTCGCCGGCCTGCGGATAAGCAGGAGATAGACGATTACCGCCGTCACGATCAGCACCAACACGCTGCCGCTGCCAAGACTTGTGATGTCGCGCATCGCCCCTTGCAGCCACAGCGGGCCGATCGGGCTGTCAGGGCGCCCCGCCTGGCGGAAGGCGAGCAGGATTTCGGTGTCGAAGGCGTGCGGCGTGGTGGCGCGCGCAATCTCCATCAGCTCCTCGAATCCCCACAGGCCGGCGGCGATGACCAGGCCGGCCAGCAGCACCGGGAATTCGACCCGGTTGAGCAAAGCGTTCGCGGCGTTCTTCATCGGCAATTCGCCCGTTACAGCCGGCCTTGCAGATAGGGTCCCAGCGTGATCAGCGCCACCGCTGCGATCGCCAGCATGATGCCGGTCGCCTGCAGCGCATTGACGCGCTCGCCGAAGAAGACCAGCGCCACGACGTTCACGGAGACCAGCTGGATGACGGCGGAAAGGCTGAACGACACCGACATGCCGAATTCGCGGATCAGCCGCAGCATGATCAGATTGCCCAGCGAATAGAGCGCCAGCGTCAGCGCTATCTTGCCAAGGCTCGGCGCAAGGCCCCATTGCTTGGCGGCTGTCGCCGCCAGCAGGAAAATGACCGTCGAAAAGCCGAGCTGCAGCAATCCCGAAAAACTCAACGTTTCGCCCCCTCTCGAAGCGGCTCCCGCCGCATGCGTCGCGGACGTTGTTTCCCAAGCGCGCCGGGACGTCAAGCGACCTCGACCAAACGAAGCCCTTGGCAATGGCAAGCCGGAAGCTCAAAGTACGAACATCGCCCAATCTGTCGGTTCGAAGGGCGGTCAGGGGCTCATGATTCGCAGTTTTCAAAACCTGATGCGGCGCTGGAGCGAGCTTTCCCTTGCCCTGCAATTCGTCGTTGCCGGCGGCTTTGGCCTGCTGGCCGTCATGTTGGTGGTGGGCACCTGGGTGACGGCGCAGATCCGGGACGGCGTCATCCGCAATTCGGCCGCCACGACGGCGCTCTATGTCGACAGCGTGATTGCGCCGTTGCTTCCCGACTTGCGCAAGGACCAGGAGCTCAGCGAATCCGTCAAGCAGGCGCTGGACGAGACGCTTGGCCAGGGCGCGCTCGGCAAGCGCCTCGAATCGTTCGTGCTCTGGCGCCGCGACGGCACGGTTCTCTACGCCAAGGAGGCGTCCCTGATCGGCCGCCGCTTCGGTCCGAGCGACAACCTGCGTTCCGCCTTCGAAGGCAATGTCGTCGCTGAATTCAATACATTCGATGATGATGAACGCGAGGAGAAGGCTATCGGCTTGCCATTGCTGGAGATATACAATCCCGTGCGCGAGCCCTGGTCGGGCGAGGTGGTGGCGGTCACCGAGTTTTATGAGATCGCCGACGATTTCCAGGCCACCCTGGCGTCCGCCCTGTGGTCGAGCTGGCTGATCGTGGCCGGCGCGACGCTCGCGGCATTCCTGCTCCTGTCGGGCATCGTCCTGCGCGGCAGCCGCACCATCGACGATCAGCGTGGGGCGCTGCGCCGCCAGGTTTCGGAGCTGCAGGGTCTGGTGGTGCAAAACAGTGCTTTGCGACTGCGCGTGCAACGGGCCTCCCGCCGCGCCACCGCGCTCAACGAAAGATATCTGCGCCGGATCGGCGCCGACCTCCATGACGGCCCGGCCCAACTCGTGGCACTGGCGGCGCTGCGCATGGACAGCCCGATATTTTCCAGCGATGGCCATTCGAGCGTAAGCCGTTCGACCGAGGTCGCAATGATCCGCAAGACACTGGAGGACGCGATGCGCGAAATACGCGGCATCTGCACCGGCCTTGTTTTGCCGCAGATCGAGATGGCTGCCGCAACCGACATTCTGCGGCTGGCGGTCAAGGAACACGAGCAGAGGACGGGAACGTCGGTGACGCTGACGCTGACCGGACACTTGCCGGAGCCCGGCGCCTCCGAGAAGATCAGCATCTATCGTTTCGTCCAGGAAGGGCTGAACAACGCCTATCGCCATGGGTTGGGCAAGGATCAGGCGGTGAGTGCGGGGATGAAAGGTGGCCGGCTTTTTGTCGAAGTGTCGGACGGCGGGCCCGGCTTCGATCCGGCGGCACGGGTCGAGGGTCTCGGCCTCGCCGGCCTCAGGGAGCGGGTCGAAAGCATTGGCGGACAGTTCGAAACCTTGACCGGGCCGCAAGGTACGCGTTTGGTGATCCGTCTATCGGTCGAGGAGCAAGCATGACTGGGACCATTCGCATCGCCATTGTCGACGATCACCCCCTCTTTCGCGAAGGTGTGACGCGCAGCCTGTCGGAGATCGGAGGCTTCGAGATGGTTGGCGAGGGCGCCACGGCGCAGGATGCCGAACGCCTCGCCACGACGGTGCGGCCCGACATCTTGCTGCTCGATATCTCCATGCCGGGCGGCGGGCTGACCGCCGTCGCAAGCATCCTCGCCAGCCATCCGGCCCAGAAGATCGTCATGCTGACCGTTTCGGAGGCCAACGCCGATGTGACAAAGGCGCTGAACGCAGGGGTGAATGGCTATGTCCTCAAAGGCGTCGGGTCGCGCGGGCTCGCCGACATCCTGCGCAATGTTGCAGCCGGCGAAAGCTATCTGTCGCCGACGCTGTCGGCCCGGCTGCTTTCGGATCTCCAGTCCCAGCAGCCGACCGACGGCATTGCGGAACGGCTGCGGCAGCTCACCGATCGGCAGACGGAAATCCTGCGGCTGGTGGCGGAGGGGCTGAGCAACAAGGAAGTCGCCTTGCGGCTTGAGCTGCAGGAGAAGACCGTCAAGCATCACATGACCGGGGTGCTGTCGAAGCTCAATGTGCGAAACCGCACCGAAGCGGCCTTGATGATGCGTGAGTTGCGCGACCGCGACAGGCCTTCCTAGAGCAACTAGAGCATGATGCCGAAAGGTGTGAAGCGGTTTTCGGAAGACATCATGCTCTATCTCTTTGATTTAGAGGCGGATTCATTTTTCAGGCCGCTTCGACCTGAAATCATCCGAATTGCGCAAAACAATAATTGAACGGTTGCGTGCCTCCGCAAGGTGCGGACCTCGCAAAGCGCGTCACGCCTCGGGACCGGCGTGGCACCGCCAAAACGATGTCACCTCCGCCGGGGGGCGGCGGAGGTGACGTGCAAAGCTGACCGTTGCCTGTTGGCCAGCTTCACAAGGCCTTGAGACGATCGGCATCGGCCGGCGTGGCCTGGCGGTCGATGATCGTGCGACCGAGCGCGTCCTTCATGCTGAAACGTCCGTTCTCGAGCTTTTCCGTTATGCCGTCGGGATGCCGGACCGTGATCTTGTTGCCGGTCACGTCGACCTTGTCACCGGTCTTTGCATTGACATGGCTTCCGCTCTTACCCTGATTGGATCCCGATTTGCCGCTGTTGCCGTTATTGCCGCTGTTGCCATTCCCGCTATTCCCGCCGCTGTTCCCTCCATTGCCGCCGCCGGAATTGCCGCCGCCACCACCGCTGTTACCGCCACCCTTGGCGTATGCGCTGGCGGTGTGGATGCCGGGAACGGAGCCGTCCAGGACAATTTGGTAGGGAGCAATCGTCAACGCCAGCGCCGCTGCCGATTTGAGCGCCAGCCGGCAACAACGGGTCGTGACCGATCTGTGCATTTTGATCTCCGACGACTGAGCCCGGCGCGCCCCACCCCAACGTTGCAGTGCAACAACATTGCCGAAAGACGCGGCGCCCGGAAGCGACCTCCGACCGTTGCGGTTGTCAACTAGGACCTTTGCAAGCGCAAGATTGGACTAAAGTCCCAAGCGTATGCTACATTAGCTTTGCATGAACGGCGCCGCGACCGCCATCGTTAAATGGGAGACTCGCTTTCCCTACGCCTGACGACGGCAGACGCCGAACATCAAGTCACCTCCGCCGGGGGCGGCGGAGGTGACTTTGTCGAGCCGGCTTTGTGCGTTGATCGGTTTGCAGCGGCTGACGCCATGCGCCGTCGCAGGAGGCGCGGCGAAACATGCCGCCGAAGGTCTCCTTCATCTCGAAAAGTCGATTCCGGAGCAGTTCACGGCCTTCGGGAAGGCTGAGCCAGCGCTGCGCGTAATGCAGTCGCGTCTGAAAGGTCCCCCAATGTCACGAAAATGTGACCCGGCGATTATAAGGGGGGTCAAACAGGTACCCCACGCTCCAGCCACCCAACAGCCAGAGGCAAGCCATTATGACTGACCTTCGCTCTCCCGACACCGGATTCCGCACCAGCCTGCTCGAGGAAAACGACGGCCCGGCCATCAATGCCTCCGACAACCGCACCATGGGCGAGATCATCGCCGCGCGGTTCTCGCGCCGCGGCTTCCTCAAGGGCTCGCTGGCCGTCTCGGCCATCGCCGCCACCGTAAGCCCGCTGGCGCTGATCAGCGCCGACGAGGCCCGGGCAGCGGAAGGCTCGGTCTTCGCGTTCGACGAACTCGAGGCCGGCATCGACGACAAGCACCATGTCGCGCCGGGTTACGATGCCGATGTCCTGCTGCGCTGGGGCGATCCGCTTTTTGCCGATTCGCCCGACTTCGACCCGACGAAACAGTCGGCCGAGGCCCAGGCGAAACAGTTCGGCTACAACAATGACTATGTCGGCTACATCCCGATCGACGGCTCAGCCGAACATGGCCTGCTGGTGGTCAACCACGAATACACCAATCCGCATCTGATGTTCCCGGGCATCGTGAAGATCGTCGAAAAGGACGGCAAGAAGTCGGCCGAAGTCGCGCCCCTCTCGAAGGAGCAGGTCGATGTCGAGATGGCCGCCCATGGCGGCACCATCGTCGAGATCCGCAAGGACGGTGGCAAATGGCAGGTGGTGCGCGACGGCAAGCTCAATCGCCGCATCACCGCCAACACCGAAATGGCGCTGTCCGGCCCCGTCGCCGGCCATGACCGCGTCAAGACCAAAGCCGATCCGTCCGGCACCAAGGTTTTCGGCACCGTCAACAATTGCGCCGGCGGCGTCACGCCCTGGGGCACCTATGTGATGGCCGAGGAGAACATCCATGGCTATTTTTCCGGCGAGCTGCCGGAAGACCACAAGGAAGCCGCGAACTACAAGCGTCTCGGCATTCCCGAAGGCGCCTATGAATGGGCGGCGCATTACGAGCGTTTCGACCTCGCCAAGGAACCCAACGAAGCCAACCGCTTCGGCTGGATCGTCGAGGTCGATGTCAACGACCCGACCTCGACGCCGAGGAAGCGCACCGCCATGGGCCGCTTCAAGCATGAGGGCGCCGAATCGATCGTCGCCAAGGACGGCCGCGTCGTCTTCTATCTCGGTGACGACGAGCGCTTCGACTATGTCTACAAGTTCGTGACCAGGGCCGCGTTCAATCCGAACGACCGTGCCGCCAACAAGGACCTGCTCGACGATGGCACGCTGCATGTCGCCAGGTTCGCCGAAGACGGCACGGTCGAATGGCTGCCGATCGTGTTCGGCCAGGGGCCGCTGACGGCTGAAAACGGTTTCACTGGCCAGGCCGACGTGCTGATCGAGACGCGCCGCGCCGCCGACCTGCTCGGCGCCACCAAGATGGACCGCCCGGAAGACATTCAGCCCAATGGCGTCAACGGCAAGGTCTATGTCATGCTGACCAACAATTCGAAGCGCAAGGCCGACCAGGTCGACGCCGCCAACCCGCGCGCCGAAAACGCCTTCGGCCACATCATCGAGATCGCCGAGGACGGCGGTGATTTCACGGCCGCCAAGGGCAAGTGGGAAGTGCTGCTGAAATGCGGCGATCCCTCGGTTGCCGATGTCGGTGCCACCTTCTCGACGGCAACGACGGCCAATGGCTGGTTCGGCATGCCCGACAATTGCGCGGTCGATTCGGCCGGGCGTCTCTGGGTCGCGACCGACGGCCAGGGTCCGAAAGCCACCGGCCGCACCGATGGCTTATGGGCGGTGGACACGGAGGGGGCGGCGCGGGCGACCTCGAAACTGTTCTTCCGCGTGCCGATCGGCGCCGAAATGTGCGGTCCGCTGTTTGCGCCCGACGACCGGACCGCCTTCGTCGCCGTCCAGCATCCGGGCGACGGCGGAGAGGACTGGGAAGCGTTCGGGCGCCCGTCCTACTATGAGGACCTGTCGACGCGCTGGCCCGACTTCAAGCCCGACATGCCGGTGCGGCCGTCGGTCGTCGCCATCACCAAACAGGGCGGCGGCAAGATCGCGGTCTGATATCAGGTACTCGTTTGCAATCTCAAGGGAGGGACTTCGGCGACCCGAAGTCCCTCCCTTTTTTGCGTGAAATCCGTCAGGCCTCGGGAAAGATTGGCAATTTAAACGTGGCGCTCTAGGTCTTTATCAGGAGATCGCCATGTCGAAGTCCGTCTATGACCGTGGCTTGCTCAAGCCAGCCGATATCGCCAAGCTGCAGCGCGTGTTCGACGAGGCCTGCCGGCGGCGCGAGGCACATCCCGATTCCGCCGACGCGCGGGAAATCGCGCTTAACCTGCTCGCCTTGCACAATGCCGGCATGGTGGAAGAGGACATGCTGATGGAAGCCGTCGGTTTCCGGCGGCTGGAACCGAAATCAGCGTGATGCGCTGGATTGGTGCGAGGCCGACCCTGCAATTCGTTTGGCGATCGCCTTGGCCAGGATGCCGGCATTGGCGAAGCAGCCGCGAATGCTTGGCCGCATGCCGGTGAACCACAGACCGGGCAATTTTGGATCGGCTTCGCCACCGTTGAAGAGCGGAACGCCCTTGGCGTCGAGCACGCCGAGCTTGCCGACCATGGGCTCCAGCCCCGTGCGGTAGCCTGTCGCGGCAATGACGATGTCGGGATAGATCAGGCTGCCATTGGCCAGGATCACGCCATCGCGGGTGAATTCCCGTATGCCCGGCACGACGGTGATCTTGCCGGCCTTGATGGCGCCGACGGCGCCGTCGTCGGCCGCGATCGCGGTGTAATCCGAGCTCAGGCGGCTGGCGCCGCCCGCAGGCGCGGGCGGCAGGCCGAATTTGGTCAGGTCGCCGAAAACCAGCCGCTGCGTTGCCGCCATCACCGCATCGGCGAGCCGCAACGGCAAGCGCGCCATGATCGGCGAAAGCCGGTGCACGGCGATCTTGCAGATGCGCTTGGGCAGCAGGGCGGGACCGTTGCGGGCCGACAGCCAGATGGCGGCCGTGTCTATGCCGGCCAGATGATTGAGCGCATCGAAGCCCGAATTGCCGGCGCCGACGACCAGCACTTTTTGGCCCGCATAGGCTTGCGCGTCACCGAAATCCGCCGAATGGATGATGCGCCCGACGAAATCCTTCATGCCTTTCCATTCGGGGGTGAACGGCTGCCTGTCGCGGCCGGTGGCGATGACGACATTGCGGGCGAAGCGCGGTCCGGTGCTGGTGCGCAATGCCCAGTGGTCGCCTTTGAAGGTGATCTCTTCGACCGCGACGCCAAACTGCACCGGCAGCCGGTTCTCCTTCTGGAAATCGTTCATGTGGCGGATGACGACCATCCTTTGCGGAAAGGCAGGCGTGCCAGGGGGAAAGGCGAGACCAGGCAGCGAAGAAAGATCGCGATGGGTGTTGAGATGCAATTGCTGGTGGCGTCGGTGCCAGGGCTCGGCCAGCCGGCTTTCCTTTTCCAGGATCGCCGTCGGCACGCCGGCGTTCATCAAGGCATGCGCGGCGGCCAGCCCGGCAGCACCGGCGCCGACGACGATTGTCGGCTCGACCGTGGCCGGCAGATCCGCCACCGATCTGATTGTCGTATCAGTCATTCACTCGAATCCCATTGGACGTCCCGCCGTAAGGCTCGCAGGACGCTGTAACCGTTTGATCGCGCGCAGGATCCCCTGCAGCAAACCGCGGCCGAATTTCGAGCGATGCGATTTAGCGCCACACGCCGGGCCGCGGTTGCGCTCTATATGGCATATGCGCGATATCAACGGTAATCAGGTCGCGGCAATGTGATTGATTCGAGGCCTTGGGTGGCTGGCGGGTCTCGGTTATCCCCCACGCGCATGCCCGAAATCGAGTCCGATTTTCGAGTCATGCGCAGAATCAAAGTGTTACAGCACCTTGGCGCGTCCTGGACGGCCGGCGCTGTAGGCGGCACGCGGAATCTCGACCATGCCCTCCTTGCGGTTCTATTTCGACAAGATCCTTGAGGCCGCCGCGCCCGAGGTCGAGCGTCAGGCGCTGACCCATGTCGAACGCCTGGCACTGGTGCGCCGCTATGGCGACTTCTCGCTCGCCTATTCGACCGCCGTGCAAGGCAAGCTTTCCTATTTCGGCGATGCCGACGGCTACATCGCCTTCGGTACCAAGATGAAGCACCATTTCGCGCTCGGCGACCCGGTGGCGGCTCCGGTGCGTCGGGCCGATTACATCAACCGTTTCGTCGAGACCGCCGGCAGCCCATGGTTCGTGCAGGTCGGCGAGGACACCGCACGCGTGCTGGCCGGCCTTGGCTACAAGGTCAATCGCCTCGGCATCGACACCCGCCTCGCCCTGCCCGAGCATGATTTTTCCGGGAAGCGCAACGAGACCGTGCGCTACTCCGAGCGCTGGCTGCTGAAGAAAGGCTTTTCGTTCGAAGAGGACAAGCGCACGATCTACCTCGACGAGATCGCCCGGCTTTCGGAAAACTGGCGCGGCGACCGCATCGTCAAGCGCTGGGAGATGGGTTTTCTTAACCGCCATTTCGCCGACCATCTCGGCACCGACATGCGCCGTTTCGTCCTGCACGGTCCCGATGGCGAACTGGTCGCTTTGCTCGACTTCGACCCGTTGTTCGCCGACGGCAAGGTCATCGGCTACACCACCGCCTTCAAGCGCAAGCATCTCGACGCCTCACCGCATGCCGAGATCGGCCTGACCAAGTTCGCCGTCGACCGTTTTCGCGAAGAGGGCATCTCGGTGGTCACGCTCGGCCTGTCGCCGCTCGTCGATGTGGGCCCGAGCGGATTTGCCGAAAGCGATTTCTGGCGCAATGCCTTCCAGCGCGCCTATTCTTCGCCCTGGGTCAATCGCCGCAGGTTCAACCTGCAGGGCCAGGCGGCGTTCAAGCGCCGCTTCCACGGCGTCGAGGAGCCGGTCTACATCGCCTTCCGCCAGGGAACGTATGTCGAGATGCTGGGGCTGCTGCGGCTGATCAAGGCGATCTAGGTCTGGCGATATTCAGGTGAGGCCGGCCTGCAAATGGCGGCTTCCTGCGCTTCCCTAGTTCTACTGCCACGCAGTAGAACTGAGCTCACGTACAAAAAGTACGCTCCGCTCCGGTTCTCGGAATCCACCATTTTCGACTCGGCCTGACCTGAATCTCAACAGACCTAGCGGCGCTCAGGGCGCTTTCGCCGCTCAGTTCCTGAGCCGGTAGCCGGTCCTGAATATCCAGGCGACGATCGCTATGCAGATCAGCAGAAAGACGATCGTCATGCCGAGGCTGATACCGACCGAGACATCGGATTTGCCGTAGAAGCTCCAGCGGAAGCCGCTGATCAGATAGACGACCGGATTGAACAGCGTCACCGTGCGCCAGACCTCGGGCAGCATGTTGATCGAATAGAAGCTGCCGCCGAGGAAGGTCAGCGGCGTAATGATCAACAGCGGCACCAGCTGCAGCTGCTCGAAACTCTTCGCCCAGATGCCGATGATGAAGCCGAACAGGCTGAAGGTCACCGCCGTCAGCACCAGGAAGGCGAGCATCCAGAACGGATGCAGGATGGTCAGCGGCACGAACAGCGAGGCGGTGGCCAGGATGATCAGGCCGAGAAGGATCGACTTGGTCGCGGCACCGCCGACATAGGCGATGACGATCTCCAGATAGGAGACCGGCGCCGACAGAAGCTCGTAGATCGAGCCGACGAATTTCGGGAAGTAGATGGCAAAGGAGGCGTTGGAGATCGACTGCGTCAACAGCGACAGCATGATCAGACCCGGCACGATGAAGGCGCCGTAACTGATGCCGTCGATCTCGGTGATGCGCGAGCCGATGGCCGAGCCGAAGACGACGAAATACAGCGACGTCGAGATGACCGGCGAGACGATGCTCTGCAGCACGGTGCGGAAAGCACGCGCCATTTCCATGCGGTAGATCGCCCATACGGCGCGAAGGTTCATGGCTCCCTCCTCACCAGATTGACGAAGATCTCCTCGAGCGAAGAGTTTTGCGTGTCGATATCGCGGAACTGGATGCCGCCGGCCTCGAGATCGCGCATCAACGAGGCGACGCCGGGCCGCTCGGCCTGATTGTCATAGGTGTAGGTCAGCTGCCCGCCATCGGGCGACAACTCCAGCGCATAGCGCGAGAGCGCCTCGGGAATGGCCGTCAGCGGATTGCGCAGTTCCAGCACCAGCCGCTTGCGGCCGAGCTTGCGCATCAGTTCGGCCTTGTTCTCGACCAGGATGATCTCGCCGCGGTTGATGACGCCGACCCGGTCGGCCATCGCCTCGGCTTCCTCGATATAGTGCGTGGTGAGGATGATGGTGACGCCGTCCTCGCGCAGCCGGCGCACCATCGCCCACATGTCCTGGCGCAGCTCGACGTCGACGCCGGCGGTCGGCTCGTCGAGGAACAGGATGCGCGGCTCATGCGACAGCGCCTTGGCGATCATCAGCCGGCGCTTCATGCCGCCCGACAGGGTGATCGCCTTGGCGTCCTTCTTGTCCCACAGCGACAGGTCGCGCAGCACCTTCTCGACAAAGCCGGGGTTGGCCGGCTTGCCGAACAGGCCACGGCTGTAATTGACCGTCGCCCAGACGCTCTCGAAGGCGTCGATTGTCAGTTCCTGCGGCACCAGCCCGATCAGACCGCGCGCGGCGCGATAATCCTTGTTGATGTCGTGGCCGTCGACGGTGAC
Source organism: Mesorhizobium sp. WSM4808 (assembly GCF_055811675.1). Lineage (NCBI taxonomy): Bacteria > Pseudomonadati > Pseudomonadota > Alphaproteobacteria > Hyphomicrobiales > Phyllobacteriaceae > Mesorhizobium > Mesorhizobium sp. WSM4808. The sequence continues at coordinate 287,725 of NZ_JBVVQX010000007.1, forward strand.
GGTGCCCGACGAACGGTTGACGATGCCGCAGACGATCGAGATCAGGGTCGTCTTGCCGGCGCCATTGGGTCCAAGCAGCGCGAAGATCTCGCCGCGCTGAATGTCGAGATTGACTTCCTTGAGCGCGGTGAAGCCGGTGGCGTAGGTCTTGGAGACCCCGGAAATGGACAGGATGGAAGGCATGGATGAAAACGGCTGCTTGAAAGAGGTCCCCTGATATAGGCCGAATGTCGGTGCTTGCAACCGCAAGTCAATGCCCTGCTGACAGTTCTCGACAATCGTGCCGGCCGGCCGTTGCAGGTGCGGCGCACAGGCCCGGAGTTGCACGGCACGCAACCGGCAAAATTGTCCTGTGGCGTTCAGCCTCGCGGCAGGACGCCGCTTTGACCTGAACTCGCTTCGGGCCTATCCTTCGCGAGTATTTGCAGCAGCCGGAGCCCATCATGGACCCGCTCATACTTTCGCGTATCCAGTTCGGCGCGAATATTTCATTCCATATTCTATTTCCGACGATCACCATTGCGCTGGGTTGGGTGCTGCTGTTCTTCAAGTTGCGTTACAACGCGACCAACGATTCCGCCTGGATGCGCGCCTATTTCACCTGGGTGAAGGTGTTCGCGCTGTCCTTTGCCATGGGCGTGGTTTCGGGCGTCACCATGAGCTTCCAGTTCGGCACCAACTGGCCGGGCTACATGGAAAAGGTCGGCAACATCGCCGGGCCGCTGCTGGCCTACGAAATCCTCACCGCCTTCTTCCTCGAAGCGGCCTTTCTCGGCATCATGCTGTTCGGCTTCCGCCGCGTCTCCAACCGCATCCACACGCTGGCGACGGTGCTGGTCGCCGGCGGCACCACCGTCTCGGCATTCTGGATCATCGCGCTCAATTCCTGGATGCAGACGCCGGCCGGATTCGAGATGCGCGACGGCGTGGCGCATGCGGTCGACTGGTGGGCAATCATCTTCAATCCGTCGATGCCCTACAGGCTGACCCACATGCTGCTGGCGTCGGGGCTGACGGTGTCGTTCCTGATATCAGGCCTGTCGGCGCTGCGCTATCTCACCGGCGACCGCTCGGAATCGATGTGGAAGGCGCTGCGCACCGGCGTCTTCACCGCGGCGATCCTGATCCCGATCCAGATCTTCGCCGGCGACCAGCATGGGCTGAACACGCTGGAGCATCAGCCGCAGAAGATCGCCGCCATGGAGGCCAACTGGAACACCGGCCCCAACGTGCCGCTGGTGCTCTTCGCGCTGCCCGACGAGGCGGCGAAGGAAAACAAATTCGAGATCGCCATTCCCGATGGAGCCAGCCTGGTGCTGCGGCACTCGACCAGCGGCGTGGTGCCGGGGTTGAACGACTATCCCGGCAACCATCCGCCGGTCTTTCCGGTGTTCTGGGGTTTCCGCATCATGGTCGGCACGGGCATATTGATGCTGCTCGTCTCATGGTCGGCGGCCTTCTTCCTCAAGCGCCGGCACAGCCTGCCGAAGCCGCTGGCCATGCTGATGGTGCCGATGGCGCTGTCGGGCTGGCTGGCGACGCTGGCCGGCTGGTACACCACCGAAATCGGCCGCCAGCCCTGGCTGGTGACGGGCGTGCTGAAAACCGCCGACGCGGTCGGCCCGGTGGCCGGCAGCCATGTCGCGCTGACGCTCGCCATATACCTCGTTCTCTATGTGCTGTTGCTGATCGCCTATCTCGGCGTGCTGGTGCACCTGGCGCTGAAGGCGGCGAAGGACGGCGACAACTCGCCGTTGCCCGGCGTGCTCAACGCGCCGATGTCGCAGCCGGCTGCGGGGGAGTGATTTGATATGGCACTCCAGCCGGGCGCCGGCGCGGCCCCTCACCTGCCTGCCGGCATCCTCTCCCCTTATAGGGACGGGGAGAGGGGCGCTCGCATCGACGGTTTCGCCAATCACCAGCGTTGCAAGAAAAGCGCCGAGATTGCGGCCAGCCCCCTTCTCTCCGTCCCTATACGGGGAGAAGTGCCCGGCAGGGTGATGAGGGGCGGCGCCGACTTCGGCAATCGATCTGAAGCCTCGATAGAGCCCCATCCGATCACATCGCGATTAGCCGGCTCTGGTGAGTGAGGAGAAAAAGATGACCTTCGACTGGCCAACCGCGCTTCCGCTGATCTTCGCCGGCCTGATGGGCCTCGCCATCCTGATCTACGTCATTCTCGACGGTTTCGATCTCGGCATCGGCATTCTGTTCGCGGCAGCCGAGGATGCTGAACTGGACACGATGATCGCCGCCATCGGCCCGTTCTGGGACGCCAACGAAACCTGGCTGGTGCTGGCCGTCGGCCTGCTGCTGGTCGCCTTCCCGCTGGCGCATGGCGTCATCCTGACGGCGCTCTACATTCCGGTCTTCGTGCTTTTGCTCGGGCTGATCCTGCGCGGCGTCGCCTTCGATTTCCGCGCCAAGGTGCCAGCTGGCCGCAAGCATCGCTGGAACCGTATTTTCTTCCTGGGTTCGCTCATCGCCTCGCTGGCGCAGGGCTATATGCTGGGCGTCTATGTGCTCGGGCTCGATGTCGGCCTCGGCGGCACGGCGTTCGGCGTGCTGGTGGCGTTCTGCCTTGCCGCCGCCTACGCGGCGATGGGCGCCGCCTGGGTGATCTACAAGACCGAAGGCGAATTGCAGAAGAAAGCGGTGCGCTGGCTGCGCACCGCGCTGGTGCTGACCGCGCTCGGCATGGCGGCGGTGTCGCTGGCGACGCCCTTCGCCAGCCCGCGCATCTTCGACAAATGGTTCGTCTGGCCGGAAATGCTTTATCTGTCGCCGCTGCCGATCCTGTCGGCGCTTTTGTTCCTGTGGCTGTGGCGGCAGACCTTCCATCTGCCGAAGCCCGACGACCGCCATTCGCTGATGCCGTTCCTGACGCTGGCCGCCATCTTCGCGCTCGGCTTTGCCGGTCTCGCCTGGTCGTTCTACCCGTTCGTGGTGCCCGATCGCCTGACCATCTGGCAGGCGGCTTCCGCGCCGGAGAGCCTGGCCATCATCCTCGCCGGCACCGTGGTCGTGCTGCCGGTCATCATCTTCTATTCGTTCTATGCCTACCGGGTGTTCGGCGGCAAGGCGACGGATCTGACGTATGATTGACCTGCCGATGCAGGCGCGAGGCACCCCTCTCTGGCTGCCGGGCAGAGGGGGGTGCTGTCCCGCCGACGCCTCCTCAATAAAGCCGACTCAATTGCTCGCCGACAGCACCAGCACCGGCTTGTCGCTGTAGAGCGCCGGGAACAGTGCCTTCAAATTCGCCACCTTGGGCAGGTCGTTGTAGACGATGTAGGGATAGGTCGGGTTCAGCGTCAGAAAATCCTGATGGTAATTCTCGGCCGGATAGAAGGTCTTGCCGGTTTCCAGCGTAGTGACGATCGGCTCCGGGAACACCTTGGCCTGGTCGAGCTGGGCGATGTAGCTTTGCGCGATCTTCTTCTGTGCATCGTTTTCGGCGAAGATCGTCGAGCGGTATTGCGTGCCGGAGTCCGGACCCTGGAAATTCAGCTGGGTCGGGTTGTGGGCGACCGAGAAATAGACCTGCAGCAGCTGGCCATAGGTCACCTTCGATGGATCGTAGGTGATCTCGACGGATTCGGCATGCCCGGTGCGGCCTGAGCCGACCGTCTCGTAGACGGCGGTGTCCTTGTCGCCGCCGGAGTAGCCGGAGACGGCCCTGGTGACGCCCTTGACGTGCTGGAAGACGCCCTGCACGCCCCAGAAGCAGCCGCCGGCGAAGATCGCCTTTTCAGTGCCGGCGGCCGCCTTCTCGTCGATTGCCGGCGGCGGGATCTTCACCGCGTCCTCGGCCGAAACCGCCGGTGTCAGCCAGAAGGCGGCGCCAGCGGCGGCAAGTGCAAGCGCGGCGAGGGCGCCTTTGACAAAGCCGAGCGAACGGTTTGAAATCTTGATGTTGGTCATGGTTGCACTCCTCGTGGCTTCCATAGGGATCAGTCTATTGCATCAAATAGTGCGGCGCGACGCACATTCGCGTGCGCCGAATGCGGAATCTTACCGTCAGCGCTGCCCCTCACTGTCCTGCCGGACATCTCTCCCCGTAAAACGGGGAGAGAGCGACTGACCGCGACGCTGGCGTTTCTACCTGCAACACCGATGATTGGCGAAACCGTCGATGAGCGCCCCTCTCCCCGTCACTATACGGGGAGAGGATGCCGGCAGGCAGGTGATGGGCAGCGCCAAGGGCCGCCCTTGTGAATGAACGGCTGAGACGCGGCAGAACTAGTTGGCCGGAGCCATCGCATCCGTTGCCGGTTTCATCGCATCCGTCGCCGGCTTCATGGCGTCGGCGGCCGGCTTCATGGAATTGGTTTCCATCGGATCGGCCGGCTTCATCGCATCCGCGGCAGGCTTCATCGCATCCGCGGCAGGCTTCATCGCATCCGCGGCCGGTTTCATGGCATCTGCAGCCGGCTTCATCGCGTTGGTCGCGTCGTCGGCGCGAGCGATGCCGCCGGCAAACAGCGCCGTCGAGCACAAAGCGAGAGCGAGCGCCGGCAGCGTCAGGCGGGAAATGGTCATGATGATCTCCTTGGGTTGGTCGTGAAGGCGCGCCCTCTTGGCGGCCGTGCTATGCGGCGCCGCTCCATGCGGCGTTGCGCAATCTCTTGTTGAAGCGTGATCTAGTTTGTCGCGGCGGCCAGGATCGGTCCGCCACCGGGCGACTGCACGAGCACGGCGGTGCTCAGGCCGCCGGATGCGGCGGGCAGCGGATACGTCGTGGCCGCGCCGGTCCAGCCGCCGAGTTTTTCGAGCGCGTGCACGACATTGGCGTGCGGCAAGGTGCGGCCGGTGTTTTCGCCGCGCGACACCGGCACCTCGACGACGCCCTTGGCATAGTGCACCAGCCAGACATCGGCGTGGCCGCCAGGTACGGCGCCGGCGCCGATGCTGATCTTGCCGCCATCGAGCGACAATGCCGGGCCGCTCGTCCGGCCGCTCACCGAGATCAGCTTTTCGATCTCGCCAGGTGCGGCGCCGACGACATCGGCATGGCCGTTGACCACCACTTGCGGCGTGAACGGCCCGTCATGACCGAGCGCCGGCTCGTAATTGACCTGGCGCCGGGTGAATTCCTGTTTTCCGAAAATGTCCTTCCAGCCGAGATAGTCCCAGTAGGTGACGTTGAACGACAGCGCCAGCACGCCGGGCTGGTCCTTGACCCTGATCAGATTGGCGTTGGCCGGCGGGCAGGACGAGCAGCCCTGGCTGGTGAACAGCTCGACCACGCTGAGCGGCTGGGCGGCGGCCGCACCGAGCGATGCCGCCAGCGCAAGCGATGAGAGGCTGGACACTGTGACGAACTTGCGGGACATCGGCTTGCTCCGTGGGCGGCGGCGCCTGAATGCACCGCTGATATCCCCACTTCGCCGCTGTCGGCGCCTTCGTTACAGCGCTCACCGGTTTGTGATCGCTAGCGTTCTTCCTTCTCCCGCAAGGGGAGAAGGCAAGAAGAGCAGCTTCTACTGCGTCAGCCGCGTGTTGTTGGGCCGCTTGTTGAAGTCGCACTTGCCGGTGACGTTGTAGAAGAAGTCGGCGTTGCTGACGGGCGCCGGGACCTTGTTGCCGCCGTCTTCCCAGGCCTGGTAGGCTGTCGATCCACAAGGAACGAGGCCAAAGATATCGACGATTTGGCCGGTCGCCATTTCGGCCGGGGGGATGTCCTTGCTTGTCGAGCTATAGAGCCGGTTGGACGTGGCCGGATCGTTCGAATAGAGGTTTTGCGGATTGCCAGATGGGACGTTCATCTGCAGATAGAGGCCAGCCATCTGGCTGACGTCGATTGAGGCACCGGCGGTGTTGCCGGCAGCCATCGTGTCGACGCAGTAATATTTCGTGCCAAACTGGTCGGTGTTCAGCGTCACCCCGTCAGGCGCCTTTTTGCCGACCTTGCAAACCTGCGTTTGGGCCACCGTGGCGACGCCCAGACTGTCGATCTTGCTGACGGTGGTGGTGCCGTACCCTTTGGGATCCGTGCCCCCGCCGTATTTGTAATCGATCGTCATCAGAGGCTTGCCCTCCTTCGCACCGAACATCGTGCCGTAGAGCGTCATTGTCTTGTTCCAGTAGCCCGACACCCCGGTGACCTTGAAGGTCGCCTCCACCAAAGCTGGCGCCTTGTTCACCGCCGACGTGACGCCGATCGCCACCGTGGGGATACTGGCGATCTGCATGAACACGGTCTTCATGGCGAAACTCGCCGAGGCCTGCGCGGTGGCGGTGCCGTTGGCGCTGACGTCGAAGCTGTTCAAGGTCGCGGTGCCCTGTCCGCCGTTTTCTCTGTAGGTATCCTGCAGCACCAACTGACGCTGCGGTTTCGTCGAGGCCGTGTCCATCGTGGTGATCGACAGGATCGCGGCGTCGAGTGCCGCCTGCTCGGTCGACCTGGTCTGGACCGCGGAGGTGTAGTCGACGGAAAAGCCGACCGCGGTGATCAGCGGTATCATGGCGAGAACAAGTATCGGTGCGAACGAGCCGCTCCGCGACTCGATAAAACTGCCTGCAAGCCCCCGCATGCCTTCGTCCTTACATCAGATATTTCCCTCCGCTAACATGCCGATCACAAATTATGCTCTAACGCGTGTGGTTAAAATTTATCTATTTTTCGAGGAATCCGGGGGAAAAGGCGACAAGCGCCCGCACCGCTTGCCTCGGCAGCCGCCTGCTCTGCCTTCCCGGCAGCGGCCGTACGGCTTGCCAGGCAACGGGCCGGGTCACATGTGCGGCGGCAGCCTGCCGCTTGCTCGGGCAAGCCACCCCTGCTAAACGCGCGCCATGAGCACGCCCCTCGACCACATCCGCAATTTCTCCATCGTCGCGCATATCGACCATGGCAAATCCACGCTTGCCGACAGGCTGATCCAGCTGACCGGTGGGCTGGAGCTGCGCGACATGAAGGAGCAGGTGCTGGACTCGATGGACATCGAGCGCGAGCGCGGCATCACCATCAAGGCGCAGACGGTGCGGCTGAAGTACCGCGCCAACAATGGCGAGGACTATATCCTCAACCTGATCGACACGCCCGGACACGTCGACTTCGCCTATGAAGTGTCGCGTTCGCTAGCCGCCTGCGAAGGTTCGCTGCTGGTGGTAGACGCCTCCCAGGGCGTCGAGGCGCAGACGCTGGCCAATGTCTACCAGGCCATCGACAACAACCACGAGATCGTCGTGGTGCTGAACAAGGTCGACCTGCCGGCCGCCGAGCCCGAGCGCATCCGCGAGCAGGTCGAGGAGGTGATCGGCATCGACGCCTCCAACGCCGTTCTGATCTCGGCCAAGACCGGCCTTGGCATTCCCGACGTGCTGGAGGCCATCGTCCACCAATTGCCGCCGCCGCGCGAAGGCGACGCGTCGGCCCCGTTGAAGGCGATGCTGGTCGACTCCTGGTACGACGCCTATCTCGGCGTCATCGTGCTGGTGCGCGTCATCGACGGCGTGCTGAAAAAGGGCCAGACCATCCGCATGATGGGCACCGGCGCCAAGCACCTGGTCGAGCGCACCGGCGTGTTCACGCCGGCCCGCATCAATGTCGACGAGCTCGGCCCCGGCGAATTCGGCTTCTTCACCGGCTCGATCAAGGAGGTGGCCGACACCCGCGTCGGCGACACCATCACAGAGGACAAGCGCACCACGGCCAAGGCGCTGCCCGGCTTCAAACCGGCGCAGCCGGTAGTGTTCTGCGGCCTGTTCCCGGTCGACGCCGCCGATTTCGAGGATCTGCGCGCCGCGGTCGGCAAGCTGCGCCTCAACGACGCCAGCTTCTCCTTTGAAATGGAAACCAGCGCCGCACTCGGCTTCGGCTATCGCTGCGGCTTCCTTGGCCTCCTACATCTGGAAATCATCCAGGAGCGGCTGGAGCGCGAGTTCAACCTCGACCTGATCGCCACGGCACCGAGCGTCGTCTACCGGCTGGCTCTGACCGACGGCTCGATGAAGGAATTGCACAACCCGGCCGACATGCCCGACGTGGTGAAGATCTCGGCGATCGAGGAGCCATGGATCCGCGCCACCATCCTGACGCCCGACGACTATCTCGGCGGCATCCTGAAACTTTGCCAGGACCGGCGCGGCATCCAGGCCGACCTCTCCTATGTCGGCAAGCGCGCCATGCTGATCTACGATCTGCCGCTCAACGAAGTCGTCTTCGACTTCTACGACCGGCTGAAGTCGATCTCCAAGGGCTACGCCTCCTTCGACTATCACCTGACCGACTACAAGGAGGGCGACCTGGTAAAAATGTCGATCCTGGTCAATGAGGAGCCGGTCGACGCGCTCTCCATGCTGGTGCACCGCACGGCGGCGGAAAAGCGCGGAAGGCAGATGTGCGAGAAGCTGAAGGAGCTGATCCCGAACCATCTGTTCAAGATTCCGATCCAGGCCGCCATCGGCGGCAAGGTCATTGCGCGGGAAACCATCTCGGCGCTGCGCAAGGACGTCACCGCCAAATGCTACGGCGGCGACGTCTCGCGCAAACGCAAGCTGCTGGACAAGCAGAAAGAAGGCAAGAAGCGGATGCGGCAGTTCGGCAAGGTGGATATTCCGCAGGAGGCGTTTATCCAGGCGCTTAAGATGGGCGACTAAGCGGTTCGGCCTTCGGCCGAACGCATCGACCCGGTTGGTCGATGCGAGCACAAGTCCGGTTGGGAGCTGCCGGAGGCAGCGCGCACCCTGCCAGCGCGGCGGTGGAGCTGCACGATTGGGATCAAGCCATCGGTGCCGCGCCGCGGCGCTCGAGCGCGGTCTTGCGGATGATTTCCGCGATCTCCGGGCTGCTGCTACACAGCATCTGGAAATCCGCCGCGTGCAGCGACAGGAGGGAGACCGCTGTCGCGGCGTTGACGGTCGCCGAACGCGGTTCGCCGCTGATCAGCGCCATCTCGCCAAAGAAGGAGCCAGGGCCAAGCTCCACCGGGTTCGGCGTCGCGACGCTGACGCGCCCCTCCACGACGAAGAACATCCGATCCCCGGTCTCGCCACTGCGGCAGATCACGGCGCCCGCCGGCAAGTTGCGAGGTCTTAGCGCGCGCACGATCTCGACCAGCACGGCCGGGCCGAGCTTCTCAAACAAGGGCACGCCGGCGACCAATTGCCAATTGCGGACGAAATCCTCGCGACGGATTTCCTGATAGAAGCCGGAGGCAAGAATGCCGGCCCAGAGCGCGAAGATGCCGATGCCAGTCATCATGACCGCCCCGGCAAGGACGCGGCCGGCGAAGGTTTGCGGAATGTGGTCGCCATAGCCGGTGGTGGACAGCGTGACCACCGCCCACCACATTGCCTCGGGGATGCTGCCGAACTTTTCCGGTTGGATGTCGCGCTCGATGACATAGGCGGCGAGTGCGACACCAAACAGAACGACGCCGAAGAGCGTGGTGACGCCGATCAGGTTGCGCGCTTCGTTGGCCAGCACCCTGCCCAGCACCGGGAAGAAGGTCGAGTCGCGCAGCGGTTTCAGCAGCCAGACACCACAGTAGAGGCTCCAGTCGGGCGTGCCGCCGAGCAGAAATGCGGCGAGTGGAACCAAAACCGCGAGCACATCGATGGCGATTGCCGGCGTCCTGTCCCGAAGGTCTCCCGCCCGGTGCTTGAGCAGCGTCGCGGCCATCTGCAGAAGATAGGCGCCCCAAATGACCGCGAGCAGTGCGGTCAGAGCCAGTCTGCTTCGTCCGGACAGGTTCGGTGTCGTGAGCGCAGCCACCACCAGAAGCCCAGGGGCAGCCAGCACCGCGTTGAGCGGCGCGTAAATTCTCAGGAAAGGCAGTACCGACATTCTGTGCCCACGAGCGGCTACTATTTGCCAAAGTAGGCTGCCTTCAAGGCAAGCGTAAAGGTGCTTGCTGCGATCCGCCGATATCGGTTCTCGGGCAAGGCTGACTTTGTCGACTGCGGACGCGCTGCGGACCGCTCTCTCGACAGTCTCTGCCTTCACGCCTTGTCGATTTCGGGCTGACACTGGAGCCGCGTCGGGAAGTCAAACAGGTGAGAGCGCCTCGCCATCGGCGAGCATTGGATCAGACACCGTCCTGCGGTATCCTCGAGCCAGCTTGGGGAGACATCAAATGCGCACCACTTTAGACACCATCGCCGCGATCGGCCTCGCCATCGGCGGTGCCTTCGGCCTAGCCGGCACCTTCGTCGCCAGCGCCCCGCTGCGCGAAACGCTCTGGACGATCGACGGCGTGGCACTCGTGGTGGCGACCGCCCTGCTGACCATGAAATATCAGCGGTTGGGCAATGACTGCATAGCTGCCGGCTTCCTGACCTTCCTCGCCGGCGAGACCCTGCTGCTGGCGGGCAATGCGGCAGGACTGGAGGCCAGCGTGCCCTCCTATGTCGGCGGCATCTCGCTGTGGGCGGCGGCACTGGTCATGGTCAGCGCGCCGAAGACTTTCGCCCTGTGGATGCGGCTCACCGCGCTGGTGGCTGCCGTGCTGTTTGTCATCTCGGCTTGCATGATCCTCTGGGGCGCGCCCTTGCTGCCAACCTCGGCGCCGCTGCCCGCCGCCGGCTATCCGTTCCTGGTGCTGACCTTTGTTGGCTGGATCTGGACGTTGCTGAGGGCGGAACGGTGAGCCTTTGTCCGCTTCCGTACCAAACGTCCGACCTGGTTGATCCGGCATCGCCGGAACGGTAAAAAATCCGGGCGGCGGACCTTATCAGGTCGCCAGTGGCCGGCGCGGGCTCAGGCAACTGCCTCACCGGCATTCGCGCCGGCCACTTCTGCTTCACTTGCGAATGATCCAGTCGACGAGGCCGCTGTCGACATGCGCCTTATCAGTGAGTTTGCGCACCAAGGCCTTGGCGTGGTCCGCCCATTGCGCCTCAGGGATGAGGCGTTCGGCAATGGATGTCTTGAATGCCCTTCGCAACGCATGGAAAGTAAGCGCGGGGCCGTGGGGTCCTTCCATTGCATTGCTCCCGACGGGGCGGGAGCACGCTGACACTCTCAAGCACCAGCGCCCATACAGTGGCCAGCGACAGCGCAACCATGCGCCCTGTGGCCGCGGCGGTCCACCGCCTGGCACCGCACGTTTTGCGCCGTACATGAAATATAGGTGCTGGCGATGCGCGCTGACGCGCCTTGCCTCAACCTCACGGAGCAGGGAAGACCAATGTGGGCGCTGCCCCTCACCTGCCTGCCGGCATCCTCTCCCCGTATAGAGACGGGGAGAGGGGCGCTGTCGTCTTGGCTTTCGCCAATCGCAAACGGTGCAGAAAAAGCGTCGGCGTTGCGGCCAGCGTCTTTCTCCCCGTCACTATACGGGGAGAAATGCCCGGCAGGGCAATGAGGGGCGGCGCTGACCTCGGCTTTAAGTCCCTTCAACGCGTCACGGTCGACGCCTCACCCCTCAATCCAAACCTTCTCGAAATGCTGCTCCAGCGCCTGGTGCTGTTCGCAGCCTTCGACGCCCTTGCGGTACGTCCGGTAGACCGAGCGCCAGTAAGGTTGGATGATGATGCCGCTATCGCGCAGATTCTGCTCGATCTTGCCCATGATCTCCTTGCGCGCCTTGGCGTCGGGCGTTGCCAGCGCCTTGTCGAGCAGCGTGTCGAATTCGGGATTGGCGTAGGCGCTTTCGTTCCAGGCGGCGCCGGACTTGTAGGCGAGCGCCAGCACCTGGACGCCGAGCGGGCGGCCGAGCCATTCGGTGCAGGAGAAGGGGTATTTGCTCCAGTCGTTCCAGAAGGTGGCGGCCGGAAGCACCGTGCGCTTGATCTTGAGGCCGGCCTCGCGCATCTGCGCGCCGATGGCGTCGCCGGTGCTTTTTTGCCATTCGACATCGACGGAGATGAGCTCGAATTCGTGGTCGGCCTTGCCGGCCTCGGCGAGCAGCTTCTTCGACTGCTCGACGTCGCGCCTGGCCGGGCCGATATCGGCATATTCGGGGTGCATGGGGCCGACATGGTGGTTGTCGGCGGGCTTGCCGCGGCCGCCGAGGCCGAGCGCCAGCACGGCGGAATTGTCGACGGCGAGCTGGGCGGCGCGGCGCACCTTGACGTCGTCATAGGGCGCGTTGGCGACATTGAAGCGGGCGACGATGGTCGAGCCGGTGGCGATCTCGGAATTCATCAGCCCCATCTGCTCGGTCTGCGAGACGGCGTCGGAAGCGGTCTCGTGGTCGGTGTCAATCTCGCCGGATTCGAAGGCCGACAGCATGGCGTTGGGGTCGGAGCCGTAGTCGACCCATTTGATGCCGTCGAGATGGAATTCGCCCTTCCACCAGGGTTTTTCCTTGCGCTTCACCTCGGCGCCCGTCTCGGCATCCCAGCTGACCAGCTCGCAGGGGCCGGTGGTGATGGCAAGCGCCTTCATGGGGTCGCCATCGCCCTCATAGGAGCGGTGCATGATCAGCGCCGGATAGTCGGCCATGCCGGCGATCAGCGAGATGTCTGACTTGGGCAGATTGAGCTTGATGGTGAAGTCGTCGACCTTGGCGATGCCGCCGTCGACGACCTTCTTGGTGTCGGCATTGACCAGCGCGCCCATGCGCGCGGCGACCGAATTGCCGGGCACCGAGGCATCGCACCAGCGGGTGAGGTTGTGAATGACATCATCGGCGTTGAAGGCATCGCCATTCGACCAGGATATGCCCTTGCGCACATGCAGGGTCAGCGTCCTGGCGTCGTCGCTCGCCTCCCAGCTTTCGAGCAGCCAGGGTTCGAAGGAGAAGTCGGTGTTCCAGCGCACCAGATATTCGTTGCAGTGGCGGGCGATGTTGGACATCTCGACGCCGTCGAAGGTGCGCGGGTCCTTGAAGCCCTTGACGTTCATGGCGACGCGCAGGGCGCCGCCTTTCTTCGGTTCTGCCGCGCGGGCAGGGGTCGTGCTGAGCCCGGCCAGCGCCACCGCGCCGGCGGCGCTGACACCGAGCCCGGCCATCAGCGCCAGATATTCGCGGCGGTTGATGCCGCCGGCCTTGAAGTCCTCGGCGACGGGTTTGGCTTGCGGGTGGAGTTTGCGGTCGGTCAGCATGAATTTCATCGTCGTTCCCCTGTTGTTGATGCATGCCGCCCAAAAGTGCCCAGCGGTTTTGGGACAACGGCATGCACAGAAAAATCGCCCCGGCCGATCGACGGACGCGGGGGCGGACGCGACCGCCGGGGCGCCGTTGCCTGAGCGGGAATGATAGAGCGGGGTGACGCTAGGGAGTGTTCGGGAATCCGCAGTAATTGTGCGGGGTTCCGCAGTGGGATTCGGCAGTGCGCTTATGCTTTGCAGCCGCGCTGGGAGGAGATGTGCCAACGGCGCGGCGCAATCTCCCTCCTTGAGGGGGAGATGGCCGGCAGGCCAGAGGGGGTCGGTACGACGGGACTCGACCTCCTACTTTCAAAAAGATGATGCTAGCGCTCTACGCGCGACGACCCCCTCTGTCGCCTTCGGCGACATCTCCCCCTCAAGGGGGAGATTAGCGTTCCACCGTCGGCCACTCACCTCGGCCCAGCGCGCCGACCGCACCAACAATCCGCGCAAACGCCGCCGCCGCCGCCGGCACCGTCCTGCGTGCGCGCAGGAAGCTGTGCACCAGCCTCGGTTCCTCGTGCCACCAGGCCTTGCCGCCGGCGGCCACAATGCGGTCGCGGTAGGTCTCGCCATCCGACGACAGCGGGTCGCATTGCGCCGTGACGATCACCGTCGGCGGCAGGCCGGAGAAATCGGTGTCGCGCAGCGGCGAGAAGGTCGGGTCGTCGGGCGATTGCCGCCTGGCCGAGCGGACGTCGCGGTAGAAGGCGATGTCGGCCACGGATAGCAGCGGCGCCTCGGCGTGTTCGACATAGGAGCCTGCGGTCTCGTCGCCGCCGAGTTCGGGATAGATCAGCACTTGCCCGACCGCAGCTCTGATATGGCGGCGCGTCGCCTGCGCCACGGCGGCAGCGAGATTGCCGCCAGCGCTTTCGCCACACAGGACCAGCGGCAGGCCTGATGTGGCCGCCGCCCATTCGAAGGCGGCGACGGCATCGTCGAAGGCGGCGGGGTGGACGTGCTCCGGGGCCAGCCGGTAGTCGACCGACAGCAGGTCGAAACCGGTGCCGGCGCAGAGCTCGGCGCAAATGTCGTCATGGCTTTCCAGCCCGCCGAGGATGAAGCCGCCGCCGTGGTAGTAGATCACCATCGCCTTGGCGGCCTTGCCGGCAAGCCGGTAAAGGCGGATCGGGATGCCGCGGCCGGCGGCGGCGATCAGGCCATCGCTGGCCTTGACGCCAGGCGGGCGGCCCTGGTGGAAGGCGCGGCTCATATGGTCATAGACGGCGCGCTGCTTGTCGATCGGCAGGCCGAGGATTTCGGGCGGATACCAGCCGTTGACGGCGTCGATATAGGCCCAAAGGGCCGGGTCGAGCCGTGTTTCGTAGGGGCCGCGCGTCATAGGTCGGCGTAGAGCGCGGCCGCGTTGTCGAAGGAGAAGCGCAGCGGCACCGAGCCCTCGACCTGCCAGGCGGTGACGGTCTCGCCGGCCAGCAGCCGGCAGGCGCCATCGGTATCGGTGACGGCGCCGCCATAGAGCCGGTTGGCGAGGTTGAGGATGCCGGTCTGGTGCATGGCCGCGCTGCCGCTGCCGCAGGCATCCTTGACCAGCAGCACGCGAAAGCCCTTGGCCACCGCATCCTTGACCGACGCGTCGATGCAGGCCTCGGTCCAGACACCTGATATGACCAACCATTCGATGCCTGAAGACTTGATGTCGCGCGCCGCCGGCCCGGTGCGGAAGGCGCTGGCCTCGGCCTTGATCAGCAGCGCCTCGCCGTTGATCGGCGCCACCTCACGGCAGATCTCGGTCAGCGGATCGCTCTTGTCGGAGAAGGCCGACTTGCCGTCCGCACCGAGCGGATGAAACGGCCGGTCCTGGCTGTCGAGATCGACGATGTAGGCCCAGTGGTAAAGCGGCACATGGTTGCCCCGCGCCGCCGCCTGCAAGCGCTGGACGTTGGCGAGGATGCTGCTAAAGCCCTCGACCAGGTAGCGGGGGTCCTGCCGGTGCTCTTCCTGCAGGTCGATGAAGATCGCGGCCACGGTGCCGGGTTCGATGGCGATGGGGGTTTTCATGCGGATGCGCCTTGGTTGTGGGCGGGCGACACCGCTCTGTTTAGCGAGCTGGCGCAAGCAGCGGTGATTGGCCGGCGCCTCCCAACCTTCGTCATCCACGGGCGGAGCAGGAGCGAAGCTCCGTCGCGGAGACCCGAGGATCCATGCCGTGACGTTGATCGAATGGTGCAGCGGTGCAGAACTTGTACCGTTGCGGTGCATAGAGGTCGCGGCATGGATCCCTTGGGCTGCGAAGCAGCTCCAGGGGTCTGCGCCGCGTCGCTGCGCTCCTTGCTCCGCCCTAGGATGACGAAGCGATGGAAGGCTGCGACAGCAGCGAAGGCTCGCGATCCGGCGCCGGTGTACGAAACCGCCCTCAAACCTGCGTCTCCAGAAACTCGTCCTCATAAGGAAAGCGCGACAGAAGCTCTGTACCCGTCTCGGTGATCAGGATCTCGTCCTCCAGCTTGACGCCCTCGCGGCCGCCTTTCTCGCCGATATAGCTTTCCACGCTCACCACCATGCCTGGCACGATATGGCCGTCACGGCCATAGGTCTCGTAATCCATGGCATGCGCGATGAACGGCGTTTCGCCATGCATGCCGACGCCGTGCATGACCGAGGTGTAGCGCTGGTCGACGAAACGGTCCGGGATTTTCCAAGCCTTTTCGGCGATCTCGCGGAACGCCATGCCGGGTTTGACGATCGAGATGTTGTGCTGAACCTGGTCGTGCGCCATGCGGTAGAGCGACTTCTGGTAGGGCGTCGGCTTGCCCGGCCCGCAGCGGAAGGTGCGCGAGAAATCCGAATAATAGCCGTAGCAGCCGATCGTGTCGGTATCGAGCGCCAGCAGCTCGCCGGGCCGGATCTTGCGGCCGCTGGCCTCGTTGAACCACGGATTGGTACGCTGGCCCGATGTCAGCAGCCGCGTCTCGATGAACTCGCCGCCCTGGCGGATGACCTCGCCATACATGATGGCGAACAGTTCGTTTTCGGAGACGCCGGGCTTGATCGCCTCGCGCACCGCATAGACGGCGGCCTCGGCGCCGGCCATCGACACCTGCAGGCATTTGACTTCCTCGGGCGTCTTCACCGCGCGCACCGCCAGGATCTCGCCCTGGCAATCGCGAACCTCGCAGCCGCGCTTTTCCAGGGCGAGCGCCTGCAGATGGCTGCAGCGGTCGAGCCCGAGCTTCATCGAGCCGCCACCATGCTGCTTCAGAAGCTCGGCGATCTCGTCGGCGAACGGCCCGGCGGTCTCGTCGTCACGGCCGGAGACCGACGACCAGACGAGCTTGGAAGGACGCGCCTCGTCGATCGTGTCGAGCACCATCGAGACATGATAGCTCTGCGGATATTCGAACAGCACGATCGGCCCTTCGGTCGGGATGAAGAAATAGCGGGTCGAGTTGCGCAGGAAATAGCCGAACATGTTGCGCGAACCGGTGGCGTAGCGCTGGTTGTAGGGGTCGAACAACACGACGCCGCCATAGCCGGCGTCGCGCATCCAGCCGCGCAGCTTGGCCAGCCGGCCCTTGCGCAGGGCATCGGCATCGATGAAGGACGGCTCGGTGTCCGACAGCCACATGCCGCCGGCCGGATCGGCCGCGGCCGGGTGGCGCATGCGGTCCTTGAAGTCCACGTCCTGCGTGCTGTCGGGGTCGAAAACGACGATGCTCATTGGGGGTACGGCCTTGGCTGGGTTGCGAGGTCGGAGCATGGCGCAGGAGAGGCGGGAGAATTGTGCGGAAAACCGCGTGTGTTGTGCGGGATGCCGCTGGCTAATCGGTTACGTCGCGATCCTTCGCGCCCCCCTCTGCCCTGCCGGGCATCTCCCCCTCAAGGGGGGAGATTGGCAGTTTCGATGCCGCCGTTCTTTTCTTCAACATCTGAGATTAGCGAAAGCAGAGATGCAGTCCGATCTCCCCCCTTGAGGGGGAGATGTCCGGCAGGACAGAGGGGGGCGCTGTCCCGCCAACGTCACACCCGTCAGGGAGCGACACCTAATGCCGTCTCGCCAGTTTCGGCGGATGCCCGTGCTCTTCCCGAAACGCCCGGGCAAAACTCGACATCGATGCAAACCCACACGCCAGCGCCACGTCGCGCACGGCGAGCGTCGAATGCGCCAGCAGATCGGCGGCGCGTTTCAGCCTGAGCCGCCGATAATAGCCGTTGGGCGAGATGGCGAGTTCGGACCTAAAACTGCGCTCGAGCTTGTCTGATGAGACGCCGAGCTTTGCGGTCAGCTCGGCCATGCCGAGCCGCTCCTCGACCGCGTCCTCCATGATGGCGATGGCCGACAGCACCAGCTCGTTGCGGACGCCGGTGCGCAGCCGCAAGGGCATCATCTTGCGGTCTATGCTGGAGCGCAGCTGGCTGTGCACGAACCATTCGGCGACGCCGGCGGCAAGCTCGACGCCGTAGTCGCGGGTGATGATCTCCAGCATCATGTCGAGGCTGCCGACGCCGCCGGCCGAGGTGAAGCGCTTGCGGTCGATGACATAGAGGTCACGCCTGAGCTCGATGTTGGAGAAGGCTTCGGTGAAGGCGGCCTGGCTGGTCCAGTGCAAGGTGCAGGCATGGCCGTCGAGCAGGCCGGCGCGGGCGAGGAAGAACGCCGCATCCGCCACCGCGCCGATATGGGCGCCATTACGCAGGCTCTTGCGGATCCAGTGTGCCGCGTCCTCGGCGACGAGGTGATCGGCATCGCCGCCCGAGCAGACGACGATGCGGTCGACCTTGGGCGCGTCCTCGGCGTAAAAACCCGGCTGGATGACGACGCCGTTCGAGGCCTCGACCGAGCCTTTCGTGCCACCGACGATGATCCAGCGATAGCATTCTCTTTTCGCCAGGACATTGGCGGCACGCAGCGGCTCGATGACGGAGCTGAACGCCATCATCGGAAAGCCGGGGAAGACCAGCACCGCGAAGGTGAGGGGAGTGTCGGTGGGTTTGGGTGGGGCGTGTGTAGCCATGGGGCGCTACATTTCGGGCAGATGGGGTGCGGGGTCAATTGGGCTGATGCTTGAACCTGGAACGTCAGCGCCGCCCCTCACCTGCCTGCCGGCATCCTCTCCCCGTAAACGGGGCGAGGGGCACTGTTATCGGCGCTTACGCCAATCACCGGCGGCCGCGGTTAGCGTCTTTCTCCCCGTCGCTATACGGAGAGAAATGCCCGGCAGGGCAATGAGAGGCGGCGCCGATTTTGGCGATCTGAGGGTCTATCCCCCCAGCGCCTGCTCCAGATCCGCGATCAGATCATCTCCATCCTCGATCCCCGCCGACAATCTTACCAGCGAATCCGATATGCCGATCTCGGCCCGTTTCTCGGCCGGAATGGAGCCATGCGTCATCAGTGCCGGATGCTCGATCAGGCTCTCCACGCCGCCGAGGCTTTCGGCCAGCGTGAACAGCTGCGTGCGTTCGAGGAACTTTTTGGTGCCGGCGAGGTCGCGGTCGAGCACGGCTGTGATCATGCCGCCGAAGGCGTGCATCTGCTGGACGGCGACGGCGTGCTGCGGGTGGCTGGCGAGGCCGGGATAGATGACGCGGCGCACGTCGCGGCGCGCTTCCAGCCACTGCGCGATCTTCAGCCCGTTGGCGGAATGACGCTCCATCCTGAGCGCCAGCGTCTTCAGCCCGCGCAGCGCCAGAAAGCTGTCGAACGGGCCCGATATGGCGCCGATGGCGTTCTGCAGGAATTTCAGCTGGGCGGCGAGGTCCTTGTTGTCGCCGACCACGGCGACGCCGCCGACCATGTCGGAATGGCCGTTGAGATATTTGGTCGTCGAATGCACGACGATGTCGATGCCGAGCTCCAGCGGCCGCTGGATATAGGGGCTGCAGAAGGTGTTGTCGGCGACCGACAAAATGCCCTTGCGTTTGGCGAGTGCGGCGACGCCTTCGAGGTCGACGATGCGCAGCAGCGGGTTGGTCGGCGTTTCGACCCACAGCATTTTTGTCTCGGGCCGGATCGCGGCCTCGACGGCGGCGAGGTCGGTGAAGTCGACGAACGAGACCTGCAGGTTGGCCGAGCGTTTGCGCACCCGCTCCATCAGCCGGAACGAGCCGCCATAGATGTCGTCGGTGGCGACGATGTGGGCGCCGGAATCGAGCAGCTCCAGCACGGTGGCGATCGCCGCCAGGCCGGACGCGAAGGCAAAGGCGGCCGTACCGCTTTCGAGGTCGGCCACGGCGCGCTCGAAGGCAAAGCGCGTCGGGTTCTGGCTGCGGGCGTATTCAAAGCCCTTGTGCACGCCGGGCGATTGCTGGGCAAAGGTCGAGGTGGCGTAGATCGGCACCATCACCGCGCCGGTCAGCGGATCGTGGCTCTGGCCGCCATGGATGGTGCGCGTCGAGAAGGCCAGGCGGTTCTTGCCCGGTGGTGGTGTTTCAGCGGTCATCGTGCGCGCCTCAGATGGTTGATCAGGTCGATGCGGGTAATCAGGCCGACGAACTCGTCGCCGTCGAAGATGATGGCGACCTCGTTGCGGTCGAAGACCGGCAGCAGCGCATCCAGCGTCTGGCTGGCCTGCAGCGTGTGCAGATTGGAGGTCATCGCCGTGCGCACCGGGCCGTTGAAGCGCTCCCAGCGGCCGTCATAGGGGCCGTCGACCTTGGCCAGGATGTCGCTTTCGTCGACGATGCCGACGAGCTTGCCATTGTCGAGCACCGGCAGCTGCGAGACATCGGAACGGCGCATGCGGCCATAGGCGTTGAGCAGGCTTTCGTCCGGGCCGACATAGACGGTGTCGCCGGTGCGGTGCGAGCGCATCACCAGATCGCGCAGGTCGCCATGCTGCTCGTGCTCGGCCAGCCCCTGCTCCGCCAGCCAGAAATCGTCGAACACTTTCGACAGGTATTTGTTGCCGCTGTCGCAGACGAAGGTGACGACGCGTTTGGGCACCGTCTGCTCGCGGCAATAGCGCAGCGCGGCGGACAAAAGCGTGCCCGAGGATGAGCCGGCGAGGATACCTTCCTTCGACAAGAGGTCGCGCACCGCCAGCATGCTCTGCTTGTCGGGGATCGAATAGGCCTTCTTGACCAGCGACAGATCGGCGTTGGGCGGCACGAAATCCTCGCCGATGCCTTCGACGGTCCAGCTGCCGGCCTCTTCCATCTTGCCGGTCTTGATCAGCGGCGCCAGCACCGAGCCGACCGGATCGGCAAGCACCATTTCGGTCTTCGGCGACACTTTGGCGAAGTAGCGGCCAAGCCCGGTCAGCGTACCGCCGGAGCCGACGCCGACGACCACCGCATCGACGTCACCGTCGAGCTGCGAAAAGATCTCCGGGCCGGTGGTGGTTTCATGCGCCAGCGGATTGGCCGGGTTGGCGAACTGGTTGGCATAGAAGGCGCCGGGCGTTTCCGCCGCGATCTTCTCGGCCATGTCCTGGTAATATTCGGCATGGCCCTTGCCGACGTCGGAGCGCGTCATGCGCACTTCGGCGCCGAGCGCGCGCAGATGCTGGATCTTTTCGCGCGACATCTTGTCTGGCACGACCAGCACGATGCGGTAGCCCTTGGGGATGCCGACCTGGGCAAGGCCGAGGCCGGTATTGCCGGCGGTCGCCTCGACGATGGTGCCGCCGCGCCGGAGCTTGCCCTGCTTTTCAGCCGCGGCGATCATCGACAGCGCGATACGGTCCTTGATCGAGCCGCCGGGGTTCTGGCTTTCGAGCTTGATGAACAGCCGGCATTTGCCGGTATCGAATTTGGTCAGCTCGACAACCGGCGTCTGGCCGATCAGGTCGAGCACCGATTTGTAGGGCGGACGCAGGCGGGATAATTCGTCGGCTGCGGCGATCTCATGCTCGCTCATATCGATGCTCCATGACCAAGCGACCGCCTCTGGGCAGGGCGGCAGCGTATCCTCTTTTCCAGCCCTTTGCAGTCGGAAAGAAGATAGATCGTGCCAATCAACCGGCCAGATGCGGAATGAAATTCCGGGTTTGGGTTGGCGAGAGTCGCTTCGAAGTCAGGCGAACCCTCCGCGCGTTCGTCATCCTAGGGCGAAGCGACGCGAAGCGGAGCGTCGACCCTAGGATCCATGCCGTGACATTGGTCGAAGAATGCAGCGGTGCAGAATTAATTTAGAAGCATCCGGCTGCATCGACAGGTTTGCACCGCCGCAAAGCTCGCAGGTCGCGGCATGGATCCTAGGGTCTCCGCGACGTCGCTTCGCTCCTGCTCCGCCCTAGGATGACGACGGCGTTGGGGTTTGCGCGGAGCTCTCACCCCAGCAGCTGCTTGCTCAGCCTCGCACACTGCACGCGGATATCGGGAATGGCGTCGATCTCGAAGAAGGTGCCGCGCGTCAGCGGGCCGACGGCGAGGATCTTGGCCGAGATGGTTCCGTCGCCGGCGATGATCTCGCATTTGGCCGATACATCGAGGCCGATGCGCAGCGGATCCGGCCGTGCCAGGCCGCGGTCGACCAGCGAGCGCACGACGCTGTTCGATGAGGTCGAGATGTCCCTGACGATACCAGAGCAATCGTAGATGCGGGCGACCTCGAAGGTCTCGAGACGCTGCGTGTGGCGCGACTGGACCTGGACGGTGAATTCGCCGTTGCGCGCGATGTCGACGACGCGGCCGGCGACCAGGCGGATGCGGCCGGATTGCACGGCTTCGGTGACACGGGCGTAGACCTCGGGCGCCATGCGATGGCGGTGGATGTCCCACCAGGCCTTGGTGTGCTCGACGAAGCGGCGCTTGGCGGAAGCCGGCCAGTTCTGCCAGATCTTCTGGTTGAACGGCCGCAGGCCGTCGACGACGTCGCGCCAGTCGATGCCGGCCTTCTGGTTTTCCTTGATCAGGTCGCGGAACCAGCCGACGAAATAGGAGAGCTGCGTGCCGAGCGGAATGTCGGCGACGTCGAGCTTGATCGGATTGCCCTTGCGATGCGGCGAGGGCAACAGGCCGCGCCGCGACACAGCTATGATGTCGCCGCGATGGCCGCGCTGTTCCAGCGCCAGGAAGGCATCGACCATGCTCAGGCCGGTGCCCAGCACCATGACGCCGGCGTCGGTCGGAAGTGCTGTATCGGCTTCCGATCCCATCCTGATGGCATGGCCTTGCGCCGGCTCCTCGTCGTGGCCGGTGGCCAGCACGGCGAGATGCGCAACGACGCTGGTGCCGTTGGCCAGCGCCACTTCGACACCGGATGCGGTGGGCGTGATCGAGAGGCTTTCCTCGCGGATCAACCGAAGCCGCCCGGTCTGCTTTTCGCGCGCCTGCAGCTCGTCGAGCAACTCGCCGAGGTAACGGGCATAGATGCTGCGCGGCGCATAGAAGGGCGCCTGCTCGGCCGTTGCCAGGCCGCGCTCCTGCAGCCAGCGCCAGAAATTGCCGGGATCGTCGGCATAGGCGCTCATGCCGGCGGCACTGACATTCAAGACATGCGCCGACAGCAGCGTCGAATAGGCGATGCCCTGGCCGAAATGCGGGCGCCTTTCGATCAGCGTGACGCGCAGGTCGGGATTGGGCGACTTCAGGAGATGTGCGGCCAGCACGACGCCGCTGGCGCCGCCGCCGACAATGATGATGGAGTTGGCGCGCCCGGTCATAGGCGTGCCTTCGCTCTGCGCAACGCCAGTGTCAGGCCTGGACCTTCACCGCGAGCGGCAGATCGCCGATGTCCCTCGCAACCGGCGGGTCGTCGAGAGAGATATCGCGCATTTCGGCGAGGCTGCGCTGATCGAGCACCTCGGCGATCGCCTGCCGGACCTCGAGCATCAGATATCGGACTTGGCATGTCGCCTCGTTGCAATCTTCACAGCGCTGGTACTGGGTGCGGCTGGCGCAGGGGATCGGCGCCAGCGGACCGTCGAGGACGCGCACGACATGGCCGACCTTGATTTCGTCGGCAGCGCGCGCCAGGCGGTAGCCGCCATCCTTGCCCTTGCGGCTCTGGACGAAGCCGGCGTTGCGCAACTCGCCCAGGATGGCGTCGAGAAATTTCTTCGGGATGTTGTTGCCGGTGGCAATGTCGTTGACGAAGGCGAGCTGTCCGGCCGGCAATCGCGCGAGGTGGACAAGCGCCTTGAGGCCGTACTTACCCTTTTTCGTGAGCATGAAATCAAAATTTCTCTGGCATGCGACGGCATGGAACCATCGGTTGCAAAACGCCTGGCGGGCGTTGCCGCCGCGTCCAAGCCCGCATGACACATAAATTCTAGTGACATGATGTACAAGCCGAGAACTGCTGATTTTGCTTTGTTTTCAAGCCGCGCCGGCCACTTTGGCCAGCCTTTGTGCCCACAGGGACACAAAAGCGCACGACTTTGAGGGCGCGATCGTCGCGATATGGTGACTGCTCATCGTCGCCTCCAGTCTCAATGTCGATAAGATTACTATACTTACCCTCGAACACGCGGGATAGGTTTTCTAAATGGGCCGTTGTTTGAGGTATGGATTTGCCTGATATTGGCCTGGGTAAGAACCTATCATTCGTGCGTGAACGGCACAGAGTTGAGTACCGAAGCGTACCTAACTTCGTCATTCACGGGCGGAGCAGGAGCGAAGCTCCGTCGCGCAGACCATAGGATGACGAAGCCGGGAGGCTCGCGGAGCGCCATTCTTGTTCGTATGCGATTTGTCATCGGGGCGATGATGGCGGTTGCAGCCGCCATATGCGCTCGGGTGCTCCGTCACCGACAGCTTTTTTCTAACAAGCCCGTCTCGGTTGGAAGGATTTAACTCTACAAACCTAATAGAATTAGCGGACTATCATGGGGCATTCCGATTTTTCTCTTTCAGGAGCCCTTCATGTTCACCATTTCGCGACGCATTGTTCTCCTCTCGTCGGCGGCGCTTGCCGGCGCGGCCTTCCTCGGCCCGGCCCATGCCGACGACCTCAAAATCACCATCGGCTATCAAACGGTGGTCGAGCCTTCGAAAGTGCCGCAGGCCGACGGCGCCTATGAAAAGGAGACGAAGGCAGTAATCGACTGGCGCAAATTCGATTCCGGCGCCGATGTCATCGCCGCAGTCGCTTCCGGCTCGGTCGATATCGGCTATGTCGGCTCGAGCCCGCTGGCGGCGGCGGCTAGCCGCGAATTGCCGATCCAGACCATCTTTATAGTCGGCCTGATCGGCGAATCCGAGGCGCTGGTGGCGCGCAACGGCGCCGGCATCGAGAAAGTCGCCGACCTCGCCGGCAAGAAGGTCGCGGTGCCCTTCGTCTCGACGACGCACTACAGCCTGCTCGCCGCGCTGAAGCATGAGGGCGTGGATCCGAAGTCGGTCGAGATCCTCAATCTCAGGCCTCCGGAAATCGCCGCCGCCTTTTCGCGCGGCGACATCGACGCCGCTTATGTCTGGGATCCGGCGCTCGGCCAGATCAAGACGACGGGCAAGGTGGTGGTGGATTCCTCGCAGGTCGCCGCCTGGGGCGCGCCAACCTTCGACGCCTGGATCGTGCGCACCGACTTCGCCGAAAAGAACCCGGAAGCGGTGCGCGACTTCGTCAAGGTGACGGGCGCGTCCTATGCCGAGTTCCTCGCCAAACCCGGCGCCTGGTCGGTGTCGTCGCCGCAGGCAGCCGCGATCGCCAAGCTCACCGGCGCCAAGCTGGAAGAAGTGCCGCAGCTGCTCAAGGGCTATGTCTTCCCAACGCTCGAAGAGCAGGCCTCCGACAAATTCCTCGGCGGCGGCACGGTCAAGGCGGTGGAAGCGACATCCGCCTTCCTCAAGGAGCAAGGCAAGATCGACGCCGTGCTGCCGGACTATTCGAAATACGTGTCGTCGAAATACGTCACAGAGGCGCTTGCCTCGAACTAGTACTCGCTTAACGCAATTCCGGACGGAAAACCGCTTCACACTTTTCCTGGAATTGCTCTGAACCCGGCCCGCGCGCTTCTTCCCTGACGCCGCGTGTTGACTGCCCCGGAACCGCTGACGAGCGCCGGGGCCGTCGGATTTCAACGAAATTGCGAGGCATCCATGCCGCATCTCGTGCTCGACCCCCATCTCGTACTGGACCCCCATCTCGTGCTGGACAAGGTCTCGATCCACTATGACGGCCAGGCGGAGCCTGCCGTCGAGCTTGTGTCGATCGATGTCGCCAAGGGCGATTTCGTCGTGCTGGTGGGCCGGTCCGGCTGCGGCAAGACCTCGCTGCTCAACGTCGCCGCCGGCCTTGTCGCGCCGGCACGCGGGCGCGCCTCCATCAACGGCAAGCCGATCACCGCACCTGGTTCGGACCGGGCGGTGGTGTTCCAGAACGACGCGCTGTTTCCATGGCTGACGGCGCGCGAAAACGTTGCCTTCGCGCTCAGGCTGCGCGGTGTCAGGCCAGCCGAGCGGGCGCGGCGCGCCGATGAGTTGCTGGCGCTGGTGAAGCTCACCGACGCCGGCGACAAGCGCATCTGGGAGCTTTCCGGCGGCATGCGCCAGCGCGTCGGCCTGGCCCGGGCGCTCGCCGCCGAACCGGAATTCCTGCTGCTCGACGAACCGCTCGGCGCGCTCGATGCGCTGACGCGCGAGCGCATGCAGACGACGCTGCTCGATTTATGGACGGCAAGCGAGGTCGGCGTGCTGATGGTGACGCATGGCATCGAGGAGGCGCTGGTGCTGGCCACCCGCATCCTCGTGCTGGCGCCCGGTCCGGGCCGCGTGGTGCGGACTTTTGAACCCGGCTTCTCCAGGCGCTACGCATCGGGCGAAGCCGTCCGCACCATCAAGGCCGATCCGGCTTTTGCGATGGCGCGCGGCGAGTTGACCGACGCGATCTTCGAAGGAGAGGCGGCATGACCGTTACTTCCTACACGGAGCGACCGGGGCACAAGATCGACGAGGCCGATGGCCTGTCGGTGCCGTGGTCACGACCCAGCCCGAAGCGCAAAGGCGTTTCCGCGCGCGCGGTCAGCGCGGTGACCATCCTGGTGGTGCTGGCGCTGTGGGCGCTGTCGGCCCGCCTGCAACTGGTGTCACCGGTGTTCCTGCCCTCGCCTGCCGCCGTGTGGAACAAGTTCATCACCGTCGCCCGTGACGGCTTCGTCGATGCTACGCTGCTGCAGCATGCCGTCGCCAGCCTGGGCCGGGTATTCGCCGCGCTGGTCGCCGCCCTTGCCATTGGCGTGCCGGTTGGTCTCGCCATCGGCATCAGCACCATCGGGCGCGGCATCTTCGATCCGCTGCTGGAATTCCTGCGGCCGATCCCGCCGCTCGCCTACCTGCCGCTGGTCATCATCTGGTTCGGCATCGGCGAGCCGTCGAAGATCCTGGTGATCGCCATTGCCATGCTGGCGCCGGTGGCGCTGTCGACCGCGTCCGGCGTTCGCGGCGTCTCGCAGGAACGCATCAACGCGGCGCGCTCGCTGGGCGCTACCCAGCGCCAAGTGGTCCGCCACGTCATCCTGCCCAGCGCGTTGCCGTCGATCCTGACCGGTCTGCGCATCGCGCTCGGCGCCGGCTGGTCGACGCTGGTGGCGGCCGAACTGGTGGCGGCGACACGCGGGCTTGGCTTCATGATCCAGTCGGCCGCCCAGTTCCTCGTCACCGACGTGGTGGTGATGGGCATATTGGTGATCGCGGCCATCGCCTTCGTGCTCGAATTCACCATCCGCAGGATCGAGCGCGTGCTCGTCCCGTGGGCGGGACGCGAATGATCCGAGCCCAGAGGAGCAGGAGAGAATGACGATGACCCATTCCACCGCCGTGCTGTTCGCCCAAGCCGGTAACTGGCTTCTCGCCTGGACCAGGGAAAGCCAGCCGCCAGAACAGCAACCGAAATCGCCAACGCCGGTCCGCTGGGACGCCGAGCGCGACCGCCTGCCGCCACGCGACGAGAGTTTTTACTGGGCCTGGCAGTATTGGTCGCAGTGAAGGGGGTGGCGCACGATTCATGTCACGAAGACGGCCTAACCCTGGTTTCGTCATCCTAGGGCGAAGCAAGGAGCGAAGCGACGCGCGCAGACCCTAGGATCCATGCCGCGACGGTGATGTTATGCTCCGGCGGTGAAAGAAACCGAGCGCCTACCAGCCGGTTCCACGAAAGAGCTCGAACCACTCTGGATTGGCTTTTTCGATCAATCGATCTTCCATTGACGTGGCCAGCGCTTCAGTGACTTCTCGCGCTGGATGGCATCGGTGATGTCGAAATACTCCTCGTACCAGACAAGGCGTTGCACGCCGTAGCGACTGGTGAAGCGCGAGCCCTCACCGGATTTGTGCTCCGGCATGCGGCGGCCGAGATCGTTGGTGACGCCGATGTAGATCGTACCGCGCTTCTGACTCGCGGTCATGTAGACGTAGCCGGTCATGGTTTCAGGGTAACAAGCCTCGGTGCGCGGACAAGCGCCATTCTGATCCGTAGCGTTCTAAGGCAAACGTCACGGCATGGATCCTAGGGTCTGCGCCGCGTCGCTTCGCTCCTTGCTCCGCCCTAGGATGACGAAGGAAGGGTCGCTGCAGAAAATATTTCCGCCGTTCGCAACGAACTCGCAAAATCATTCCTCTACTAACTTTATAGAACTACCTAGCCTGATCCATCTTCCAACCGGCGAGGCCATTTCCGGCGCCGATCCGCAGCGAAGGAGAGGGATCAATGTTCAATCTAACGAGACGTGTTTTCGGCATCGGCCTGCTGGCGGCGACGGTTGCCGTGTCATCCGGCGCCACAGCGCAGGAGCTGAAGCAGCTCAGCATCGGCTATCAGAAGACCGGCCTGCCGGTGATCGCCAGGCAGCAGCAGGTGATCGAAAAGGCCCTTGAAGACAAGGGCGTGACGGTCAAATGGGTCGAGTTCACCGCCGGTCCGCCGCTCGTGGAGGCGCTCAATGTCGGCGCCATCGATGTCGGCTGGACCGGCGACGCACCGCCGATCTTCGGCCAGTCGGCCGGCGCCAACATCGTCTATGCGGCAGCGCTGCCGTCGAACGGCGAGGGCGAGGCGATCTTCGTCAAGCCGGCGTCGCCGATCCAGTCCGTCGCCGATCTCAAGGGCAAGCGCGTCGGTGTCGGCAAGGGCACCAGCGCGCATAATCTGCTTGTCGCCGCACTGGAAAAGGCTGGCATTGCCTTCGACCAGATCACGCCGGTCTATCTCAGCCCGGCGGATGCGGCCGCAGCCTTCGCCAGCGACCAGATCGATGCCTGGAGCGTTTGGGATCCGTTCTTCGCCATCGCCGAAACCCGCTACCTGCCGCGTGTGCTGGCCCGCTCCAGCGAGGTGCTCAAGGTCAACACCTATTTCCTCGCCAACAAGGATTTCGCCAAGGCGCACCCCGAAACCATCACAACGACGATATCGGCCCTTGGCGAGGCGGCGAAATGGGCCGACCAGAACCGCGACAAGGTGGCCGCGGCGCTGCATGAGGTGACCGGTGTGCCGCTCGACGCGCAGATCATCGCCGCCAACCGCACCAAGTTCGGCATCTTTCCGATCACCGACGAGATCATCGCCGGCCAGCAGGCCACCGCCGACCGCTTCTACAAGCTCGGGCTGATCCCGAAAGCGGTCCGCATCTCCGACGCGGTGTGGACGGCACCCGGCAACTAACTTGTCCCCTGACGGCGCCGGGTGAGTACGCCCGGCGCCATTTGCGTTTGCACCCATATCTACAGGAGATCCGCCCGTGACTGTGCCAGACATGACCGCGCCTGCCAGCACCGCACCGCTCGATTTCTTCTGGTTCATCCCGACGCATGGCGACGGTTCCTATCTCGGTTCCGAGGAGCAGCAGCGACCGCCCGAATTCGGCTACTTCAAGGAGATCGCGCAAGCGGTCGACCGGCTCGGCTTTCCCGGCGTGCTGCTGCCCACGGGTCAGAACTGCGAAGATTCCTGGATCACCGCGACAGGTCTCGCGACGCTGACCGAAAAGCTGAAGTTTCTCGTTGCGCTGCGGCCGGGCGTCACGCTGCCGACTTTCGCCGCGCGCCAGACCGCCGCCCTCGATCGCTTGAGCAATGGCCGCCTGCTGCTCAATGTCGTGGTCGGCGGCAACCCGACCGAGCTCGCCGGCGACGGCGTCTTCCTGCCGCATGACGAGCGCTATGCCCAGGCGCATGAGTTCCTGACCATCTGGCGCGGCCTGGTGTCCGGCGAGCGGGTCAATTTCGACGGCAAATATTACCGCGTCGAGAATGGCCGCCTCGACCTTCTGCCGCACCAGGAGCGGCCGCCGCTCTATTTCGGCGGGTCGTCGGACGCAGGCCAGGACCTCGCCGCCGACCTCGTCGACATGTATCTGACCTGGGGCGAACCGCCGGCGCAGGTTGCCGAGAAGCTGGCCGCGGCGCGCGCAAAAGCGGCACTGCGCGGCAGAAAACTGCGCTTCGGCATCAGGCTGCATTTCATCGTTCGCGAGACCGAGGACGAAGCCTGGCGCGCCGCCGACCGGCTGATCAGCCATGTCACCGACGCCCAGATCGAAAATGCGCAGGCGCGCTTCCTCAACCAGATGGATTCGGTCGGCCAGCGCCGTATGGCGCAATTGCATGGCGGACGCCGTGACAGGCTGGTCGTCTCGCCCAATCTGTGGGCCGGTGTCGGGCTGGTGCGCGGCGGCGCCGGCACGGCGCTGGTCGGCACGCCGGAACAGATCACCGAGCGCATCCGCGAATACCAGGCGATCGGCATCGATACCATCATCGGCTCGGGCTATCCGCATCTCGAGGAAGCGTACCGCGTCGCCGAGCTTCTGTTCCCGAAACTCGGGCTCGGCACCAGGCGGCAGCGGGCGCATGAGAACATCGCCAACGAATTCTCGGTCGGCTTCCATGGCGCCAACCGCCTGCAGGCTTCGTCATGAGCTTTGCCACGCGCCTGCATGGCAATGCCATCGGCTGGTTGCTCCCGGCGCTGGTTATTGCCGGCTGGGAGATTGCCAGCCGCGCGGGCGTCATGCCCGCCAACGTGCTGCCGGCGCCAAGTGCGGTCGCCGAGGCCTTCTGGCGGCTGACGCTGTCGGGCGAACTGGTCCGCAACATCGGCGTTTCGACCGCGCGCGCCCTTGCCGGCTTCGCCATCGGCGGCTCGATCGGCTTTGCGCTTGGCCTTGCCAACGGGCTGTCGACGCTCAGCCGCGGCCTGACCGACACGACGCTGCAGATGATCCGCAACATCCCGCACCTGGCGCTGATCCCGCTGGTCATCCTGTGGTTCGGCATCGACGAGGAAGCCAAACTGTTCCTGGTGGCGCTCGGCGTGTTCTTTCCGATCTACGTCAACACGCTGCTCGGCATCCAGAGCGTCGACCCGCAACTGGTCGAGATGGGCCGCGTCTACGGCATGGACCGGCGCGCCCTGTTCTTCCGCGTCATCCTGCCCGGTGCGCTGCCGGCGATCTTCGTCGGCCTGCGCTATGCCCTGGGCATCATGTGGCTGACGCTGATCGTCGCCGAAACCATTTCGGCCAGTTCGGGCCTCGGCTACATGGCCATGCAGGCGCGCGAATTCCTGCTGATCGACGTCGTCGTGCTGTCGATCCTGATCTACGCGCTGCTCGGCAAGCTCGCCGACAGCCTCGCCCGCCTGCTCGAGCGGCTGTCGCTCGGCTGGCATCCGGCCTTCCAGAACGGATGAGAGATTGCCCATGACCGCCGCCAGCCTGACCGCACCCCGTTCCTTCGTCGCCACGCCGGTGCGGCCGATCGGCTCCGTCGAAGGGCAGCGGGCCTTTGCCTTCAGGCAAGCCGGCAAGCGCTTCGGCGACAAGACCGTGCTCGACGGCATCGACCTGGACGTGCCGGCCGGACAGTTCCTTGCCGTCATCGGCAAGAGCGGCTGCGGCAAGAGCACGCTTTTGCGGCTTCTGGCCGGGCTCGACCGGCCGACATCGGGATCGCTGACATTCGGCGTCGAAGAGGAAGGACACAGCCGCACGCGCTTCATGTTCCAGGAGCCACGGCTCCTGCCTTGGGCCAGCGTGGTGAAAAACGTCGAGGTCGGGCTGACCGGGATTGCTTCCGGCGCGGAGGCAAGGCAACGCGCGCTCGACATTCTAGGCGAGGTCGGGCTTGCCGACCGTTCCGACGAATGGCCTTCGGTGCTGTCGGGAGGTCAGAAGCAGCGCGTGGCCTTGGCCCGCGCGCTGGTCGGCCACCCGCAGATCCTGGCTCTCGACGAGCCGCTCGGCGCACTCGACGCCCTGACCCGCATCGAGATGCAGCAGCTTCTGGAACGAATCTGGCTCGCGCAGAAGTTCACCGCCGTGCTGGTCACGCATGATGTCGCCGAAGCGGTCGCGCTGGCCGATCGGGTCGTGGTGATCAGCGAAGGCCGGATCGCGCTTGATCTGGATGTCCCGGTCGAACGGCCGCGCCGGCGCGGTTCGGTGGAGTTGGCCCGGCTGGAGGGCAAGATCCTGGATCGGCTGTTCGGGTAGGTTTGTTGGGGGCGGCGCCGCAATTGGCGGAGTGGGGGTCGACCTTTCTTCGAAGCTCACCCTCGAGAACGGTTCGCCCACACCAATCCCCCCAGCCCGACCAGCATGGTGACGACACCGATATACAGCCATTGCGACTGGCCGGTCATGAAGCTGCCGCCGACCACGCCGACGCCTTGCAGCGACCACAGCGCGCCGATGGCAAGGGCAATCAACGCCAGAAGATTTTTGGTCAGCCTCATTGCCGGATCTCGCTTTCGAAGTCGATTGGTTGGAGCATCGGGGCAGCGATAAAAGAGCCGAAGGAAGTGGCCCGACCATGCCGGTCTCTACTTGGATATTAATGTTCGATCTTGTCAAACGGACGTCTGACCGCAGCACAAAGATCATCATTGATTGACCATCGCGTGCCGGAAAATCCCTGACAGACTGTTACCCAGCGACTCCAAACGTGTGCCATTGCCACGGAACCGCCAGATCACTGCCGCATTTCGCGCCTTATTTGGCACCTAACGGCTGGGGTCTGTCAAAAACGGAGCCATCCCCCAAATATGAAGAACCCAAAACAGACCGCGCTTGTCGCGGTAACGATCGCTGCTGGCCTGATGGTCGGCGCTTCTTCGGCGACCGCCGCCGCCCAGTGCGGCCGCGCCTCGTGGTATGCCCTGCACTCCAAGACCGCCTCGGGCGAGCGCATGAACCCGTCGGCGCTGACCGCCGCGCATCGCACCTTGCCTTTCGGCACCAAGCTCAAGGTGACCAACAAGAACAACGGCCGCAGCGTCGTCGTGCGCATCAACGATCGCGGTCCGTTCATCAAGGGGCGCGTGCTCGACCTGTCGAAGGGTGCCGCCGGCCAGCTCGGCTTCATCGGCTCCGGCCATACTTCCGTGTGCATGGCGCGCGTCTAGAGCTCCCTGTGTCCGGCAAGAGGGGCCGGACACATTACCTACACATTTCGCAGCCGCACACTGAGCCGGCTGGCGCCGTTCGGCCCCGATTTCCATGGCCTGAACCAAAGATGCATTGGTCACGCAGCGTGACGTATTGCATCGCAGCAATTAGTTGTTAACTTCCCCGCGAGACATCTAGGGCTCGGCGCTGCTCGTCGTCCCTTCGGTCGCAGGCAGCAGCGGGGTTCTCGATGTTCTACCAGCTCTATGAAATGAACCACGCCGCCTTGCAGCCCGCGCGCCTCTATGCCGACGCGGTGCGGATGTTCTATTCCAATCCGCTCAATCCGTTTTCCCACACGCAATGGGGCCGTTCGATCGCGGCGACGGCCGAACTGTTCGAGCGCACCACGCGCCGCTACGGCAAGCCGGCCTTCGGCCTGAGCAAGACCGTGGTCGACTGGAAGAGCGTCGAGGTCGCCGAGAAGACCGTCTGGTCGAAGCCGTTCTGCAATCTCGTCCGCTTCGAGCGTGCCGTGCCCGCCGGGCGCAAGCCCGATCCGAAGCTTCTGATCGTGGCGCCGATGTCGGGCCATTATGCGACGCTGCTGCGCGGCACGGTGGAAGCGATGCTGCCCTATGCCGACGTGCACATCACCGACTGGGTCGATGCCCGCATGGTGCCGCTTGCCGACGGCCAATTCGATCTCGACGACTACATTGATTACGTCATCGACATGCTGCACACGCTGGGGCCGGACACGCATGTGATGGCGGTGTGCCAGCCTTCGGTGCCGGTGCTGGCCGCCGTGGCGCTGATGGAAACGAAGGGCGACCCCTTCGTGCCCTCGACCATGACCTTGATGGGCGGCCCGATCGACACCCGCAGCAATCCGACTGCGGTAAATCTGCTGGCGCAGGAAAAGGGCATCGACTGGTTCCGCGACAATGTCGTGATGCATGCGCCCTGGCCGGTGCGGGGCTTCGGCCGCGAGGTCTATCCCGGTTTCCTGCAGCTGTCCGGCTTCATGAGCATGAATCTCGACCGCCACATCATCGCCCACAAGGACTTCTTCATGCATCTGGTGAAGCATGATGGCGACAATGCCGAGAAGCACCGCGATTTCTACGACGAGTACCTTGCTGTCATGGACCTGACGGCGGAGTTTTATCTGCAGACCGTCGATACCGTCTTCGTGCGCCAGGCCTTGCCCAAGGGCGAGATGACGCATCGCGGCACCAGGATCGATCCGTCGGCGATCCGCAACGTCGCGCTGTTCACGGTCGAAGGCGAGAACGACGACATATCGGGCCTTGGCCAGACCAAGGCGGCGCATGATCTGTGCCCCAATATCCCGGCTGAGCGGCATGCCCACTACATGCAGCCGGCGGTTGGCCATTACGGCGTGTTCAACGGTTCGCGCTTCCGTTCCGAAATCGTGCCGCGCATCGTCGACTTCATCACCAGCTATGGCCGCCAGGAGCGTGTCGCGGTGAAACCGAAGCTGGTCCGCGCCGCCAAGAGATAATGCAAGTCGCCCAAATTGCGGATTTTGGACGATGACCTGCATAGAACCAAGCTTAACGGCGACAAACCGTGAGATTGACCGGTAAAAGCCGGCTGGCTGGCCGATTCTGTTGCACAAGTGCCGCTGTCCAGCCCCTCGGGTAACCATGCCGACAATCCGATCGTCGTCGTAATTGACACGGACTGTAAATCCCCCTTAACCTTTCGTTAATAACAAAGGGTGAGCGGGGACAATGATTTCCTCATCGATGGCGCAACGGCTGCGCGTGTATGTGGCGGCCGGGCTGGCAGTGACGGCAGGCTGGGTGGCACCGGCTTTGGCGGGTGGAGCGATGGCGACCGGGGGGCTCACCTCGCAGCCGATCGGCCACTATGATTTCTGCAAGCTGCATCCGGGCGAGTGCTCGATCCGCCCGACCAATCTGGCGCCGGCTCCGATGAGCGACGGGCTGATGCGCAAGCTCCTCAATGTCACCGCCAGGGTCAACGCCGCCGTCAAGCCGATGAGCGACATGGACATCTACGGCAAGGACGAGGTCTGGGCCTATCCCGACAAGGGCGTCGGCGATTGCGAGGACTATGTGCTGGAAAAGCGGCGCCAGCTTTCACGCATGAGCATATCGCTTGCCGATCTGCTGATCACCGTCGTGCGCAAGCCCGACGGCGAGGGCCACGCCGTGCTGACGGTGCGCACCGACGAGGGCGACTATGTGCTCGACAATCTGACCGACAAGGTCAAACCATGGGACGCGACCGGTTACCGCTTCCTCAAGCGGCAGGCGATCGACAACACCGGCCGCTGGGTCTCGATCCGCGGTGGCCAGCAGGTTCTGGTCGGCGCGGTTCAGTAGCTTCTGCGCGAACAGGGCGGCATCGGCGATCCTTGGCCCCCCCTCTGTCCTGCCGGACATCTCCCCCTCAAGGGGGAAGATCGGATGTTACCTTCGCTTTCGCCAATTTCCTGCGTTGAATAATGTTGAAGAGGCGATCCGGCGCGAAGCCGCCATCTCCCCCCTTGCGGGCAGGGCTATCGCATATGGGTTCTTGCGAAGAAGGACCCCACCCTAACCCTCCCCACAAGGGGGAGGGAACGCTGCCGCGCACTCCAATCCAATCCTTTTGGCGTCTGAAACATTGGCAGTTTGCCGTTGTCAGCGCCGACCGGAGTCTCCCTCCCCCTTGTGGGGAGGGGTTAGGGGTGGGGGTCCGTGCCAAGCAGACATCTCAGGAGTTCCATATCCGATAGCCCTGCCCACGAGGGGGAGATGCCCGGCAGGGCAGAGGGGGGCGCTGTCCCGCCAGCGTCTCGCTCGTGGCCCGGCGCCGCGCGCATCCTCTAATAATCTCGCATTTCTCCGTGAACCATTTCGCTCCGGCCTGCGACACACAGCCGTGAACCGAAACCAACCATGGAGACTTCAGATGACTGCTTTTCTGCGAAACACCCTTCTTGCCGCTCTCGCGGTGTCGAGCATGGCCGGATCCGCCATGGCCGATCAGACCACCAGCTGTTCCAAAACCAACCTCAACGACCTCTGGGCCGGCCGCTGTTGCGGTGATGCCGGGGCGTCGGACTGCCTGGGTGGTGGAAACAACGGCCACGGCGATCACGGCCGGGGCGGTAATGGCGGCACGGCCGGCAAGAAGTGATCTCACCACTGTGCCCGCTGGCGGTCCGCCGGCGGGCAGTTTCCTCGTGAGCAGGCGAATTTTGCACCGGCGCGGGCCGTCAGACTACGGCCGCTGGTTTAACGCCGCGCGGATCGATGCGGTGATGCGGCGAAGCTCCGCCTCGTCGAGTTTCTCGATGTTTTCCGCCAGCAGATTGGCAAGCTCGGTGGCGGCGGGGGAAAGACCCGACGTGTCGAGTTTTACACGCGGGTGCGAGGCCTCGGCCAGCCGCGCCAGTTCCTCGGCATCGTCCCAGATGATGTTGAAATAGCCGATGATCTTCTGGATCAGCGTCCAGGTCGGGGCACCGCGCCTGCCATGTTCGAGCGCCGACAGGTAGGCGGCGCTGACGCCGATCGCCGCCGCCATGTCCTTCTGGCGGACACCGCGTTCGCCTCGTAGCGTGCGCAGCTTCTCTCCGAACGGGGTCATGTCCCCGCCCTCATGATAGAACTCCTCACAGGCGCGCCCGCCGCAGGCGGATATAGAGCGCACCCGAACCGCCATGGTTGCGGGCGGCATGGTCGTGGCTGGAGACGAGCGGCCGGAAGGCGGGCGTCGACAGCCAGGCCGGTACCGCGCGACGCAACACGCCATCGCCGCCGGAGGACGAGCCCTTGCCGGTGATGACCAGGACATAGCGGACGCCGCCGGCATGCGCCCGGTGCAGGAACGAAAACAGCAGCGAATAAGCCTCGTCCTGGGTCATGCCGTGCAGGTCGACACGGCCCTCGATCGGCAGCCGGCCTTTCGACAATTTGTCCAGCGTCGGCTCGTCGAGGCGGTGCGTGACATGCTGAGCCTTCGGCTTTGCGGCTCCTGCGGCGTTGGCAGAGGCCAGCGCCGGCTGCGGCTGATTTGGCCTGGCCTCGGCGGCAATGTCGGGGATGTCGACGGCGAATTTGCCCTTCAGCGGCTTGGCCGTGCGCGCCACCAGGTTCCAAAGAACCCGGTCATCCTCGCTGAGCTTGTCCGGGCGCCGGGTCATCGGACCGCACCCGCAACGAGCGCGCGCGGCACCAGCGCATAAAAATCCGCGGCATTGCGGACCACGCCGGCGATCTCGCCCGCGGCATCGCCCGAACCGGCGAACAGGTCGCCCCGCGCCGGTCCGGTGATGGCCGAGCCGGTGTCCTGCGCGATCATCAGGCGGCGGAACGGTTTTGCGTCGAAAGCAGTCAGCGTCGGCGCGTCGATGTAAAACGGCGTGCCGAATGTATGCAGCAGGCGGTCGACGGCGATCGAGCGGCCCGGCGTCAGCGGCACCTTGGCGGCGGCGATCGGGCCAAGGGCGGCGTCCTCGACATCGGCCGGGCGGAAGAAGATGTAGGAGCGGTTCTGCCACAGGATCTCGTCGACGCGGTCCGGATGCGCCTTGAACCAGGCGCGGATCGACTGCATCGTCACCTCCGCCAGCGGGATCTCGCCAATCTCGCTCAGGATCTTGCCGGGCCCGGTGAAGCGCTGGCCGGATTTGGCGGCATAGGTGACGCGGACAAGCCGGCCGTCGGTCATGGCGAGGCGTGCGGCACCTTGCACGTGAATGAAGAAGGCATCGACCTTGTCGGCCAGCCAGGCGATTTCCAGGCCCTTGCCGTCGAGCGCGCCGCGCTCGATCTCGCCGCGGTCGGGATACTCGACCGGCCCGTTCGGCGTCTGGCGCGCGAAAGCGAGGTAGGGATCCTGGCCGGGCGGCCGGTTTCCGTCGTCGATATCGACGAGATCGGCCGGGCGCGACAGCAACGGCACCGAAAATCGGTCCGTGCGCACCGGTGACGCCTCGACTTGCGGTTCATAGAAACCGGTGACGAGCCCGGCGCCGGCATTTTCGGCAGGGATAAGCGCCGGGAAAAAATGGCGCTCGAAGAAGGCGCGGGCTTCCTCGCGGGCCAAAACCGGCGACCGATTCGCCGGCGAAACGGTCCGCGCCTCCGCGTAGGCATCGGCAAAAGCTTGGAAGCCGACGCCGAGCGCACCGCTGCGATAGGGTTTGGTCAGCACATGGAAGGCCGAGCGGCGAAAGGCGGCGAAGGCCGCCAGATGGTCGTCATCGTCCCAGCCGGGC
Organism: Mesorhizobium sp. WSM4808; assembly: GCF_055811675.1. NCBI lineage: Bacteria > Pseudomonadati > Pseudomonadota > Alphaproteobacteria > Hyphomicrobiales > Phyllobacteriaceae > Mesorhizobium > Mesorhizobium sp. WSM4808. Next base: position 325,256 of record NZ_JBVVQX010000007.1, read on the forward strand.
AGGTCGCCAAAGGCTTTCTCGACAAAAAGAGGCGATAGCGACACCGGAGCCTCGCCGCGTGTTTCCGAACTAGTCTTCTTCCTCGGTGGCGACGAGCTTCCAATTCGGATCGCGCGAGCGCGTGTCGCGGGCGAAGGTCCAGACATCCTTGACCTCGGCGACGGTTTCCGGGTCGCCGTCGATGACCGCGCCTGCCTTGTCGCGGGTCGCCGAAATCAACTCGCTGATGATGCGCAGCGTGACATGCGCCTCGCCGCCCTTCATCTCGGCCGAGACGATGTCGGCCTTGTCGATGCCGACGAAGGAGGACTGGATCTTTTCCGCCTTGGCCTCGCGCTCGCCGATGGCTGCGACAAAACCGTCATAGACCTCGCGCGACAACAGGTTCTTCAGCGTTTTGCGGTCGCCGTCGGCATAGGCCATGACGATCATCTCGTAAGCCATCTTGGCGCCGTCGACGAAACCCTTCGGCTCGAAGGACGGATCATTGTCCTTGATCGTGCGCAGGCCCTTGTTGAGGTCGGTATCGGGCTTGGCGAAAGCGTCGATCGCGGCATAGGTGTCGGGAGCCGGCTCGCCTGGCGGGCGCTTGCGCGGCAGCGAGACGACGTTTTCGGATTTCTGGGCGGCATCCTTGTCGCCGGTGCGAGCCGCCGAATAGGGATCGAAGGGCGGCCGTTCGCTGCCGGTGCGGCGGCCCAGCACATTGCGCAGCTGGAAAAAGATGACCACCGCCGCAATCAGGAAGAAAATCGTGCCGAAGTCGAAGAATCCCATATCTTCCGCCAATCAATCCCTGCCCTGTGGCCGGACCGTCAGGCCCAATGGCCACGGTCGCATAGCGTTCAACATTCAAAGCATATAGAACGCAAGGCGCAATCATTCAAATCAAAGGCAGGCATACCTATCTAACAGCCTCAGTGCCAGCGGCGATTGCTCGCTGGCGGCCAAAACAATCGAAACGATCCTAACAATCGAAAAAGGTTGGCAAGACTTGCGCATTTCGCTGCTTCCCTTCTTTCTCCTCGCGCTTCCGCTGCTGGAAATCGCCGGTTTCGTCATCGTCGGCCGCGAGGTCGGCGCGCTGGCGACGGTCGGCCTCGTGCTGGCCTCGAGCATCGCCGGCGTGCTTTTGCTCCGATACCAGGGCTTTGGTGTGATGGCCCGCATCCGCACCGAGATGGCCGCCGGCCAGAACCCCAGCCGCCACCTTGCGCACGGCGCCATGATCGTGGTTGCGGCGATCCTCCTGATCATCCCCGGCTTCATATCAGACATCATCGGCCTGCTGCTGTTCCTGCCGCCATTGCGCGATTTTGCCTGGAGCCGGTTCAAGGGCCGCATTGTCGTCGCCACCGATTTCTCGACCGGCGGTTTTCGTGGCCGGCGCGACAGGGTCATCGACCTCGACGATGGCGATTATTCACGCGAGGACGATTTCAAGCGCGGCCCGGATCACAACTCGCCGTGGCGGCGGCTGAAGGACGACTAGGGCGCCGTCCAAGACGGCAGACCCCTACCTATCATCGGTTCGCCACTCGGAAATCATGATAGGCCAACTCGTAGGTCTTCTGTTCGAAACCGGGCCATTCCTCTTGCAACGTAGTCGCTGAGCGCGCCCTAGAGAAATCGGCGTCCATCATCAGTTTCCATGCTTTTTGGCTTTGCAACTCGCGGGCTGCCTCGATGGCTTCCAGGAGGCAGGCGTCGGTTGCGGCGGGGTGGGCGGCCTTCAGTCGAAGGACCATCATTTCATGCGGATTGAATCTCAATATGGTACGGCGCGGGCCGATAAGCGGCTTAGGCGGCACGGCAGTATCTTCGACGAAAGGCGCGTTGCGAAGTCCGGCATCGAACTCAATCATATTGAGCAAAAATTCGGACCTCAGGAGAAGGTATGCGGCATCCCAAAGGGGCAACTCAGCCATCTTGTCGAAAATAGACTTGGCTTGCGGTACCGACCGCAGCTTGGCCGTCAAATTTTTGGGTGTGATCATCTGGACCCTCGACGCGCAGAATAGCAGTTTGACGCCATGTGATTGAAACTGAAAATCAAATGTGACGCTACCCACTACCGCAAGGCGGCAAACCTTGTCTTGTCATCCCTGCCATGGTAGCGAACGCCCGATTTCAATTCGGTCAGCGACGCTGCCCAGGCAAGAGGACAAGGCTTATGGCCAGCAAAGATGACGCGCCGGTCGGCGCAGCCAACGGAAACGGCAATGCGGCGCAGCCGTCGCTCAACGTTCTGGCGCAATATGTGAAGGACCTGTCCTTCGAAAGCCCCGGCGCGCCCAATTCGCTGCGCGGTCGCGACAAGGCGCCGGGCATCGCCATCAACGTCAACGTCAACGCCAACCCGCTCTCCGACAAGCAGTTCGACGTCAATCTGACGCTGAACGCCAAGGCGTCCTTCGACCAGGAAGTGCTGTTCAATGTCGAGTTGGTCTATGGCGGCGTGTTCGCCATCGCAGGTTTTCCGCAGGAGCACATGCTGCCGATCCTGTTCATCGAATGCCCGCGCCTTTTGTTCCCGTTCGCCCGCCAGATCATCGCCGAGGCAACCCGCAATGGCGGCTTCCCGCCGCTGATGCTCGACCCCATCGACTTCGCACAGATGTTCCAGCAGAAGCTGGCCGAGGACGAGGCGTCCAAGGTCAAGGTGAGCTGAGCTCGGCTGCCATCGCTGTTGTTTTCTGAGAACCCGGCCTCGCGCCGGGTTTTCTGTTTGAGGTGCTGGAGAGATAGCTGAGGCGCCGGCGCCCTTCGAATGGCCTAGCCCTCCCGTCTTCGTCATCCTAGGGCGAAGCAAGGAGCGAAGCGACGCAGCGCAGACCCTAGGATCCATGCCGTGACGTGCGCCTTAGAATGCAACGGATCAGAATGGCGCTTGCCCCCGCGCCTATGCTCGCTACGCTAAAACGATGACCGGCTACGTCTACATGACTGCGAGCCAGAAGGCCGGCACCATCTATATCGGTGTCACCAACGATCTCGGTCGCCGCATGCCGGAGCACAAATCCGGTGAGGGCTCGCGCTTCACCAGCCGCTACGGTGTTCAGCGGCTGGTCTGGTACGAAGAATTTTTCGATATCACCGATGCCATCCAGCACGAGAAGTCGCTGAAACGCTGGCCGCGCCAATGGAAGATCGAATTGATCGAAAAGACCAATCCGGAATGGTTCGAGCTGTTTCGCGGGACGGGGTGGTAGCCGTTTCGGTTTCTTGCACCGCCGGAGCACTGCACCACTTCACGGCATGGATCCTAGGGTCTCCGCAACGTCGCTTCGCTCCTGCTCCGCCCTAGGATGACGAAGACGCGAGGGTTTCGGTCAGTAGTTGCTCAGCCAACCGCAACCTTCAGCCACAGCGCCTTTTCGCCAAGCGTCCCGACCATGCCGGTGTGCGCGGCGCGTTCGGCTTCGGTGACACGCGGCGGCAGGGGTGCCGGGCGCTGGCTGATGATGATTTCGATCTGGCGGACATTCTCGCCTTGCGCCGGTGCGGTGGCGCTGTCGAGGACGAGGGCCGCCTGCTTGCCGCCGATCAGCTCGATATAGACCTCGGCCAGCAATTCGGAATCGAGCAGGGCGCCGTGCTTGGTGCGCTTGGTGTTGTCGATGCCGTAGCGCCGGCAGAGCGCATCGAGCGAATTCGGACCCATCGGGTGCTTGCGGCGCGCCAGCGCCAGCGTGTCGACGACGAGACCATTGTCTATGACCGGGTGACCAAGCCGGCCGAATTCGACGTTGAGGAAGCCGACATCGAAGGTGGCGTTGTGGGCGACCAGCTTGGCGCCGTCGGTGAAGTCCAGCCACTCCTGCACAATCTCGGCAAAGGTCGGCTTGCCCGCGAGGTCCGCCGCGCTGATGCCGTGCACCGCCTGCGCCTCGGCGTGGATCGCGCGGCCTTGCGGGTTGATGTAGTGGTGGAAGGTCCTGCCGGTCGGAAAGCGGTTGACCAGCTCGACGCCGCCAAGCTCGATGACGCGGTCGTCGCGCGAATCGAGGCCGGTGGTCTCCGTGTCGAAGATGATCTCACGCATCGAATCAGTCGCTCCGCTCCAAGGGAGCAGATTCATACAACGGAACAAAATGGCAATGAGAAACGGCGTTGCCTAGGACAATCGCCACAGGTTTGCGCTGCCCCTCATCGCCCTGCCGGGCACTTCTCCCCGTATAGTGACGGGGAGAAGGGGCTGGCCGCAACCTCGGCTCCCTTTCCGAAACCTTGGAGATTGGCGAAATCCTTTGCAACAGCGTCCTTCTCCCCGTCACTATACGGGGAGAAGATGCCGGCAGGCAGATGAGGGGCGGCGCCGACATCAGCCAGTGTCAGCGGCCTGGTTTGCCGACTCCTATCAGCTGCCTGATGATCGCATTGACCGCCGCGCGCGCGGCGTCCAGCCCCTGGCCGGTGTCGACGATGAAATCGGCCTGACGCCGCTTTTCCGCATCCGGCACCTGCTTGGCCAGGATCGACGCCAGCTTTTCCTCCGTCATGCCAGGCCGCGCCAGCACGCGGGCGCGCTGGGTCTCGGCCGGCGCAGTGACGACAACGACCTTGTCGACGCGGTTGCGGCCGCCGGTTTCGAACAGCAGGGGGATATCGAGGACGGCGATCGGCGCGCCTGATCCACGATGCCTGGCCAGAAAGGCATCGGCGTCGGCGCGCACCAGCGGATGGATGATCGCCTCGAGCCGCTTCAGCGCGGCGGCGTCACCGAGCACGCGCGCGCCAAGCTTTGCCCGGTCGACCACCCCGGCAGATGTGGTGCCGGGAAAGGCGGCCTCGACCAACGGGGCTGCCTTGCCGGCATAGAGGCGATGCACCGTCTCGTCGGAATCATGGACCGGCACGCCGGCATCAGTGAACATCCTGGCTGTAGTCGACTTGCCCATACCGATCGAACCGGTGAGGCCGAGCACGATCATGGCTTCGGCACCAGATCGGCGACGATCATCGCCCGGAGTTCGGCCGTCACCCGCGGCCTGACGCCGAACCAGCGCTCGAAGCCGGGCACGGCCTGATGCAGCAGCATGCCGAGGCCGTCGACCGCCTTCAGATTTCGCGCGCGGGCGGCCACGAGAAGCGGCGTCTCCAGCGGCACATAGACGATGTCGGTGACGATGGCATGGTCGGGCAGCCGGGCGGGATCGGCCGACAGGCCTTCATTGCCATGCATGCCGAGCGCGGTGGTGTTGACCAGCAGGCCGGCATCGCCGAGCAGTTCATCGGTCGCCGCCATGCCATGCGCCGACACGCCGGCGCCGAAACGATCGCGCAACTCTATAGCCCGGGCCACAGTGCGGTTGACGATGCGGATGTCGGCAACGCCGCGCTGCTTCAGCGCATGGATGACGGCGCGCGACGCGCCGCCGGCGCCGAGCACCACCGCCGGACCCTTGCTTGCCCAGCCCGGTGCATGATCGTCGAGGTTGGCGGCAAAGCCGTGACCGTCGGTGTTGCCGGCCCACAGGACGCCGTCCTCGAACCACAGCGTGTTGACGGCGCCGATTTCCTGCGCCGCCTGGTCGCGGCGTTCGGCCAATGCGAAGGCCGCTTCCTTGTGCGGGATGGTGATGTTGCCGCCGCGGTAATTGTTTGCCTGCAACGTTTTCACGAACTCGGCAAAATCCTGCGGCGCGACATCGATGGCTTGGTAGCTTCCGTCGATGCCATGTTTGGCCAGCCAGTGGCCATGGATCTTCGGCGAGCGCGAATGCTTGACCGGATGGCCCGACACGAAGGCTTTTTTCGACGCCTCAGCCATCGATCGCCCCCAGGTCACGCAGTTCGGCCAGCAGCGGCAGAAGCGGCAGGCCGACAATCGTGAAATGATCGCCCTCGATTTTCTCGAACAATTGAATGCCTTCGCCTTCGATCTGATAAGCGCCGACGCTCCCCAGCGCCTTGGCGCCGACGCGGGCGAGGTGGCGGCCGATGAAGGCCGGGTCGAGCTTGCGCATGGTCATCGAGGCGACGCCGACATGCCGCCACAAAACCTTGCCGTCGCGGACCAGCACCGCGGCGCTGTTGAGCTGATGGGTCCCGCCCGACAGCGCCAGCAGATGACGGCGGGCACCTTCCATGTCAGCCGGCTTGTGGAACACCTCGTCGCCAAGCGACAGCGTCTGGTCGCAGCCCAGCACCAGGGCGCACGGCCTGCGCTCGCTGACTTCTGTGGCCTTGGCCTCGGCCAGCACCAGGGCGACGTCCTCGGGCGAGACGCCGCTATCCTGCAAAGGCCCCTCGAGCGCGCGCTCGTCGACATCGGCCGGCACCGCCTCGACGTCGACGCCGGCATTGACCAGCATCGCCTTGCGGAACGGACTGCCGGAAGCGAGGATGAGTTTTTCGGTCATTTTGCACTCGGGCGCAGACACAGGCGCGGTTGGAGTTTGAGCTCTAATCTGTAGCGTTGGCGCCGCCCCTCATTGTCCTGCCGGACATTTCTCCCCGTATAGAGACGGGGAGAAAGGGCAGCTTCAGCTCGGGCGCTCTTTCCGGCTACGCTGGTGATTGGCGATACCATCGGCGACAGCGCCCCTCTCCCCGTCTCCATACGGGGAGAGGATGCCGGCAGGCAGGTGAGGGGCGGCGCCGAATTTCCGCCAGGGAAGACTCGGAAAACGCACTCCTCGCTCATCTATCTATTCTTCCCCCGTAGGGCAACGATGGCCGCCGCCGTTTCCTCGATCGAGCGGCGGCTGACGTCGATCATCGGCCAGCCATGGCGCGTGCAGATCTTGCGGGCATAGGCGAGCTCTTCGCCGATTGCGGCGCGGTCGACATAATCCGATGCCTCATACGAGCCGCTGTTGCCGAGGATGCGGTTTTGCCGGACATGCGAGATGCGCTCGGCGGTGGCGATCAGCCCGACGATGAGCGGCTTGCTGGCGGCAACCAGGCTTTCCGGCACCGGCACGCCAAGCACGATCGGGATGTTGGCGGTCTTGATGCCGCGGTTGGCGAGATAGATGCTGGTCGGCGTCTTCGACGTGCGAGAAATGCCGATCAGCACCACATCGGCATCGTCCATGTTGAGCGGCAACTGGCCGTCATCATGGTCCATGGTGAAATTGAGCGCGTCGATGCGGCGGAAATATTCGGCGTCGAGGACATGCTGGGCGCCGACGCGGCGGCCGGCCGGGGTGCCGAGATAGGACTGGAACACGGTCAGCACCGGCTCCAGCACCGATACACAGGGCAGGCCCATGGCCGCGCAGCGCTCGTCGATGCCACGCGCCAGCTTTTGGTCGACGACCGTATAGAGGATGATGCCCGGCTCCTCCTCGATGTCCTCGAACACCTTCGCCACCTGCTTTTCGGTGCGGATCAGCGGATAGATATGCTCGATGGCGCGCGCGTCCTTGTATTGCGCCGAAGCTGCCCGACCGGCGGCAAGCAGCGTTTCGCCGGTCGCGTCCGAAATCAGGTGCAGGTGGAAGAAGCTCTGGGGTTTGTTCACAGGGGGTCACCTGGGGCTGTGGGCTTCTGTGGATAAAGCGGGATGAAAAGACTGGCCTGTCGGAGGCGACTGTATCAGATGGCAGTTTGTCCACAATTCGATGCGCTGTCAGCTTCGTCGGGCGACTGGGGACAAGTTTGGGGACGGCTTTTTTCGACTACGGTCCGTCCACAGGACCTGCCTTTCACCACTGTGCCTAACACTTTGACTCGATTGATCGATTCAGAGCTATCCCCAGAACCCTACATCTGGGAAAAAGAAGCACGCGACAATATGTTGGCTGGTGTTTTCCGGGGCAAAGCGGGACAGGTGACAACCACCAGAACCAACAGACTCTTAGAATCAGAAGAATCTTAGATATAAGAATCTTTGATTATAGAAGAGGCTGGGAGAAGCGAGCGCCCGATGCCCCAGAACCGGATCATGCTGGATGTCCTGAAGGGCAAGGCTCATTTTCCGCCTCCGCTCTGGATGATGCGTCAGGCCGGACGCTATCTGCCGGAGTATCGGGAGACACGCAAACGCGCGGGCTCGTTCCTGGACCTCTGCTATGATCCCGACCTTGCGGTCGAAGTGACCTTGCAGCCGATCGAGCGTTTTGGTTTCGATGCCTCGATCCTGTTTTCCGATATCCTTGTGGTTCCGCATGCGCTTGGCCGTGACGTCCGCTTCGAAGAGGGCAGAGGGCCGCTGCTGACGCCGATCACCGCGCCGGAGATTTTGGCTCTGGAAAGCAAGGTGTTTCACGTGAATCTCGAACCGGTCTACGAGACGGTTCGCCGGTTGCGGGCCAAACTGCCCGAAGAGACAACCCTGATAGGCTTCTGCGGCGCGCCGTGGACGGTGGCGACCTACATGATCGCCGGTCATGGCACGCCCGACCAGGCGCCGGCGCGGCTTTTCGCCTATCGCGAACCGGTGGCCTTTCAACGATTGCTGAAGGTGCTTGCCGAACATTCGGCCGCCTATCTCATCCGCCAGATCGAAGCGGGTGCGGATGTGGTGCAGATATTCGATTCCTGGTCCGGCGTGCTGGACGATGAGAGTTTCGACCTGTTCTGCGTTCAGCCAATGGCCGAGATCGTTGGCCGGGTGCGGGCGGTTCATCCCGATGTTCCGATCATCGGTTTTCCCAAGGGTGCCGGTTCGCGCTACCGGACCTATCGACAGAAGACCGGCGTGACGGCGCTGGGGATCGACTGGACGGTACCCCTGATCGCAGCGAAGGAATTGCAGCGCTCGGGTGCGGTTCAGGGCAATCTCGATCCCTTGCGCCTCGTGGCTGGCGGCAAGGCGCTATCCGACGGCGTCGAGGCGATCCTGGGAGCGCTGGGAGACGGACCGCTGATCTTCAATCTCGGTCACGGCATCACGCCGGAGACGCCGATCGCCCATGTCGAGGCGATGGTGAATCAGGTGCGGAGCGCGACACGCTGATGGCTGAGATGAAAAACACGAACAGCACCGGTCAGGCGATGATGCGGATGATGTCAGGTATCGCGGTGCTGGTCGTTCTCACCGCGCTTTTGTATTTCGCGGCACCCGACAGCTTCTATCTCTGGGCAAAGGCGATCCATATCCTCGCCGTCATCTCATGGATGGCGGGCATGCTCTATCTGCCGCGGCTGCTGGTCTATCATGCCGATGCCGAGAAGGGCTCGGTGCAATCGGAGACCTTCAAGGTGATGGAGCGGCGCCTGCTGCGCGGCATCATCAACCCGGCGATGATCGTCACCTGGGTGTTCGGCCTGTGGCTCGCCTGGAAGGGTTTTGGTTTCCAGGGCGGCTGGCTGCATGCCAAGATCGGTGCGGTGCTTTTGCTGTCCGCAGTTCACGGATATCTGGCCGGCGCGGTGCGCAAATTCGCCGAGGACCGCAATGAAAAACCGGCCAGGCACTGGCGGATGATCAACGAGATCCCCACATTGCTGATGATCGCAATCGTCATCCTGGTGGTGGTCAAGCCGTTCTGATGCATGCTGCTCAAAAACGGCCAGGAGACAACGACGGGCAGTGATGCGTTTCAAGCCTTCATAGGTCACGCAAAACGCAGCTTGCTCTTTCACCCGACCGACGATAAAAGACGGGTCTTCCTTCCCGTCATGCGCCGCCCCTCATTGTTTTCGGCCGCGCCCGGCATTTGTCGCATCCCGCCGATATTTTCCCAAAGCCTACCCAGACTCCATCTATTCAAGGTCCGTCTATGCAAGAAATGAAACTCGCCGAGTTCAAGAACAAGAAACCGCCAGAGCTGATCGCTTATGCCGAATCGCTCGAGGTCGAAAACGCCAGCGTCATGCGCAAGCAGGAGCTGATGTTTGCGATCCTGAAGAAGCTGGCCGCCCAGGAGATCGAGATCATCGGTGATGGCGTGGTCGAGGTGCTGCAGGACGGTTTCGGCTTCCTGCGCTCCGCCAATGCCAATTATCTGCCAGGTCCCGACGACATCTATATTTCGCCGTCGCAGATCCGGCGCTTTTCGCTGAAGACCGGCGATACGGTCGAAGGGCCGATCCGCAGCCCGAAAGAGGGCGAGCGCTATTTCGCGCTGCTGAAGGTCAACACCATCAATTTCGACGATCCCGAAAAGATCCGCCACAAGATCCACTTCGACAATCTGACGCCGCTCTATCCGACCAAGCGGCTGAAGATGGAGATCGAGAATGCGACCACCAAGGACATCTCGCCGCGTGTGATCGACCTGGTCGCGCCGATCGGCAAGGGACAGCGCGCTCTGATCAACGCGCAGCCGCGTACCGGCAAGACGGTTCTGATGCAGAACATCGCCCACTCGATCACCGCCAACCATCCGGAATGCTATCTAATCGTGCTGCTGATCGACGAGCGGCCGGAAGAAGTGACCGACATGCAGCGCTCGGTGAAGGGCGAGGTGATCTCCTCGACCTTCGACGAGCCGGCGGTGCGCCACGTGCAGGTCGCCGAAATGGTCATCGAGAAGGCCAAGCGCCTGGTCGAGCATGGCCGCGACGTCGTCATCCTGCTCGATTCGATCACCCGCCTCGGCCGCGCCTACAACACCGTCGTGCCGTCATCCGGCAAGGTGCTGACCGGCGGTGTCGACGCCAACGCGCTGCAGCGGCCGAAGCGCTTCTTCGGCGCCGCCCGCAACATCGAGGAAGGCGGTTCGCTGACCATCATCGCCACCGCGCTGATCGATACCGGCAGCCGCATGGACGAAGTCATCTTCGAAGAGTTCAAGGGCACCGGCAACTGCGAAATCCAGCTCGACCGCAAGGTGGCCGACAAGCGCATCTATCCGGCCATGGACATCTTGAAGTCCGGCACCCGCAAGGAAGACCTGCTGGTTTCCAAGCAGGATCTGCAGAAGATCTTCGTGCTGCGCCGCATCCTGGCGCCGATGGGAACCACCGACGCAATCGAGTTCCTGATCGACAAGCTCAAGCAGACCAAGACCAATGCGGATTTCTTCGATTCGATGAACACGTAAGAGGACTGGCGAGGGCCAACGGGCAACTGCTTGCGCTGCCCCTCATCCGCCTGCCGGCACCTTCTCCCCGTATAGTGACGGGGAGAAGGGAGATGGCTGCACCCTCGGCGCTCGTTTGAAAATTGGCGAAACCGTCCATGACGGCGTCTTTCTCCCCGTCCCTATACGGGAGAAATGCCCGGCAGGGCAATGAGGGGCGGCGCCAGCGCCGCAATTTTGGGCTGATCGAGCAGCGTTGCCCTTATAGCCCTCGCAACAATCGTTCCAACTCTTCAGCATCCGTCACGACCGGCAAACACACCTGCCCAGTACACAACCATGCACCCGCCTCGTTGGTCGGCGGCAGGATTCCGCCAGGCAGCAAGGGTCGATTCGTACCCGTACCGATCGGCACGACAACGTCGACGCGGCGGGGGTCCGGACTTCGATTCGCAATCGGAACGAGCTTTGGATCGTCAAGCGCATCGACGATGACCAGTTTGAGTGGCTCGATCGCCAGCGCGCAGGCGTTGACGATGCCGGCCTGGCCATAGGCCTGGTGCGCCGCGCGGCCGGCGGCGTGCTCGGCAACTTGCCAGGCCCTTTCCTGCAGGTCGACATTGCCGGTGACGGAGGCCAGCCGGACCAGTGCCTCGATGATCTGGCCGGTGGCGGAGGGAATGGCCTCGTCGACATCGCCGCGGATGCGGATCGGCACGTCGGTGCTGTCCGAGGCGGTCAGGTAATAACCTGTCTTTTCGGTATCGGCGTGCCAATGGTCGAGCTGCTCGATAAACTGGCCGGCCTGGTCGACATAGCTCCAATTCCCAGTGGCCTCGAACAGCGAGATCGCTGCGTTGGCCATGGCGGCATAGTCGCTGGACAAAGCAGGGAATAGTTTTCTGGCGCCGAGCATCGAATGCGGCAGACGGCCGTCGCGGCCGGCGGTGCTGATGTGGGCAAAGGCCTTTGCCGCCGCGTCGATCCAGTCGGGCCGCGCCAGCGACCGGCCGGCCTCTGCAAGCGCTGCGATCATCTGGCCGTTCCAGTCGGTGAGGGTCTTTGCGTCAAGACCGGGCCTGACCCGCTGTTCCCGCACGGTGAGGAGTTTCGCCTTGAGCGGGCCGATCTCTTCGCGATCGATCACATAGTGCGATTGCTGGGACAGGGTTTGGTGGACGACCGGCTTGCCTTCCCAGCCGTGCGGGCTGGAGAGCGTGAAGTGTTTGAAAAACAAGGCGGAATCGTCGCCGAGGGCGGCCTCGATCTCGTCTTGGCTCCAGGTGTAGAACAGCCCTTCCTCGCCGTCGCTGTCGGCATCGAGACTGGCGGCAAAGGCGCCGCCGTCGACGCGCATCTCGCGCAGCAGCCAGCCGATCGTCTCTTCGATTCGGACCCGGAACAACTCGTTGCCGCTTGCGACATGGGCCCAGTTGCAGAAGCGGATCAGCTGGGCATTGTCGTAGAGCATCTTTTCGAAATGCGGCACCAGCCATTCGGCATCGGTCGAGTAACGGCTGAGCCCGCCGCCGACATGGTCGTAGATGCCGCCGCTGACCATCTGTTCGAGGCTGTTGAGAACGTCGTCGCGATGGCTGGCGTTGCCGTCGCGCAGCCAGGACAGCCACAGCGTTTGCATGAACGGTGCATTGGGAAATTTCGGCGCGCCACGCAAGCCGCCCAGATCGCGGTCGATCATGCCGTCTATGCCCTTGGCAAGCTCAGCCAGCGTGTCGCGATCGAGCCCTGTTTTCGCGTGCGAGCCGGCGAGCCGTGCCTGGACATGTGTGGTCAGGCCGTCGGCGCTCTGGTTGAGGCTCGCCCGCTTCTCGCGCCAGGCCTTGTCCACCGCCTCCATCACCTGGATGAAACCGGGGCGGCCGTAGCGTGGCTCGCGCGGAAAGTAGGTGCCGCCCCAGAACGGCTTGCCGTCCGGCGTCAGGAACATGGTCAGCGGCCAGCCACCCTGCTCGCCCATCGAGGACAGCGCCGCCATATAGATCTGGTCGATGTCGGGGCGTTCCTCGCGGTCGACCTTGATATTGACGAACAGACGGTTCATGACGGCGGCGACACCATCGTCCTCGAAGCTTTCATGCGCCATGACGTGGCACCAGTGGCAGGCGGCATAGCCGACCGAGAGCAGGATCGGCCTGTCCAGCGCCTTCGCCTCCTCGAGCGAAGCCGGCGACCAGGCCCGCCAGTGGACGGGATTGCCGCTGTGCTGCTGCAAATAGGGGCTGGCTTCTTCGGCAAGCAGGTTTTGCGCTGGCAGCGTCACTGGGCAAACTCGGGTGCGATTGGCTGATGGGCGTAAAGCTAGGGCGGTTCGGTAGAGCGGGCAAATGATTTCAGGCGATTCCATCGTAGCGCTGTCGAGCGGCCGGCTGCCGGCCGGCGTCGCCGTCATCCGTATTTCCGGCCCACAGACTCGATTCGTAGTCGAAACGATCGCCGGGGGTATGGTTAAGCCCCGCGTCGCGGTCTTGCGCAGATTCAGGGCGCCCGATGGAACCGTGCTCGATAACGGCTTGGTCGTTTTCTTTCCCAATCCGGCCAGTTTCACCGGCGAGGATGTGGCGGAATTCCACGTTCATGGCGGACGCGCCGTGGTGGGCAGGATGCTGGAGACGATTACTGGTTTCGACGGCGTCAGGCACGCGGAACCGGGCGAATTCACGCGCCGCGCCTTTCTCAACGGCAAGGTCGACCTGGTTGAGACCGAGGCCCTGGCGGATCTCGTCAACGCTGAAACCGAGGCGCAGCGGCGTTTTGCTGTCCAAAATGCCGAAGGCGCTCAGAGCGAACTCTATCTCGGCTGGCGTCGCAGGTTGGTTCACGCCCGCGCCATGATCGAGGCGGAGATCGATTTTGCCGATGAAGACGATGTCCCCGGTTCCGTTTCGGATACGGTTTGGTCCGATGTCAAAACTATGATCGGCGAGATCGACCGGCACATTGCCGGATTTCGTGCTGCCGAAATCATCCGTGACGGCTTCGAGGTCGTTATCCTTGGCGCGCCCAACGCCGGCAAGTCGAGTCTGTTCAACGCCCTGGCGCGGCGGGATGCCGCTATAGTAACGGATGAACCCGGCACGACGCGGGATCTGCTTGAAGTGACACTTGATCTCCAGGGGCTGCGGGTCCGGCTTACAGATACGGCCGGGCTGCACGATGCGCCGGGAAAGGTCGAGGCTATCGGCATCGAGAAGGCCAGGGCCAAGGCGCATGGCGCCGATCTCTTGCTCTTGCTGCAGGACATCGCGAACCCACGAGATGTCGGCGAGCTGCCGAGTGTGGCGCCGACCTTGCGCGTCGGCACCAAGCTCGATCTGTTGGAAAACCGCGCGGCGAGCGACGCGACGGAGGATAATGCCCTTGTCATTTCGGTAAAGAACGGGACGGGCGTCGAGGAACTGCTGGGGGAAATCGGCCGGCGGGCAGCGAAAGCAGCCGGCAGCGTCGGCGATGTCCTGCCGTCGCGCCTGCGCCACGTCGAATTGCTCGGCGAAGCGAATAGCCACCTGCGTCGCGCAACCGACGGCCGGACTGTCGGGCAGGAATTGCGCGCCGAGGAGTTGCGGCTTGCAGCAGATCGCCTGGGCCGTATTGTCGGCGCCATCGACGTCGAGGACATGCTGGACGTGATTTTCTCACAGTTCTGCATTGGGAAATGACTCACGTGAAACAATGCGCTTTCGTAAAATGACTCAGTTGTCGATGCAGAGATTTTGATGGACCGTTGGAACGCCCCATCGCTTCGTCATCCACGGGCGGAGCAAGGAGCGTAGCGACGCGGCGCAGACCCGAGGATCCATGCCGCGACTTCTGAGCGCGCGCCACGGTGCAGAATTCTGATCCGCTGTACTCTTTGGCCAAGATCACGGCATGGATCCTAGGGTCTCCGCGACGTCGCTTCGCTCCTGCTTTGCCCTAGGATGACGAACGTTGCGAACGCTTGGGTAAGACCTTCGAGCAGCGGCAAGGTGCGACTCACGTGAAACATCGGTGCCCCGATGACTCACGTGAAACACACGCGATGGCGGTGCAAGGCTGTTTCACGTGAAACGACTCGCGGAGTTTTCTTGACAGCAAAGGCTCGCGGGGACATGTGTCCCTCAAATCTTTTGAGTCTGGGACGTTTGGAAATGACCAATCACTATGATGTGGTTGTGGTGGGCGGCGGTCACGCGGGTTGCGAGGCGGCCAGCGCTGCCGCGCGCGCTGGTGCCAAGACCGCGCTGGTGACGCTGCGCTTTGATACGATCGGGGTCATGTCCTGCAATCCGGCGATCGGCGGGCTCGGCAAGGGCCACCTGGTGCGCGAGATCGATGCCATGGATGGCCTGATGGGCCGCGTGGCGGACGCGGCCGGCATTCAGTTCCGCCTGCTCAACCGCCGCAAGGGTCCCGCCGTGCGCGGCCCTCGTACGCAGGCCGACCGGAAGCTTTATCGTCTTGCCATGCAGGAAGCGATTCGGCAGCAGAACGATCTCGACGTGGTTGAAGGCGAGGTTCTGGATTTTGAGATCGCCGATGGGCGGATCACGGCTGTTCTCCTGGCCGACGGCAGGCGGCTTGCCTGCGGTGCGGTCGTCCTGACGACCGGGACTTTTCTGCGCGGCCTCATTCATATTGGCGAGAAGAAGATTGTCGCCGGCCGCATGAACGAGCAGGCCAGCCTTGGGCTCTCGGCGACGATGGACCGCGCAGGCTTCAAGCTTGGACGGCTGAAGACCGGGACGCCGCCGCGGCTCGATGGCCGGACCATCGACTGGACGACGCTGGAAAGCCAGGCCGCGGATGAGAATCCGGTGCCGTTCTCGCTGATGACCGACTGCATCACCAGGCCGCAGATCGAGTGCGGCATCACCCGCACGACGCCGGCCACGCATGAGTTGATCCGCGCCAATCTTGGCCGCTCGGCCATGTATTCCGGCTCGATCGAGGGCGTCGGGCCGCGTTATTGCCCGTCGATCGAGGACAAGATCGTCAAGTTCGGCGATAGGGACGGGCACCAGATCTTTCTGGAGCCGGAAGGGCTGGACGATGATACCGTCTATCCCAATGGGATTTCCACCTCGTTGCCCGAAGATGTGCAGCTCGATATATTGAAAACCATTCCGGGGCTGGAGCGCGCAATCATGCTGCAGCCCGGCTATGCCATCGAGTATGATCATGTCGATCCGCGCGAACTGCATCAGACGCTGGAGACGAAGCGCATCGGTGGTCTCTTCCTCGCCGGGCAGATCAACGGCACGACCGGCTATGAGGAAGCAGCCGGGCAAGGTCTGCTCGCAGGCCTCAACGCGGCGCGGCGGGCGGCGGGGAGCGAGCAAATCGTGCTCAGCCGCACCGAGGCGTATATCGGCGTGATGGTCGACGATTTGACCAGCCGCGGCATCGCAGAGCCCTACCGGATGTTCACGTCACGGGCCGAGTTCCGGCTATCGCTGCGTGCCGACAATGCCGATGAGCGACTGACGCCTATGGCTGCGAAACTGGGCATCGCCTCGGCACAGCGCATGCAGCGCTACGGGCAGGTCATGCAAAGCCTGGATGAGGCGCGGGATTTGGCGAAGTCGCTCGCCATGACGCCGAATGAGGCGGCGCGGCACGGGCTGGACATCAACCGGGATGGCGTGCGCCGGTCCGGCTATGAATTGCTTTCCTATCCCGACGTCGACGTCGCTTGGCTGGCTGGCGTCGATCCGCGCTTTGCGGCGATCGACGGCAAGACGGCGGAGCGCCTCGAGACGGAAGCGAAGTATTCTGTCTATCTTGATCGCCAGAAGACCGACGTGGCGCAGATCCGTCATGAGGAGAGCCGGCTGATCCCCGAGACGGTCGATTTCGCCGGAGTGCCGGGTCTGTCGAACGAGCTGAAGCAGAAGATGCAGGCGCGGCGGCCGCGCTCCATCGCCGATGCCCAGCGCATGGAAGGCATGACGCCGGCGGCGCTGGCGATCATTGTCGCGCATGTCCGCCATGCAGAGAGCGCCCAGCGCCTACAAAAGGATGTTGCGTGAGTAGTATTTCCCTAGGGAGCCTGCAGGACGCGGCAGGCCCGGTTTCACGTGAAACATTCGATCGGCTGGTGGCGTTCGAGCAGATGTTCCAAAAATGGAACCGCAGCATCAACCTGGTGGCGCAGTCGACGTCGGGCGATGTCTGGCAGCGCCATATCCTGGACAGCGCCCAACTCGGGCGCATAGAACCCGTTGCCACACGCTGGGTGGATCTCGGCTCGGGCGGTGGATTTCCAGGCCTTGTGATGGCGTTCCTGCTGGCCGAACGCGACGGCGCCAGCATCGACCTAGTTGAAAGCAATCGCAAAAAGGCGTCCTTCCTGCAGACCGTCGTCGGCCAGTTCAGCCTGCCGGCGCGGGTCGTGGCGCGCCGCATAGATGACAGCCACGCGCTTGTTTCGACGCCGCAAATCGTCACGGCGCGGGCGCTGGCTCCGCTTTCGACCTTGCTGGAGCTGTCGGCGCCCTGGCTGATTTCCGGCGGGCGCGGCCTGTTCCACAAAGGCCGGGATTACCGCACCGAAGTGCAAGAAAGCGTTCACCGATGGTCCTTCGATCTGGTAGAACATCCAAGTGTGACCGA
This sequence comes from Mesorhizobium sp. WSM4808, assembly GCF_055811675.1. Lineage (NCBI taxonomy): Bacteria > Pseudomonadati > Pseudomonadota > Alphaproteobacteria > Hyphomicrobiales > Phyllobacteriaceae > Mesorhizobium > Mesorhizobium sp. WSM4808. Next base: position 342,787 of record NZ_JBVVQX010000007.1, read on the forward strand.
CGTTGGCGGCGTCATCCTGGAATTGTCTAACCTGCGACCTGTCTGATCCGTCACTGACAGGCGATTTGGCGCCCAAAATGAATTTCTGGCATAAACCCATGATGAAGAATGGCCCCCGAATCATCACCGTAGCCAACCAGAAGGGCGGTGTTGGCAAGACGACGACCGCCATCAATCTGGCGACCGCGCTGGCTGCGATCGGCGAAAAGGTGCTGATCGTCGATCTCGATCCGCAGGGAAATGCCAGCACCGGCCTGGGCATCGACCGCAAGGACCGGACGGTGTCGTCCTATGACGTGCTGACCGGCGAGCTGGAGCTGGAAGCCGCGGCCATCCCCACAGCCGTGCCGGGCCTGTCGATCGTGCCGTCGACGCTCGACCTGCTCGGCATCGAAATGGAAATCGCCTCCGCGCCCGACCGGGTGCTGAAGCTGCGCAATGCGCTGCGCGCCGCGACCGAGCGCGGCGCACCGTTCGGCTATGTGCTGATCGACTGCCCGCCATCGCTCAACCTTTTGACGTTGAATTCAATGGCCGCGGCCGATTCTGTTCTCGTGCCGCTGCAATGCGAGTTCTTCGCGCTCGAAGGTCTCAGCCAGTTGCTGGAGACGGTCGAGCAGGTGCGCCGCTCGATCAATCCGGATCTCACCATCCAAGGCATCGTGCTGACCATGTATGACGGCCGCAACAATCTCGCCAACCAGGTCGTGCAGGATGTGCGGGCGCATATGGGCGACAAGGTCTACGAGACCATCATCCCGCGCAATGTGCGGGTGTCCGAGGCGCCGTCCTACGGCAAGCCGGCGATCCTCTACGATTTGAAATGCTCGGGCAGCCAGGCCTATCTGCAACTGGCATCGGAAGTGATCCGCCGCGAGCGCAAGTTACGCGCCGCTTGATGAGGCCGGATGCATAGTTAAGAGCCGATTCGATACCGAAACGATTTGGAATAGCCAACTGGAATAAAGATGAGCGAAGATCTTTCGAGAAAGAGACTTGGGCGTGGGCTAGCGGCGCTGATCGGCGAGATCGATCGCCCAGTAGCGCCTGAAAAACCTGGCATGAGCGCCGACGGCAAGGTGCCGATCGAGTTCCTGACCCCCAATCCGAAGAATCCGCGCCGGCATTTCGGCGACGCCGAGCTGACCGACCTCGCCCAGTCGATCCGCGAACACGGCGTCGTCCAGCCGGTGGTGGCGCGGCCTTCGCCGATACAGGCCGGACGCTACGAGATCATCGCCGGCGAGCGGCGCTGGCGTGCAGCGCAGCGCGCCGGGCTGTCCGAGATCCCGGTCATCATCCGTGAGGTCAACGATCGCACCGCACTCGAACTGGCGATCATCGAGAACGTCCAGCGCACCGATCTCAACGCGGTCGAGGAAGCGCTCGGCTATCAGCAGCTGATCGACGAGCACGGCTACACCCAGGCCGATCTCGGCCAGGTGATCGGCAAAAGCCGCAGCCATGTCGCCAACACGCTCAGGCTCTTGAAGCTGCCGGACGTGATTCGCGACATGCTGGTCGACGGCGCGCTGTCGGCGGGTCATGCCCGCACGCTGGTGACGGCGGAAGATCCGGCGGGCCTTGCCAAGCGCATCGTCGAAGAAGGACTTTCGGTGCGCCAGGCCGAAGCGCTGGCGCAGATGCCGGCCGGCACCAGCAGCGCCAGGGAAGCCAGGCCGGCGCCAAGTCCTGACGAAAAGGACGCCGACACGCTGGCGCTGGAAAAACTGTTGACCGATACGATCGGCATGATCGTGTCGGTGGATCACAAGGGCAGAGGCGGCACGCTGCGGGTAGCCTATCGCTCGCTGGAACAGCTCGATGAGTTGTGCAGGCGGCTGAAGCAGGAACGATAATTAGCCGGCGAATTATCTTCAGGCCGGGTTTTGGCGAAATCGGCGACGCCGCTAATCTCCCTCCTTGAGGGGGAGATGGCCGGCAGGCCAGAGGGGGTCGCCTCACACCAAGCGCCGGCGCCCTTGTGGAAACGAATAGGAGGCCAGCGCTCCACGCGCAACGACCCCCTCTGTCGCCTTCGGCGACATCTCCCCCTCGAGGGGGGAGATCAGCCGCGCTGCGCCAACCTACTGCTTTCCACCGCAATCCCCAGCAGCGCCTGCCGTGCCAGCGCCACGGCAAGGTCCGGCCGTCGCCGTGTCTGTAGCACCGCCGTCTGCAGCCGGGTCAGGGCGCGGCCGAGCGCGTCGGTGCTCCAGCGCTCCAGCGCCTTCTCGACCAGCTTGCGCCTGGAGAAAAACACCGGCGGGCGGGCGGCGGCGACGACCGAGGCGGCGTTGCGGTTGCCGGACTCCATCTGGCCGCGCATGATCTGGATCTGCTGCAACTGCCGCATCGCCGAGGACAGCACCAGGAAGGGCTGGCCGCCGGACTGGCAATGGCGAGTGAAGGCGATGTCGAAGTCGCCGATCTTGCCTTCGAGGAGCGCGTCGACCGCGTCGTCGAAAGACGCGCCGGAGACGTCGCCCGACATCGCCTTGACCTCCTCCAGCCCGATCTCGCTCTGGCCATGGGCGTAGAGCACGAGCTTCTCGATCTCGCCGCGCGAGGCCAGCCGGTCGCCGCCGAGATTGCGGCGCAGCGCCTGTCTCGCCTCCATGGTCATCGACATGCCGGCCTTGCTCAGTTCGGCGTCGATGACGCCGTCGATGTCGCGCGCTTCATCGGCATAGCAAGGCAGCGCCATGGCGTTGTCGGCCGCCTCGACGATGGCGCGCAATCCGACGCCTTTCTTGAGATCGCCGGCCTCGATGAGAATGATCGCATCGCGCGCAGGCTCCGCCGTCAGCGCCTTGACGTCGTCGGCCAATGCCTTCTGGCCGCTGGCATTGCGCACCCACAGCAGCCGCCGGTCGGAAAACATCGGCACGGTGCGGGCTTCGTCGAGCAGCCGGCCCTCGTCGCGGTCGACCTCCGAACCCTCCAGCCTGACCACCGAGAAGGGATCGTCGAGCGGCAGGCCGGTCTTGCCGGCAAACGCCTTCGCCCGCTCGGAGACGAGGCCGCGATCGGGGCCGTAAAGCAGGACGATCGAAATGCGCTGGTCCGGCTTCGCGAGCCAGCCGTCGACCTCGTACGCTTTCTTCTGTGCCATGGCGGGTTGGTTAGCATGATGCGGGCGTGGGGTGAACCGGGGTGTGCGTGATCTCCCCCCTCGAGGGGGAGATGGCCGGCAGGCCAAAGGGGGTCGGTTCGACTGGATGCGACATTCATGCGCCGAAAGAAGAAGTTGGCGCTCCATGCGCGGCGACCCCCTCTGTCGCCTTCGGCGACATCTCCCCCTCAAGGGGGGAGATTACGCTTCGCGCTTCCCCAATCACCTTATCTGCCGGCAAACCCGGCCCGACCTTCTCTCTAATTGCGCGCCGGCGCCCAACATCGACAAGAAATTTCGCGGACATATCTTCATCTTGGTGCGCGGGAGGCTGGATCGGCCGGCGCGGCCGGAACCGACGTCCGAAGGCTACCCGACGAATTCGCACTGGCCTGGCGGTGCAGATATGCAAATATCGGCACCAGGCAACATTGGAGGACAAAGGTCATGGCCGATGCTGGGATGTTGCGTTTTCACGTTCCGGAACCGGAAGTGCGGCCGGGCGGAACGCCCGATTTTTCCAATGTGCCGATCCCGAAGGCCGGCTCGGTGCCGCGCCCCGAGATCGATGTCGATCCGCGTACCATCCGCGATCATGCCTTCTCGATCATCCGCGTGCTGAACCGCACTGGCGAGGCCGTCGGTCCCTGGGCCGGACTGCTTTCCGATGAGGAACTTTTGGCCGGCCTGCGCCACATGATGACGCTGCGGACCTTCGATGCGCGCATGCAGATGGCGCAGCGGCAGGGCAAGACCTCCTTCTACATGCAGCATCTGGGCGAAGAGGCTGTCGCTTGTGCCTTCCGCAAGGCGCTCGAACCCGGCGACATGAACTTTCCGACCTATCGCCAGGCCGGGCTGCTGATCGCCGATGGCTACCCGATGGTCACGATGATGAACCAGATCTATTCCAACGAGGCCGACCCGCTGAAGGGCCGGCAATTGCCGGTCATGTATTCGTCGAAGGAGCACGGCTTCTTCTCGATCTCCGGCAATCTGGCAACGCAGTACATCCAGGCGGTCGGTTGGGCGATGGCCTCGGCGATCTCGAACGATTCGCGCATCGCAGCCGCCTGGATCGGCGACGGCTCGACCGCCGAATCCGATTTCCATTCGGCGCTGGTGTTCGCCTCCACCTACAAGGCGCCCGTGGTGCTCAACGTCGTCAACAACCAGTGGGCGATCTCGACCTTTCAAGGCATCGCGCGCGGCGGTTCCGGCACGTTCGCCGCCCGTGGCCTAGGCTTCGGCATCCCGTCGCTGCGCGTCGACGGCAACGACTATCTCGCCGTCCATGCGGTGGCCAAATGGGCGGCGGAGCGGGCGAGGAAGAATCTCGGGCCGACGCTGGTCGAATATGTCACCTACCGCACCGGCGCGCATTCGAGCTCGGACGACCCCTCGGCCTATCGGCCGAAGACCGAATCCGACGCCTGGCCACTCGGCGATCCTATCGTGCGGCTGAAGAACCATCTCATCGCGCTCGGCGTCTGGTCGGACGAGAGGCACGCGCAGGCCGAGGCGGAAATCCTCGACACGGTCATCGCCGCGCAGAAGGAAGCGGAAAGCCACGGCACGCTGCATGCCGGCGGCAAGCCGTCGACGCGCGACATGTTCGAAGGGCTCTATGCCGAGATGCCGCCGCATCTCAGACGCCAGCGCCAGCAGGCGGGAGTCTGAGCCATGCCGAGACGGACCATGATCGAGGCCATTCGCGAGGCCATGGATGTATCGATGGGGCGCGACGACAAAGTCGTCGTGTTCGGCGAAGATGTCGGCTTCTTCGGCGGCGTCTTCCGCTGCACGCAGGGCCTGCAGGCCAAATACGGCAAGAGCCGCTGCTTCGATGCGCCGATCAACGAATCCGGCATTGTCGGCTCGGCCATCGGCATGGCCGCCTATGGGCTGAAGCCGTGCGTGGAGATTCAGTTTGCCGACTACATGTATCCGGCCTACGACCAGCTGACCCAGGAAGCAGCGCGTCTTCGCTACCGCTCCAATGGCGATTTCACCTGCCCGATCGTGGTGCGCATGCCGACCGGCGGCGGCATCTTCGGCGGCCAGACGCACAGCCAGAGCCCGGAAGCGTTGTTCACCCATGTGTCGGGGCTGAAGACCGTGGTGCCGTCCAACCCGCACGACGCCAAGGGGCTCTTGATCGCGGCGATCGAAGACCCCGATCCGGTGATCTTCCTCGAACCGAAGCGGCTCTACAATGGTCCGTTCGACGGCCATCACGACCGGCCGGTGACGCCGTGGTCGAAACATGAGCTCGGCGAGGTCGCCGACGGCCACTACACTGTGCCGCTCGGCAAGGCGGCGATCCGCCGGCCGGGTTCCGCCATCACGGTGCTCGCCTACGGCACCATGGTCTATGTCGCGCAGGCGGCCGTCGAAGAAACGGGCATCGATGCCGAGATCATCGATCTCAGGACGCTTTTGCCGCTCGACCTCGACACGATCGTCGCCTCGGTCAAGAAGACCGGGCGCTGCGTCATCGTGCATGAGGCGACGCTGACGTCCGGCTTCGGCGCCGAACTGTCGGCGCTGGTGCAGGAAAACTGTTTTTATCACCTCGAAGCGCCGGTGGCGCGGGTCGCCGGCTGGGACACGCCCTATCCGCATGCGCAGGAGTGGGATTATTTCCCCGGTCCCGCCCGGGTCGGCCGTGCCCTGCTTGAAACCATGGGAGCCTGAGATGGGCGAACACATCATCAAGCTGCCCGATGTCGGCGAAGGTGTCGCCGAGGCCGAGCTGGTCGAATGGCACGTCAAGATCGGCGACATGGTGCGCGAGGACACTGTGCTTGCCGCCGTCATGACCGACAAGGCGACGGTCGAAATCCCATCGCCGGTCGATGGCGAAATCCTGTGGCTGGGCGCCGAGATCGGCGACACGGTGGCGATCGGCTCGCCCATCGTGCGGCTGAAGGTGGCGGGCGAGGGGAATGTTGTCGCAGACACGAAATCGCCAGAGGTCACAGCGGCATCTACCCCCACCCCTAACCCCTCCCCACAAGGGGGAGGAGGAGGCGCCACAGCTTCCAAGGGCGGAGCAAAACCTACCTCATCGTCATCAGCAAATCCCAAAGGAATCGAAGGCGGGGAAGCGGCGGCGACCGAATCCCCCTCCCCCTTGTGGGGAGGGGTTAGGGGTGGGGG